>NZ_SRIC01000119.1 GCF_004684775.1 Streptomyces sp. MZ04
GGTGGTGCCCCGATCGGTGGGGGGCTTGCTGCTGTGCGATTCGGTCGGCGTGGGGGGCGACGTGCTCGGTGTGGGCGCGCTCGGTGTGGGCGTGCTCGGCGTCGGCGTGCTCGGCGTCGGCGTACTGGGTGTCGGCCTCGGGTGCGGCGGGGGCACCCGGTGGTCGTGGTCGCAGTGGCGATCGCCGGTCTTCCGCTCGATCCAGGTGTTGTTGACGATGTTCACGATGGTGATGTTCACGATGATCTTCGGTGCCGGTGTCACGACGATCACCTGCGTCGGGCGGTAGCCGGACCACGGCCGCCCCTGGTGGCTCGGGGTGCCCTGGAGCGCGACCGGCGGCTTCAGCGGGTTCCCGCAGGCGCACCGCATGCGCGGCAGTCCGCGGTCGTCGACGAGGACGGCGGTGCCCGTCTGCAGCACGGACTGGAAGCCGGCGGCCTGACCACTGCGGTAGCCGTGGTTCGTGACGCGGGTGTCGGCCCGCAGCACGACGGGCGTCAGGCCGCGCAGGAAGCCCGGGATGTCGGCCTGGGAGATGCCCGACGCCTCGGCGAAGGCGCGGGCCTTGCCTTGGTCGGCGGTGAGGAAGCGGACCTGGGCGTCGACGTCGCAGCTCCCCACGGAGTGCGTGCCGCCGTAGAGGCCCGGCGTACTGCCCGAGTAGGAGCGAGCGCCCTGGTGGGCCGTGGGCGACGACGTTCCGCTCGGTGCGGGCTGCGGCGAACGGGTGACGGGCGAGGGGGTCGCCGTGGACGTGGCGGTGGAGTCGGTGAAGGGGTCGGGACCCTCGGCGGCGGCGGGCTGCATGAACAGCTCGGGGCCGCCGTCGGTGGCGGTCTTGTCGCCCCCGCCGGAGCATCCCGCGACGGCGAGGGCCACGGATATCGCGAAGGCCGTCGCATAGGTCCGGTAGGTCCTGGTCGGCACCCGCACCCTGGTCTCCCGCCTGTTTTCCGGCACTTTCCACCCATTCTCTGAGGGCAGCGGGAGGTGCGCGCAAGCCGAGGTGCGGCGGCGGGTCCGCGCGGGCCGAGGGGTGGCCGACGCCGGTCCGGGCGCAAAATGGGCGTGTGCAGTGGTTCACGGCAGATCAGTACTGGCTCGCCCGACTCGTCTTCCAGCGGGCACTGGCCGCCGTCTACCTCGTCGCGTTCCTGAGCGCGGTGCTGCAGTTCCGCGCGCTGATCGGGGAGCGGGGGATGCTGCCGGTGCCGCGTTACGTGGAGCAGGTGCCGTTCCGCCGGGCGCCCAGCCTCTTCCAGCTGCACTACTCGGACCGCTTCTTCGCCCTGGTCTGCTGGGCGGGCTGCGGCTGCGCGGCGGCGCTGGTCGCGGGTGTCGACGGGCTGCTGCCGCTGTGGGGCGGGATGCTCCTGTGGGTCGTGCCCTGGGTGCTCTACCTGTCGATCGTGAACGTGGGGCAGACCTGGTACGCCTTCGGCTGGGAGTCACTGCTCCTGGAGGTGGGCTTCCTCGCCGTCTTCCTCGGCAACGACGAGACCGCTCCCCCGGTCCTCGTACTGTTCCTGCTGCGCTGGGTGCTGTTCCGCGTCGAGTTCGGGGCCGGGCTGATCAAGATGCGGGGCGACGCCTGCTGGCGCAAGCTCACCTGCCTGTACTTCCACCACGAGACACAGCCGATGCCGGGCCCGCTGAGCTGGTTCTTCCACCATCTGCCGAAGCCGGTCCACCGGATGGAGGTCGCGGCGAACCACTTCACCCAACTCGTCGTCCCCGTCCTCCTGTTCACGCCCCAGCCGATCGCGACGGCCGCGGCCTGCCTGATGATCGCCACCCAGCTGTGGCTGGTCCTGTCCGGGAACTTCAGCTGGCTGAACTGGATCACGATCGTGCTCGCCCTGTCGGTCCTGGACTTCGGGGGCGTGGGCGCACCGGCCGATCCGCCCGCCGCCCCGCTCTGGTACGAGGCGGTGGTCATCGCCGCGACTGCCCTGCTGTTCGGCCTGAGTTACCGTCCGGCGCGCAATCTGTTCTCGCGCCGTCAGATCATGAACTACGCCTTCGACCCGCTCCATCTCGTCAACGCCTACGGCGCGTTCGGCAGCATCAGCCGCGTCCGCATGGAGGTCGCCGTCGAAGGCACGGCGGACACGTCGCCCCGGCACGACTCGCTGTGGCTGGAGTACGAGTTCAAGGGCAAGCCGGGCGATGTGCGGCGCTGGCCACGCCAGTTCGCGCCCTATCATCTGCGGCTCGACTGGCTGATGTGGTTCGCCGCGCTCTCCCCCGCCTACGCCCGGCCGTGGTTCGGCCCGCTGGTGGAGCGGCTCCTGGACGGCGACCGGGACACGCTGCGGCTGCTGCGCCGCTCCCCGTTCCCGCCGGAGGCGCCGCCCGCGTACATCCGGGCACGTCTCTACCGCTACCGCTACACGACCTGGCGGGAGCTGCGCGAGACGGGCGCCTGCTGGGAGCGGACGTATGTGCGCGAGTTCATGCCGCCGACGCACTTCGGCTCGGCGGCTCAGAGACGGTAGACGCGGGTCGCGGTCCCGGCGAACACGGCGGCACGTTCCGCGTCGCTCAGTGATTCCGTCAACTGCCGTGCTGCGTCTGTGACTTCGCCGTACGAGGCGGCCAGAGTACAGACGGGCCAGTCGGAGCCGAACATCAGCCGGTCCGGGCCGAAGGCCTCGAGCACGGTGTCGGCGTACGGCCGCAGATCGTCGACCGTCCAGCTCTTGGGGTCCGCCTCGGTCACCAGACCGGAGAGTTTGCAGACGGTGTTGGGCAGCGCGGCGAGGGCGCGGACGTCGGCGGCCCAGGGTTCCAGGTCCCCGGAGGCGATCGGCGGCTTGCCCAAGTGGTCCAGCACGAAGGTGAGTCCGGGGTGCTCCCTGGCCGCCTCGACGCAGGCGGGCAGTTGATGGGGCAGCACCACGAGGTCGTAGGCGAGGCCTGTGTCGGCGACCGCCTCGAGACCGCGGCGTACGTCGGGCCGCAGCAGCCACCGCGGGTCGGGCTCCCCCTGGACCTGGTGCCTGATGCCCACCAGGTACTGCCTGCCGGGAAGCTCGCACAGCTCGGCGAGCGCGTCGGCGACATCGGGGCGGGTGAGGTCGGTCCAGCCCACGACACCCGCCACGAGCTCGGGGTCCGCCGCGGCAAGCGCGAGGAGCTCGGGGGTCTCGTCGGCGACGGTGACCGTCTGGACGAGGACGGTCGCCGCGACCTTGGCCGCGCGGGCCTCGGGCAGCAGATCGGCCGGCGCGAAGTCCCGGCGGATCGGGGCGAGCGCGTCGCCGGTGATCCACTCCTGGTCGCGTACGGAGAGGTCCCACACATGGTGGTGGGCGTCCACCATCCACGCCGCCGGTTCGGCCGTCCACTCCGGTTCGCTCATCACAGCTCCCATACGACGGGCAGCCCCGCCTCCGCGCCGTCGGCCGAGTAGTCGTGCACGACATCGAGCAGCTCGCCCATGCGCGCCTGCCAGGCGATGTTGACCGGCAGCCTCTCCAGTTCGGCGAGCATACGCGGGTAGTCCGCGCACTCCAGGACGTGGAAGAGATCGGTGCCGCTGCGCCAGATCGTCCAGGAGGTGGCGCCCGCCGCGCGGATGGCGGCGGTCAGCTCGTCCGGCACCTCGCGGTGGGCGGCGTCGTACTCGGCGACGCGGTCGGCGCGGACCTTGGTGTGCAGGGCGACTCTCATACGGGCTCCTCACTGGGGACGGGAACGTCGGCGGGCAGCAGTCCCTCGGCCCGTACTTCCCGCCAGAAGTCGTCGGGGACCTCCCGCGCGAACTGCTCGGCCGCGTCCCGGACTTCGTACGCCGAGCGGGTGCCGACGAGCACGCCGGCGACGGAGGGGTGGGCGAGCGGGAAGGCCAGGGCGGCGGCGCGCAGGGTGGTGCCGTGCCGTTCGGCGGTGGCCTTCAGCCGGCGGGCGCGGTCCAGGAGGTCGCGGGGTGCCGCCGTGTAGTCGTAGGTCGCACCGGGCCTGGGGTCGGCGAGCAGTCCGGAGTTGAAGACCCCGCCGATCACCACCGATGTGCCGTGCTTGTGTGCCGCCGGGAGCAGATCGGTGAGCGCGCTCTGGTCGAGGAGCGTATAGCGGCCCGCGCAGAGCACGGCGTCGATGTCCGTGTCGCGGAGGAAGCGGGTGAGCATCGCCGTCTGGTTCATGCCGGCGCCGATCGCACCGACGACGCCCTCCGCGCGCAGCCGCTCGAGGGCCGGATAACCCTCGCGGAGGGCCTGCTCGGCGTGGTCGTCCGGGTCGTGGAGGTAGACGATGTCGACGCGGTCGAGGCCGAGGCGGGCCAGGCTGTCCTCCAGGGAGCGGCGTACGCCGTCCGCGCTGAAGTCCCAGACGCGGCGATGGGTCGCGGGCACGGCGAAGCCGTGGGCGAGGTCGTCGCCGACCACCGGTCCTTCCACCGCTTCGAGTATCCGTCCCGCTTTGGTGGAGAGGGTGTACGCCTCACGGGGGCGCGCCCGCAGCGCCTCGCCGAGCCTGTGCTCGGAGAGACCGATGCCGTAGTGCGGGGCAGTGTCGAAGTAGCGGATGCCCGCGTCCCACGCCGCGTCGATCGCCGCGGCCGCCTCCTCGTCGGTGACCGGCGAGTAGAGGTTGCCGATGCCGGCGGCGCCGAAGGACAGCTCGGTCACCTCGACGCCGCCGGGTCCCAGGGTGCGCCGCGCTATGCCGCTCACCGGCCCGCCGGGCGCAGTCGCAGGCCCTGCATGCCGCCGTCCACGGCGAGCGCGGTGCCGGTGGTGGCGCCGGAGAGGGGGCTCGCCAAGTAGGCGATGGCGCCCGCGACTTCGTCCGCCGACACGAGGCGTCCTGTGGGCTGCCGGGCCTGGAGCGCGGCCCGCTCGGCGGCCGGGTCGGGCGCCGCGTCCAGGAGCCGGCCGACCCACGGGGTGTCGACGGTGCCGGGGTTGACGCAGTTGACGCGTACCCCTTCGCGTACGTGGTCGGCGGCCATCGCGAGGGTCAGCGAGAGCACCGCTCCCTTCGACGCCGAGTACAGGGCGCGCTGCGGAAGTCCTGCGGTGGCGGCGATGGAGCAGGTGTTGACGATCGCCGCGCTGCCGGAGTCCCTGAGGTGCGGCAGGGCGGCGCGGCTGGTGCGGACGATCCCGAGGACGTTGACGTCCAGGACGGTGTGCCACTGGGCGTCGTCGTTGTCCTCGACCGTCCCCTGGGCGCCGATCCCGGCGTTGTTGACCAGTACGTCGAGTCCGCCGAGGCCGGCCACGGCGGCGGCGACGGCTACGCGCAGCGACGCGTCGTCCGAGACGTCGGCGCGGTAGCCGGTGAGCGGCTTCTCCACGGCGCTCGGGTCGAGGTCGAGCACGGCCACCTGGGCGCCGCGCGCGGCGAGCAGTTCCGCGGTGGCCCGGCCGATGCCGGAGGCTCCGCCGGTGACGAGGGCCTTCAGCCCCTCGAAGTCAGTCATGCGGCTGCTCCTTTGCCTTGAGGGAGTGCGCCTTGGGCGAGGGTGCCTTGGGCCAGGTCGGCGGCCCAGAAGGCGCCGTCCGGATAGGTGAACTCCGCGAGCGACTCGGGCCGCATGGTCGCGGAGAAGCCCGGCGCGCTGGGAGCCGTGTAGTGCCCCTGGCGCATCACGACCGGGTCGGTGAAGTGTTCGTGGAGGTGGTCGACGTACTCGATGACGCGGTTCTCGGTGGTCCCCGAGAGCGCCACGAAGTCGAACATCGACAGGTGCTGGACGAGTTCGCACAGGCCCACGCCGCCCGCGTGCGGGCAGACCGGGACGCCGAACTTGGCGGCCAGCAGCAGGATCGCGAGGTTCTCGTTGACGCCGCCGACGCGGGCCGCGTCGATCTGCAGGACGTCGATGGCGCCCGCCTGGAGGAGCTGCTTGAAGACGATGCGGTTCTGTACGTGCTCGCCGGTGGCGACCTTGACGGGGGCGACGGCCTTGCGGATCGCGGCGTGGCCGAGGACGTCGTCGGGGCTGGTGGGCTCCTCGACCCAGTACGGCGCGAACTCGGCGAGGGCGCGCGTCCATTCGACGGCCTCGTCGACGTTCCAGCGCTGGTTGGCGTCGATCGCCATCCGGATGCCGGGCCCGATCGCCTCGCGCGCGGTGCGGCAGCGGCGTACGTCGTCCGCCAGGTCCGCGCCGACCTTCAGCTTGATCTGCGTGAAGCCGTCGGCCACGGCCTGGCGGGCGAGACGGGTCAGCTTCTCGTCGCTGTAGCCGAGCCAGCCGGGTGAGGTGGTGTAACCGGGGAAGCCGCGCTCCCGCAGCACGGCCTCCCGGTCGGCGGCACCGTGGCGGCCCGACTGGAGCAGATCCAGGGCCTCTTGGGGGGTGAGCGCGTCCGCGATGTAGCGGAAGTCGACCTGCGAGACGAGCCACTGCGGGTCGGCGTCGGCGAGGAACCGCCACAGCGGCTTGTGCGCGCGCTTGGCCGCCAGATCCCACAGCGCGTTGACGACGGCCCCGATGGCCATGTGCATCACGCCCTTCTCGGGGCCGAGCCAGCGCAGTTGGCTGTCCCCGATCAGGTCGCGGTTCAACGTCCCCGGATCGGCGCAGAGTTCCTCGACGGACCGGCCGAGCACGTGGTGGCGCAGCGATGCGATCGCGGCGACCTGGACGTCGTTCCCGCGTCCGATGGTGAAGGTGAAGCCGTGACCTTCGAGGCCGTCCGCCGCATCGGTGCGCAGCACCACATAGGCGGCGGAGTAGTCGGGGTCCGGGTTCATCGCGTCGGATCCGTCCAGTTCCCGTGAGGTCGGGAACCGGATGTCGAAGGTGTCAACCGCGGTGATGCGGGCGGGAGTCGGGGACACAGGAGGCCTTTCCGGAAAGGGGCAAGGAGGCGCTGAACCAGAACGGGGTCAGTCCTGTGCACGCCCCGTGGTGACGCGCGCGATCATCAGGGCGACCAGGATGATTCCGCCGTAGATGGCCTGGATCCAGAAGGACGGCACCTGGGCGAGGGTGAGCAGGTTCTGCACGACACCGAGCAGCAGTACGCCGGTGAGGGCGCCGAACATGGTGCCCTTGCCGCCATCCAGGCTGATGCCGCCGATGACCGCCGCCGCGAACACCGTGAAGATCATGTTCTGGCCCTGGTTGGCGTTGATCGCGCCGACGTACCCGGTCTGCATGAGCCCGCCGAGTGCGGCGAGCACACCGGCGACGACGAACACGCCGAGCATCACGCGCTCCACTCGGATACCGGCGGCGCGCGCCGCGTCCGCGTTGCCGCCGATCGCGTACAGCGCACGCCCCACACGGTGGTACTTGAGGACGAAGCCCGCGATGCCGAAAGCGGCGGCCGCGAGCCACACCGAGAGCGGGATGGTCAGGAAGGTGGAGGTGGCGAGGGTGTAGAAGGCGTCGGGCATGCCGAAGAGCGTCTTGCCCTCGGTGGCGCCGACGAGCAGTCCGCGCAGCACGATCAGCATGGCGAGGGTCACGATGAACGCGTTGAGCTTGAGCTTCACCACGAGGATGCCGTTGAAGGCGCCGATGACGGCGCCGACCACGAGGATCGCGAGCAGTGCCACCACGGCGGGCATCTGGGTGCCGAAGCCGGCCTGCGCGGCGGGCAGCACCAGGAGCGCGCCGACGGCGGGCGCGATGCCGACGACCGACTCCAGGGAGAGGTCGAACTTTCCGGTGATCAGGACGAGCGACTCGGCGAGCACGACCATCGCGAGGGCCGCGGAGGCGCCGAGGATGGAGATGAGGTTGCGCTCGGTGAGGAACGAGTCGTTCACCAGGGTGCCGAGGAGCATGAGGAGCAACAGGGCGGGAACCAGGGCTAGTTCCCTTGCCCTGCGGAGGGCGATGCTTTTCGCTGCGCGGGCTTGGGCGGGGGATTTTGCTGCCGGGGTGGCCTGCGCGGCCGGGGCCTTGGTGTCAGCCACGGTTGTCTCCTTGTTCTTTCGCTGCGGGCCAGTGGGGGTTGTTCGCGCAGTTCCCCGCGCCCCTGACGGGGCCCGTGTGGTCGGCGTCATCAGCACTCCACGCGCCCCTTACGGGGTCGGGATGTCCCACTCCCTCGATCGATGCGATCAAGTCGTGGTCGGTGAAACCCGCCACGTGCTCCGCGACGACCCTGCCGTGGAAGAGCACAAGCACCCGGTCGCAGCGGCGTAGGTCGTCGAGTTCGTCGGAGACGACCAGGACGGCCGTGCCGTCCTCTCGGGCGTTGTCCATGCGGGCGAGCAGGGACTCCTTGGATTTCACGTCGACACCGGCGGTGGGGTTGATGAGGACGAGCAGCCGTGGGTCGGAGGCGAGCGCGCGGGCCATGACGACCTTCTGGGCGTTGCCTCCCGAGAGGTCGGAGACTGGCTGGTCAGGGCCTTCGGCATGGATGTCGAGGCGGTCGATCAGCTCCTCGGCGAAGCCGCGCTTGCGCTCGGTGCCGACGAAGCCGTACTTCCCGAGCCGGTCGAGCACGGTCATCGTGGCGTTGTCGCCGATCGTCATCCCGAAGACCAGGCCCTGGCCGTGCCGGTCGCGCGGCACGCAGCCGACCCCGGCGCGCAGAGTGGCGGCCACATCGCCGAACGGCAGCTGTGTGCCGTCCAGTTGAGCCGTTCCGCCGGTCGGCGTGTGCAGTCCGGCGATGGTCTCCGCGAGGTTGATCTTGCCGCTGCCGCTGGATCCGGCGAGGCCGACGACCTCGCCCGCGCGGACGGTCAGGTCGATGTCCGCGTACGACTCGCTCGTGAGGCCCCTGACGTCGAGCAGCACCGGGGCGTCGGCCGGGACCTCGGTCCGGGCGACGGACTCCTCGGCCGCGGCCTGCTCCGTCAGGGCCTCGCCCGCCATCGCCTCCACCAGGGCGGCGCGCGGCAGTTCGGCCACCGGCGCGGTGGTGATCCAGCGGGCGTCGCGCAGAACGGTGACGGTCTGGCACACCTCGTACACCTCCTGGAGGTGGTGCGAGATGAAGAGGAAGGTGACGCCGGACTCCTGAAGCGCCCGCATGCGCGTGAAGAGCCGCTCGATCTCGCGGTTGTCGAGCTGCGCGGTCGGCTCGTCGAGGACGATGAAGCGGGCGCCGAAGCTCAACGCCCTGGCGATCTCCACCATTTGGCGGTCCTCGACCTTGAGGTCGGCGGTGCGTGTGTCCGGGTCGACGCGCACGTCCCAGGTGCCGAGGACCTGTGCCGCCTCGGCCCGCAGCCTGCGCCAGCTGATGAAGCCGCCGCGGCCTTCGGGCTGCCGGTTGATGAAGAGGTTCTCGGCGACGGTCAGATCGGGGACGACGGTCGGCTTCTGGTAGACGCAGGCCACCTTGCGGCGCCAGGCGTCGCGGTCGGCGAGCGCCGGCGCGGGCTCGCCGTCGAAGAGGACGGTGCCCGCGTCCGGGGCCTGGAGTCCGGTGAGGACGGTGACCAGGGTGGACTTGCCCGCGCCGTTGCGGCCGACGAGGGCGTGGGACTCACCGGGCAGGACGGTCAGCCGCCCGTCCCGCAGCGCGACGGTGGGCCCGTACCGTTTGACTATGCCG
Source organism: Streptomyces sp. MZ04 (assembly GCF_004684775.1). GTDB lineage: Bacteria > Actinomycetota > Actinomycetes > Streptomycetales > Streptomycetaceae > Streptomyces. The sequence continues at coordinate 9,486 of NZ_SRIC01000119.1, forward strand.
GTCGCCTCGACGAGCGCCGTCGGCCCTGTCGTGGGGGGCTTGCTCATCGGCGTACTCATGTGACCGTGTTGCCCCAGAGCGTGGAGTCGTCCACGTTCTCCTTGGTGACCAGCGGTGCGGGCAGCTGGTCCTCGAGGATGCCGCTGGGCAGCTTCACGATCGTGGAGTCGTGGTCGGTCGGCCCCGGCTTGAACTTCTTTCCGTTCATCGCGGCCTTGATGTAGTACATGCCGTACTTGGCGTAGGCGTCGGCGGGCTGCGAGACGGTCGCGTCGATCTGGCCCTTGCGGATGGCGTCGAACTCCTGCGGGATGCCGTCGTTGGAGATGACGGTGATGTGGCCCTTCTCCCCCGTCTTCTTGAGCATCTTCTTGGACTTGAGGGTCTGCAGGGTGGGCGCGAGATAGACGCCGCCCGCCTGCATGTAGATGCCCTTGATGTCGGGGTTGGAGTTGAGCAGCGTGTCCAGCTTGGAGGCGGCCGTGTCGGACTCCCACTTGGCGGGGATCTCCAGGACCTTCAGCTTGGGGAACTTCTTCTTCACGCAGGTGCGGAACGCCTCTGAGCGCTCACGGCCGTTGACGGAGGCGAGGTCTCCCATGATCTGGACGACCTTGCCGGTCTTGACCTGCTTGCCGAGGTAGTCGCAGGCCTTCTCGCCGTACGCGACGTTGTCGGCCCGCACCACCATCGCGACCTTGCCCTTCTCGGGGGCGACGTCGACGGCGACCACGGGCACGCCCTTGCGCTCGGCCTGGTCGAGGCCCGCGGAGATGGCGGCGCTGTCGAGCGGGGCGACGACGAGCCCCTTCACACCCTGGTTGAGCTGGTTGTTGATGTCGGTGATCTGCTGCGACGGGTCGCTGTTGGAGTTGACCGTCTTGTGCGCGTCGACATCCTCGGACTTCGCCATCTTCGGTACGTAGTCGTTGTACGACTGCCAGAACGGCGAGGTCAGCAGGGGCAGGATCACCCCGACCTCGCCCTCTCCGCCGCCTCCCCCGGCGCCGGGGGAGGCGGTGTCCTTCGTACTGCCGCACGCCGTGAGCACGAGGGACGCGCAGGCGGCCGCTGCGGCGATCCGCACCGCCCGCGAAGTCCCCACCCTGCTGGGCCTGTTGCGAACTGTTCTGCCGGCCATCTGTCGGCTCCTCATCGAGCGTGATCGGACGAAGTCCTTGCGAGTGCTGGCGACTGATGGGCGAATATTTATCAGACCACTTGGCGCTCACAACACCCCTCGTCGCCAACTTTCCCCGCTTTCAGACCGTAGTGGTCCGACCACATCTCTGGTTAGACTGCGGCGCACCCGGCCAGTGGAGGAGCGTTACGTGGACCAGACCGCCCCGCAGAAGGGCACCGTGACCGGTCGGGCCATCGAGCAGATCAAGGCCATGATCGGCGAGGGCAGGCTCGAGCCGGGTGAACGGCTGCCCACGGAACGGGACTTGGCGGCGCGGCTGGGTATCTCGCGCAGTTCCATGCGGGAGGCGATTCGCGCCCTCACCGTGATGGGGGTCCTGGAGGCCCGGCACGGGTCGGGCATCTACGTCACGCAGCTGGAGGCCGGGGACCTCCTGGAGACCTTCGGGGTGGTGGCCGATCTGTCGCGCGGACCCCGGCTCGTCGAACTCCTCGAAGTCCGCCGGGTCCTGGAGTCCACCGCGACGGCACTGGCCGCCGCGCGCATCTCGGCCGACCAACTGGCCGATGTGGAGAAGCACTTGGAGGCGATGAACGCCACGGACGACCCCGAGGAGATCCTCTCCCACGATCTGGCGTTCCACCGCACCATCGCCTTCGCGGCGGGCAACGACACGATGGCCGCCATCCTGGAGGGCCTCTCCTCACACACGTTCCGAGCGCGGGTGTGGCGCGGCTACCAGGAGGAGGGTGCGTTCGAGCGGACGCGTCGGGAGCACGCCCGGATCCACCGGGCGCTGGTGGCCCGCGACCCCGAGGCGGCACGGGCCGCCGCGGCGGCGCATGTGGGCGAGGTGGAGGAGTGGCTGCGGGCCCAGCTGGACGAGTAGCGGGATTCCCCCTGCCGGTCGAGACGTGATCGGATACTTGCCGTGACGTGATGTGCAAGTGCCCTCATCAGGTCATCCTCGCCATGAGGCCAGGCCATCCTCGCCACGAGGCCAGTCCACCCGACCCGAGCAGAGGCGCCCACGATGGAATCACCCGCCGCGGTACCCCCCACCGCCGGCCTCAGCCTGCGCCAGCTGCTGATGTCCCTGGGCGAGCCCCTGGTGGAGCTGCAGACCGCGCCCGCGGGCCTCGACGTCGAGATCCGCAGCGTGGCCCTGCTCGATCCCGAGGATCCTCCGGCCGCCCACCCCGGGGAGCTGGTGCTCGCCATCGGCGCCCGTGGCCGCGCCGCCTTCCCCGCGCTGCGGGCGGCCGGGCGCGACGGAGCCGCCGCCGTCGCCGTCAAGCTGGACGCTCCGGGACAGGCCGCCGCCCTCAGCGAGACCGCCGCCGAGGCGGGGGTCGCGCTTCTTTCCGTACGCGGCGAGGCGCGCTGGGACCAGGTGGACGCCATCGCCCGCGCGGCCCTCGACGACGCACCCGTGGACGGCTCCGGCGAATCGGCCGCGGAAGCCGCGGAGGGCGACCTCTTCTCGCTCGCCCAGACCACCGCCATGCTCACGGGCGGCATCGTCAGCATCGAGGACACGGCCAACCGGGTCCTCGCCTACTCCCGCTCCGCCGACCTCGACGAGGCCGACGACCTGCGGCGGCAGTCCATCCTGGGGTGGCAGGGACCGGAGGCGTATCTGGCGCGGCTGCGTGAATGGGGCGTGTTCCAGCGGCTTCGCACCTCCGACGAGGTGATCAATGTCGACAGCCACCCCGAGCTGGGGATCCGCCGCCGGCTCGCGATCGCCATCCGGTCGGGGGACCGGCAGCTGGGCACCATCTGGGTCCAGGAGGGCTCGACGCCGCTGACCGAGCGCTCGGACCAGGCGCTGCTCGGCGCGGCCCGGGTCGCCGCGCTCCACCTGGTGCGCCGCCGCCGGGAGCTCTCCGCGGACGTGACGCTCGCCCGCACCCTCGCGGCCGGACTCCTGGAGGGCAGCAGCGGCCCGCAGCCGCTGGCCAGCCACCTGGGCCTCGACGCCGCACGCCCGGCCGCGGTCCTCGGCTTCTCGTACGGGGCGACCGAAGCCACCGGACCCGAGCTGACCCGCGCCGAGGTCACCAACCTGATCTCGGTGCACACCGCCGCCCGGCACCGCGCCGCCCTGGTCACCGAGGGCGATCACCGCATCTACGTCCTGCTCCCGCAGCTACCGCGCAGCATCGACATCGGCACGCTGCGCGGCTGGGGGCAGGACATCGCCGACACCGCAAGCCGCCACCTGGGCCTGGCGCTGCGCGGATCGGTCGGCTGCGTCGTCCCGGCCCTCGGGAAGGTCCCGGAGTCGCGCCGGGAGGCGGACCGGATCCTCGACGCCATGGTGAACGCCGATGTCACCACCACGGTCGCCGCGCTGCCGGACATCCAGGCGGAGGTCCTGGTCAGCGAGATGCTGGCGCTGCTCGCCGACCGCCCCGACATGCGGGACCCCCGGCTGACCGCCGTGACCGCCCATGACAGCCGGCACCAGGGGCGCCTTGCCGAGTCGATCCTGGCGTACCTGAACGCCTTCGGCGATGTGCGGGCGGCCGCCGCCCAGCTGCATGTGCACCCCAACACCGTGCGCTACCGGATCGGCCGTGCCGAGCAGCTGACCGGCCTCGATCTGAGCCGTCCCGATCAGCGGCTGCTCGCGATGCTCCAGCTGAGGCTGCCGCCGACCTCCTGAGGCGAGTCGCACCGCGGTTGCCTGGTGACCGACACACCGCGGCTTCCGGGCGATTCTCACTAGAATGTGCACTATGCGCAGTTGAGATGACGGGCTGGCGATGATGACCTCGGACAATGCCCTGCCGGACGACTCGGACCGGGCATGCGACATCGCGAACGCCGCCATGGCCGAACTGGACGCGGCGGGAACCGTCATCGGGTGGACCAGGGCGGCGGAGCGGCTGCTCGGCCATCCGGCCGAAGAGGTCCTGAACCGACCGGCGGCGCGGCTGCTCGCGATCCCCGGGGACGAGGCGCGGGTGGCCGCCGTCGCCAAGTGGTGCCGCGCCGCGGACGGCTGGAGCGGGTCGGTCGCGGCGCGCCATCGCGACGGCCGGAGCGTGCAGCTGGCGGTGCAGGTGACGGCGCTCGTCGACGCGGCGGGACGGGAGCGCTGGTCCGTCCTCGCCCTCAAGGAATGGCGGGTGCCGGGCGGCGGCGTGAACCAGCTGATGCTGGAGCCGTTCCTCGCCCACGCACCCCTCGGCATGGCCGTACTGGACACCGATCTGCGCTACGTCTGGGTCAACGACGTACTAGAACGCCTGATCCCCCTGGAGCGTCGGCTCGGCCGGCAGGTGAGCGAGGTGCTGCCGAAGCTGGAGGCCGAGGCGTTCGACGCGAAGATGCGCCATGTCCTGGAGACCGGATCTCCGGTCATGGAGTACGAATTCCGCAGCCCCACGTACGCGGATCCCCACGAGGAGCGCGTCTACTCGGCCTCGTTCTTCGGCCTCGAGGACCCGCACGGCCGGCGCGTCGGCATCTGGTACATGGTCATCGACATCACCGAGCGCTGGCAGGCCCAGGGACGCCTCGCCCTGCTGAACAACGCCGGTGCCCGGATCGGCAGCACGCTGGATGTCACACGGACCGCGCAGGAACTGGCCGATGTCAGCGTGCCGCCGCTGGCCGACTTCGTCACCGTCGACCTGCTCGACTCGGTCATCAGGGGCCAGGAGCCGGTTCCCGGCCCGGTCGACGGCGTACCCGTCGTCCGCCGCTCGGGCCAGCAGTCGGTCCGCGACGGCTGCCCGGAATCCAGTCGGGCCGTGGGGGAAGCCGTCCCGCGCTCGCCCTCGTCGCCGCTCTCCCGCTGCCTCCTGGAGAGGCGGTCCCTGGTCGAAACGATCCTTGACGCGGCCACCAGCGGATGGGTCACCGACGACCCGGCGCGGGCCGCCGACATCCGCGACTTCGACTTCCGTTCGGTGCTCGTCGTGCCGCTCCTCGCGCGCGGTGCCACCCTGGGCGCTGCGACCTTCGTACGGTCCCGGCGGCTCGGCCCGTTCGAGGAGGGCGACATCCAGCTCGCCGAGGAACTCGTCGCCCGCGCCGCGGTGTGTGTCGACAACGCCCGCCGCTTCACCCGCGAGCGCACCGCGGCCCGCGTGATGCAGCGCAATCTGCTGCCGCACGACCTGGCCGGGGGATCCGCCGTCGACGTGGCCTCGTGGTACTTCCCCGCGGACGCCCCGAGCGGCGTCGGCGGGGACTGGTTCGACGTGATCCCGCTGTCCGGGGCCCGCGTCGCCCTGGTCGTCGGAGACGTCGTCGGACATGGCATCAACGCCGCGGCCACCATGGGACGCCTGCGCACAGCCGTGCAGACGCTGGCCAACCTGGATCTGCCGCCCGATGAACTCCTCGCCCGCCTCGACGACCTGGTCATCGGGCTGGTCGAGCAGCACGGCTCCGCCGAATCGGCGGGTGCGGGGAACGAGAGCGTGGCCGCCACCTTCACGGGGGCCACCTGTCTGTACGCCGTGTACGACCCGGTCAGCAGGCGCTGCACGATGGCCCGGGCCGGCCACCTGCCGCCCGCGATCGTCACCCCCGACGGCGCCGTCGACTTCCCCGACCTGCCCGCGGGACCGCCGCTCGGCCTCGGGGCGCTGCCCTTCGAACCCGTCGAGCTCGAGCTGGCCGAGGGCAGCCTGCTCGCCCTCTACACCAATGGCCTGATCGAGGCCTGCGACCGGGACATCGACGTCGGCCTCTCCCGGCTGAGCAACGCCCTGGCGGTGACCGGGCCGAAGCTGGAGGAGATCGGCGGCAACGTGGTCAAGGCGCTGCTCACCGGGCCGCCGTCCGACGACGCCGCCCTGCTGCTGGCCCGGACCCGCTCCCTGGGCGCCCACCAGGTCGCCTCCTGGGACCTGCCGTCCGACCCGGCCGTGGTCGCCGACGCCCGCACCCTCGCAGGACGCCAGCTGACGGAGTGGGGCCTGGAGGATCTGCTCTTCACCACCGAGCTGATCGTCAGCGAACTGGTCACCAACGCCATCCGGCACGCCGCCGGACCGATCACGCTGCGGCTGATCCGGCAGGCCGCGCTGATCTGCGAGGTCTCCGACGCCGGCAGCTCCGCACCGCGCCTGCGGCACGCCCGCACCACCGACGAGGGCGGCCGTGGGCTGTTCATCGTCGCGCAGCTCACCCGGCGGTGGGGCACCCGCTACACGGCGACCGGCAAGATCATCTGGACCGAGCAGACGGTTCCACCGGACGACGCGATGTGAGCTCGCCGCACAGCACGGCCCGCCCGCAGTCGTCCCCGGCCGGGACCGGCCAGGCGACGAGGCCGCGACCGGGCAGGTCGACAAGGTCGCAGTCGGCGTCGGCTATGACGCGGCGGGGCATGGCGCCGGTCAGGTGAGCGGTCACGTACGCCGCGCTGGTCCTGGTGATGTCCCGGGTCAGACCGAGGGGAAGCAGCGAGCGGGTCTCGGCGATCGCCTCGTCCTCGCCCGCCCTGAGCACCACCCGGACATCGGGCGCCACGCCATGGGCGGCGACCGCGACGGCGATGTTGTCGAGATCCTCGGAGCCGACCGCGGCGAGCGCGTGGGCGCGCCCCAGACCGAGCCGTGCGAGCACCACACGATCCTCGCCGTGCGCGAGCACTACGGGGATGCCCATCGACCGTGCGAGGCGGAGATTCGGGGCGGCGGGCGCACGCTCGACCCCGACCACCGGCACCCCCAGCTGACGCAGCGTCTGGCACAGCCGCAGGCCGACCTGGCCGAGGCCCACCACGATGACGTGCCCGGCACGGGGCAGCACCCGCGGCCCCAGGACCCCGACCAGGCGCGGCCCGAAGAGCCGGTCGACGATTCCCGCGGTCAGCAGGGCGGTGAAGCCCACCGTGATCAGCATCGCCGCCCCGGAGACCCACTCGTAGCCGGGATGGCCGTCGTGCGGGGCGGCCGGGCCCACGCCGGCGACGACCCGGGCGGCTTCCAGGAAGGCGGTGCTGGCCGGCCTGTGGAAGACGGCGACCAGCCACAGCCAGTCAAGCGTCAGGACCGTCGCGATGCCGAGCAGACCGATGAGCAGCAGCCGGGCGTCCGCGTCGTGGGGCTGCAGCTGCCCGCGCAGCCGCCCGGACAGGGCTCGCCGCCGCGCCGCGGGAGAGGCCCGCCAGGGCGTCTCGGCCAGCCGTCCCTCGCGTCGGCGGACCGCCACCGCACCGTCCCCGTCGTCCCATACGGCCAGTACGTCGCGGGCCTCGGGGTCGACGCACAGGCCTGCCAGGGTCGGCGCGAGGAGATCGGCGGGCGAGACCGGCTCGCAGCGCCGCAGCAGCGCCTTGAGCTGCTGCGCCACGGTCCGGTCGAAGACCGTGACGAGGATCCGGACGGTGCCGCTGACGTGCCGTACCGCCAGCGCGTAGCGGAGCGCGGAGAGGTCGTCGCCCACGAGTACGGCCACGTGGGCCGGCTGCGCGGCGAGCGCCTGCCGGAGCTCCTGGTCGTCCGGTGCGGCGAGGTGGTCCACCGGGTGCCCGCGCTCCCACAGGGCCGCGCAGACGCGGCGGGCCAGCGGGGTCGCCCCGATCACCACGATGCCGTGGGCTGTTCCGTCCGCCGATCCGTCCGCTGATCCGTCCGCCGATCCGTCCGCTGATCCGTCCGCTGATCCGTCCGCTGATCCGTCCGGCGTTCCATCCGCCGTTCCGTCCGGCTGACCCGGCATGTCGTCCCCGTGCATGGGGCTCCCTTGATCGACGCGTTCGGGGGGTGGGCTTTCGGGGGGTGTGGTCTGGAGCCACTCACGCTAGGCCGGGTCCCGGACCTTGCCCTTGTTCAGCAGGCCAAGGAATGCCCCGCACTCCTGTCCGGCCGACCAGCTGTCGTCCCGAATGGGGCCGCGTACGGGGGGCCCATGGTCCCCGCGCGTCCCGGATTCGGCATTGGCCGACCGGCCAGCGATCGAGGGGGACTTTGTGACTCCTCACAAATAATCCGCCCACCCCCTCCGCATACGCTGTCGCAAATCCATTCCGGCAGTGACGCGGCTCACCTCTCACAAGGAGGCGGCGCGAAACGCGGAAGCGCGGCAGCCCTCACGTCCCCATCCCCCTGCCCCGCGCCGTCCCGGAACACGGAGAGCGCGGCCCGCTCCCGCCTTGCCACCAAGGCGATCCAGCACGCAGTCACCCCTCGCACGACCCGTCCCAACTCACTGGATGTCGAGATGACTTCACTTCCCCCTGCCCCCGCGTCCTCTCCTCCCGCTCCCCCCGGCGACCACCAGGCTCCGCACGATTCGGAGCTGCGGTCCGGCCTCAAGAACCGCCATCTGTCCATGATCGCCATCGGCGGTGTCATCGGAGCGGGCCTGTTCGTGGGCTCCGCCTCCGGCATCGCCGCCGCCGGTCCCGGCATCCTGCTGTCGTACGCGCTGGTCGGCACCCTGGTCGTCTTGGTGATGCGGATGCTCGGCGAGATGGCCGCCGCCGACCCGTCCTCGGGGTCCTTCTCGGCGTACGCGGACCGGGCGCTCGGCCGCTGGGCCGGTTTCTCCATCGGCTGGCTCTACTGGTTCTTCTGGGTCGTGGTGCTCGCGGTGGAGGCCACCGCAGGTGCCGTCATCCTCAACGGCTGGATACCCGCCGTACCGCAGTGGGGTTGGGCGCTCATCGTGATGACCGTCCTCACCGCCACCAACCTCGCCTCGGTCGCTTCCTTCGGCGAGTTCGAGTTCTGGTTCGCGGGCATCAAGGTCGTCGCCATCGCCGCCTTCATCGGCATCGGCGTCCTGGCGATCTTCGGTGTGCTGCCCAGTTCGGACAACGCCGCCACCGGCTTCGGCAACCTCACCTCGCACGGCGGATTCCTGCCTCATGGCCCCAGCGCCATCCTCACGGGCGTACTGATGGTCGTCTTCTCCTTCATGGGCTCCGAGATCGTCACCCTCGCCGCCGGTGAGTCCAAGGACCCGCAGCGAGCCGTCGCCAAGGCCACCAAGAGCGTCATCTGGCGGGTCGGCGTCTTCTACCTGGGCTCGATCCTCGTCGTGGTCTCCCTTCTCCCCTGGAACGACCCCTCGATCGAGAAGAAGGGCTCGTACGTCGCGGCCCTCGACTCGATCGGCATTCCGCACGCCGGTCAGGTCATGAACGTCATCGTCCTGACGGCGGTGCTCTCCTGCCTGAACTCCGGTCTCTACACCGCATCGCGCATGGCCTTCTCCCTCAGCCGGCGCGGCGACGCCCCGAAGGCCTTCGCGCGGACGAACCGGGCGGGCGTCCCGCAGGCCGCGATCCTGGCCTCCGTGGTCTTCGGCTTCGTCGCGGTCGGCTTCAACTACGTGTGGCCGGACACGGTGTTCCAGTTCCTTCTGAACTCCTCCGGCGCGGTCGCGCTCTTCGTCTGGCTGGTGATCTGTTTCTCGCAGCTGCGGATGCGCGGCATCATCCTCCGCGAGAACCCGGAGAAGCTCATCGTCCGGATGTGGCTCTTCCCGTACCTCACCTGGGTCACCATCGCGATGATCTCGTTCGTCCTCGTCTACATGCTCACCGACGACAGCCCGGGCGGCGGTCGTATCCAGGTGCTGCTGTCCGTGCTCCTCGCGGCACTGGTGGTCGCCGTCTCGCTGGTCCGCGAGCGGCTCGGCCGGGACAAGGCCGGGGCGGACGCGCTCACGCCTCGATAGTCGGGCGACGCGCGTCAGAACGGGCCGGGATGGAGGATCATGGGTGTATGTCAGGACATGCACCCGTGATCGTCCACCCGCCGTCGCCGGACGGTGGCCGACGGGTCACGATCCGCGGCAAAGACGTGGGAACGGCCTTCTACCTGTTCGACGTGCTGGAATTCCTGCGCCGAGCAGGCCTGCCCGAGGCGGACACGGCGATCGACGACCCAGAGCTCATCGAGTGGCGCGGGGCCGGGCCGCAGGCCTGGGGACCGGAGAAGAGCCCGTAACGGCTTCTCGGAACCCGCGTAACTGATGATCTTGCCCGGCGTTGGTCTGCCGGGGCCCGGCGATTCCGTCGCGGGCCATGACGAAGGATGAGGGTCTTTTCGCCATGCACGACATCACCAAGAAGGTCGCCGCGGGGATCGGCGCGGTGGCCGCCGCACTCGGCTGCGTCATCGCCGCGGGACCGTCGGCGGTCGCCGACGGCAAGTGGTGCAACAACTCGGTCTGCATCGAGACGTACGACTCGGGGACCTATCTGGGCCGGGTCGAGGTGTCGGTCGTCAACACCAACCAGCCGAACCGCATCAGCGCACGCGTGTGGACCACCAACGGCTGGAGCGCCCACACCAAGGTGGAGGACGTCGCCGCGTTCCGGACCTACCGGGACCAGGCCTACCCCCAGCGCCACTTCCCGGCCGGCACCCGGCTCTGCGCGGAGGGCTTCCGGGGCGGCGCGAGCGTGGGCCTGCCCTGCGTGACCATCACCGGCTGACCTCGCCGGCCGAGGGCGGAACGCCGGAGGGACTGTCTGCACAGCCCCTCCGGCGGTCTTCAGGAGCGGGATCGCGCCTGGATCACGCCCTGGTCAGCCGCAGCGTCACCAGCTCGAACGGCCGCAGCCGCACCGCGATGCGATCCCCCACGCGCTCCGGGGACGGGGCGTCGGCCAGCGGACGCTCCAGCAGGTCCGTCACCGTCACCGAGCCGATCCCGAAGCCCGCCGTCAGCGTGGCCCGCGCCCGGCCACCCCGCGACTCGTGGAAGCGGACCACGACATCGCCGCTGCCGTCGTCGGCGAGCTTGACCGCGGTGACGACGACCGCGTCGTTGTCCACGGCCACCAGCGGGGCCACCTCCGCGCCACCGGCGATCCGGCGCTCCGGCAGGTTGATCCGGTACCCCTCCCGCACCGCGTCGCCGATCCCGGCCCCCGGGACGAGCGCGTGCCGGAAGCGGTGCACGCCCTGGTCCGTCTCGGGGTCGGGGAAACGGGGGGCGCGAAGGAGCGAGACACGCACGGTCGTGGTCGTCCCCGCGTCCGGCTCCCGGACCGTGCGGGTCACGTCATGTCCGTACGTCGAGTCGTTGACCAGCGCGACACCCCAGCCCGGCTCCTCCATGTGCACGAAACGGTGGTTGCACGCCTCGAACTTGGCGGCCTCCCAGCTCGTGTTGGTGTGCGTGGCCCGATAGAAGTGGCCGAACTGCGTCTCCGACGCGTACCGCTCGGCGTGGATGTCCAGCGGGAACGCCAGCTTCAGGAACTTCTCCGTCTCGTGCCAGTCGACCTCGGTGTCGATGTCCAGACGGGTGGCACCGGGAGCGAGGGACAGAACCTGCGTGAGCCGTGAGCCGCCGAAAGCACGCACGACACGGACCGACCCTCCGTCCTCGCCCGGCACGACCTCGTCCGCCTCGGTGAGATCGGTGACGGTGTTGCGGTAGAACTCGTCGACGTCCCACGCGTCCCACATGTTCGGGAAGTCGGCGTGGAGCTGCGGCAGGTTCGCCACCTGGCCGGGTGCGACGGCCTCCCGGTCGGCGGCGATGTCGTACACCGAGACGATGAGACCGCGGCCGTCGATCTCGACCCGCAGCAGACCGTTGTCCAGGACATAGCCGCCGTCCGCCCGCGAGGCGATCGCCGACTGCCCGTCGACGACGGCGGGCCGCGCGCCGCCCGCGGGGACGCCGTCGCGGGTGTGCGGGGTGGAGTTGAAGACGAGGGTTCCCGTGCCGCCGTCCCCCGCCAGCGCGCGCTGGGCCGCGCCGATGATGCCGTTCAGCTCGTCGGCGACCGCCGCGTACGTGGCCCGCGCCTCCCGGTGCACCCAGGCGATGGAGGAGCCGGGCAGGATGTCATGGAACTGATGCAGCAGGACGGTCTTCCAGATCCGGTCCAACTCCTCGTAGGGATACGTGAATTCGGTGTTCCGAACGGCTGCGGTCGCGGCCCACAGCTCCGCCTCCCGCAGCAGATGCTCGCTGCGGCGGTTGCCCTGCTTGGTGCCGGCCTGGCTGGTGAGGGTGGCGCGGTGCAGTTCGAGGTACAACTCACCGACCCAGACGGGCGCGTTCGGGTACTCGGCCTCCGCCTTCTCGAAGAACTTCTCCGGCGTCTCCCACACCACCGTCGCCGAGCCTTCGAGGTCCCGCAGGCGCGCGGCCTTCGCGATCATCTCGCGCGTGGTGCCGCCGCCTCCGTCACCCCAGCCGGTGGGCGCGAGCGAGTGCCGGGCGACGCCCTTGTCCTTGAAGTTCTTCGCCGCGTGGGCGATCTCGCTGCCCTTCATGGAGCAGTTGTACGTATCGACGGGCGGGAAGTGGGTGAAGATCCGGGTCCCGTCGATGCCCTCCCAGTTGAAGGTGTGGTGCGGGAAGCGGTTGGTCTGCGACCAGGAGATCTTCTGGGTGAGCAGCCACTTGGACCCGGCCGCCTTGATGATCTGTGGCAGTCCGGCCGCGAAGCCGAAGGTGTCGGGCAGCCAGGCCTCGTCGTTCTCGATGCCGAACTCGTCGAGGAAGAACCGCTTGCCGTGCACGAACTGACGGGCCATCGCCTCCGAGCCCGGCATGTTCGTGTCCGACTCGACCCACATGCCGCCGGCCGGCACGAACCGCCCGTCGGCGACGGCCTTCTTGACCTTCGCCCACACCTCGGGCCGGTGCTCCTTCACCCACGCCCACTGCTGTGCCTGCGACATGGCGAAGACGAAGTCCGGCTCGTCCTCGATGAGCGCGGTCATGTTGGAGGTCGTACGGGCGACCTTCCGCACCGTCTCGCGCAGCGGCCACAGCCACGCGGAGTCGATGTGCGCGTGGCCGACGGCGCTGATGCGGTGCGCGGAGGGCTCGGCTGGGGTGGCGAGAACGCCTTCGAGTTCGGCGCGGGCGGCGGGTGCGCTGCCGTTGACGTCCTGGAGGTCGACGGCGTCGAGGGCGCGGCCGATGGCGCGCACGATCGCGTAACGGCGCGCGGAGTCCTCGGGGAGCTCCCGCATCAGCTCGCCGAGCACTTCGAGGTCGATGACGAGCTGCCACACCGCCTCGTCGAAGACGGCGAGGTCCATGCGGGCGAGCGTGTACTGGGGCTCGCTTCCGGCCGTCTCCTTGTCGCCGAGCTGGGTGGGCAGGAAGGGGTGGTAGTCGAGGATGACGGGGTTGGATGCGGCCTCGATGTGCAGGTGTACGTCCTCGCCGCCGGTCGCCGGGGCGGCGATCCTGACCCACTGGTTGCGGGGGTTGAGGCCCTTCACCGGGGTGCCGTCGGGGCGGTAGACGAGGCCTTCGCACTGGAAGCCGGGCATGTTCTCGTCGAAGCCGAGGTCGAGGACGGCCTCGACGGTCTTCCCGGCCCATTCGTCGGGGACGGTGCCGGTGACCCGGAACCAGCTGGTGGCCCAGGGGGCGCCCCAGCGGGCGCCGACGGCGGTCGGTTCGGGGGTGGCGGCGAGGCCTTCGGCGACGGTGACGGGTTCGCCGGGGGCGGTCCAGACGGCTACGTCCAGGGGGACGGATTCCGGGTAGACGGCGGGGCGGATGCGTTCATCGAGGACGCGCTTGAGGCGGGCTTCGATGAGGGTGCGGTCGTCGTGCATGGGGTCTCCCGGGGTGGGGTGTGTTGGGTGCGGGTGCGGGG
>NZ_SRIC01000120.1 GCF_004684775.1 Streptomyces sp. MZ04
GCCTGCCCCTCCCCACCTAGCCCCCCAAGTACGGCCGTCCCGCGCCGTGTTAGACGCAGAACGGCCGCTTCAGGTCACTTCGCACACACAGTTTTGTCTGCCTCGACCTTCTGGATGCCCTCCGGTGCCTTCGACGGAGCACTGATGGGAACCCCGGCGCCCTTGAAGTCGCCGCCGAGCGTCAGCTTGATCGCCGGGAGTCCCTGAGCGTTCTTCTCGCTCTCGCCGGGCTTCATCGCGGAGCCGGGCAGGCCCATGATGTCGGCGAGCCGCCTGGCCTGGTCGGCCTGGTCGGGCGCGTACTCCAGCGTCGTCTTCTTCATGTCCGACGGCGCGTTGCCGAGCTGGCTGGATTTGAGCACGCCCTCAGTGTTCTGCAGCCACTCGAGAGTTGTCTGAGCGGCGCCGGCCTTGCCACTGCCGTTGTAGACGTTGACCCGCACCTCGGAGGGGTCGGCCTTGCTGCCCTTGAGGCGGGCGGCGACCGCGGCCTTCTCCTTCTTCTCCTTCTTCTTCACCTCGGTGAGCGACTCGTCGGCGCGCATCATGGCGAAGAGCGGATCGGCCTTGGCCTCGTCGACGACGACCGTCGCCTTGACCTTCTCCGTCGGGTTGTCGAGCACGGGTACGGTCGCGAAGCTCAGGTTCTTCATGTCGAGCTTGCCCAACTCCATGCCCAGGTCGCGGAGTTTCATTATGTCCGCGATCGTGGAGTCGACCGTGAGCGCCTTCGTGCCGGCCTCGGCGAGACTTATCATCTTCTTCGGGTTGGTGAGCGTGTCGTTCGACTTGAGCTTGCGCATCAGCGAGCTGAGGAACTGCTGCTGAAGCTCGATCCGGCTCAAGTCGCCGCCCGTGCCCACCGAATGCCGCGTACGGACGAAGGCGAGCGCCTCCTCGCCCTCGATGGTGTGCTTGCCCTCGCCCAGCTTCAGATGCGAGTCCGGGTCGTCGATGTCCTTGGCGAGACAGACGTCGACGCCGCCGACCGCGCTGGACAGCGTCTTGACCGCGTTGAAGTCGGCCACCATGAAGTGGTCGATCTTTATCCCGGTGATCTCGGTGACCGTGCGCATCGAACAGCTCGGCGTGCGCTCGCTCTGGCCCAGGCTCTCGTTGAAGCGGACGTTCTGACTGCCCGGGATGGTCTTCTTGGAGCCGTCCTCCATCGTGGTCGGGCAGTCCGGGATGTCCGTGATCATGTCGCGCGGGATGCTCAACGCGGTCGCGTTGGTGCGGTCCTTGGAGACGTGCAGCAGGATCGTCGTGTCGGCGTGACCGACGCTCTCCTTGTCGCCGTACTTCTCGTTGCCCTTGCCGGTGCGCTTGTCCGTCCCCATCACCAGGATGTTGATGGCCCGGTCCTTGCTGAAGCCGCCGGTTCCCGCGCCGTCGTCGGGGATCGAGGTGATGTTGTCGTTCAGGTGCTGGTACCAGAGGTACGCGCCCGCGCAGCCCGATACGAGGACGAAGGCGAGCACGCCGCCCGTCCACACCAGGGCCCTCTTGCCCTTGGACTTCTTCGGCTTCTGCTTGCGCCGGCCGCCCGCCGTCTCCGGCTGCGGAGCCCGGCGTCTGCGCTGGCCCGGCACCTCGTGCCGGTCCTGCTGCTCGTCACGGCGCTCGTCGCGTCGGCCACCGCGGCCGCGCGCTCCCGGACGTGCCGCCGACCGTGAAGGTCTGCGCGGTCCTGGCACCGCCGACTGCCCTGCGGAAGGGCTCAGTCGCAGTTCGTAATCGCCGGTGTTCGGGTTGAGTACCCACTGGTCTGCGGGGTCGATGTTCTCCGCCCGCCCACGGCCTTGCGCGTCCACGGTTGTTTGCGTCCTCCGTCGGGGCCACGCGGCGCCTTTCCCCCCTCAAGAAGGCGCTCGGTCAGTCGTCCAGCGGTGCGCGGCCACAAGGGCCAGGCGCACCGGATCGCTCACACTATCCGCCCAGTTCAGCGCTGAACGACGCCGGTGACAAATTCCACTTCCCTACAACTGGGCAATCCGCCCCATTTCTTGATGCGGGGTGTCTTCTGTTTGAGGATGCCTTTACTTACAGGCCGTTCCGGCGGCCGTGTTGCCCCGGAATGTGGGTGCGGGTCTCGGCGTATGCGAAGGGTCGTCCGGCTTCTCGTCGCTTCCGTCGTCGCCCTCGTCTTCGCTCCCGTCGTCCGACGAGTCCTCGGCGTCCTCGCGCACCACCTGGGCCGGTTTCTTGTGCGACACCTGGAGGGGGGCGTCGGTGCGAAGGCGCGTGAAGAGTTCCTCGGCGGCGGGCTCGACGAGTTCGTCGCGATTGGCGTCGTAGACATACGACCGCCGGGGCACGGTGAGGAACTGCACCCGTTCTGTGGGGATGTTGCGCATGCCGCGCACCAGTTCGTACAAACCACGCAAACTGGCAAGTCCCGGGTCCGTCGTCAACGCGGAAGTCGCCGCGTCGAGCACCGGATACAACTTCGCGGGATTGAGCAGGACGTCATTGCTCCGCACCTTGTTGACGAGCGCCGCGAGGAACTCCTGCTGACGGTCCATCCGGTCGGTGTCGCTGCCGTTGCCGATGCTCTTGCGGGCCCGCACATAGCCGAGCGCCCGCTCGCCGTTGAGGGTCTGCCGGCCCGCGGCCAGCTGCACCTTGGCGTCCTTGTCCTTGATCGGGGCCTTGAGGCAGACCTCCACGCCGTCGACCGCGTCGACCATGTCCTTGAATCCGGCGAAATCAATCACGATGTGGTGGTTGATCCGGATATCGGTCAGCTTCTCGATCGTACGGATCGTGCAGGCCGTGCCGCCGAACTCGTACGCCCAGTTGAACTGCGCGAACTGGGCCCGTGTCCGCGACCCGTCGGGGCGGCGGCAGCTGGGGATGTCCACCATCACGTCCCGCGGTATCGACACCGCCGTCGCGCTCTGCCGGTCGGCCGCCAGGTGCAGCAGGATCGTGGTGTCCGAGCGCTGGGTGCCCTGATCGCGGCCGTACCTCTTGTTGCCGCGGCCCGCCCGGGTGTCGGAGCCGATCAGCAGGATGTTCTGCGCGTCGTGCACCAGCGGCGTCGGGCGCTCCTTCTCGTAGCGCGCGAGCTCGGCGGCGGCGTCGGTGTCCTTGGTGATGTTGCCGTCGAGCTTGTTGTAGATCGCCCAGCCGGCGCCTGCCGTGCCGAGCACGACCGTGGCGGCGCCGATCGCCGTCCAGCGCAGCCACCGCCGTCTGCGCCGGGCGACGCCCGCACCCGTGGGGCTCGAGCCCGCTCCGGGTGCGTACGCGGCCTTCGGCTCAGGCGCGGTGCCGTCCGGGTCCGGGCGATCCGGTCCGGAGGGCATGCCCGCGGTGTCGGTCACGTGTGCGTCCACCCCTCATGGCGACGTCGGTGCATGGTGCGCTCTTACGACCATGAACCGGTGCGGCGCCGGTGGCCTGCGGGCCAGGGTCCGGGGTGGGCCGAACGGGGGACGGGTTACCGGACGGTGTCGGTCACCCGCCCGCCACGGTGTCGGTCACCCGCTCGTCCTCGGTCCGCTTGGCGAGACCGCCGTCGGCGAGCCGGTCCAGATGGCGGCAGAGCACCACGGAGCCGCCCGCCGCGAGCGGGGCGTACAGACCGGAGCTCAGGCCGTCCCAGGTGTCGTACGACAGAGCGGAGAGCAGCCGGGAGCCCGGCCCGAGCCCCCGCGCGGCGGCGTCGGCGCGGGCCCGCTCCACCAGCTCGGCGCCCGTCAGCTCGCCGGTGCCGGCCACCGCGAGGGCGGGCTCGTCCGGATCCACGGGGGCGTACGGCGCGAAACGGTCGCCCTGGCTCGGCACCTCGACCGCGTAGTCGGCGAAGCCCTCGGGGGCCTGCGGGAAGCGCCCGCCGAGCGGCCGCAGCGCGAGGGCCACGCGCTCCCCGGAGCAGGCGCGCGCCGCCTCCAGCGAGTCGGGCCCGCTGACGACGATGTCCGCCTTGGCCGGATCCCCGCCGACGTCCGCGACGACGCCCACGGACGAACAGGCGAGCAGCCAGACGGCCGTCTGCCAGTGCGCGGGAAGCAGCAGCGCGAGCCGGTCGCCGGGCTCGGCGGCGAGATCGCCCTGGAGCAGATTGGCGGTCTTGGCCACCCAATTGGCGAAGGTGGCCACGGACAGTTCGACGCGCTCGCCCGTGGCGTCGTCGTAGAAGGTGATCAGCGGGCGGCCCGGGTCCGCGGCGAGCGCGGATCGCAGCAGGTCGGCAGGGGTGCGGTCGGTGGCGTTCACGCGCGCAAGGGTACGCGGGCGGCGGCGCGCCGCCCGGGGCGGCGGGGGAGCGGGCGCCACCGGTTCGGCGGAGTCGAGCCGACGGTCCGTCAGTTCCCCAATGGACAGAACTATGCGGATATGCCAACTATCAGACGTATGCGTGGATTTCTAGCTTCCTCGATCGGCGTCACGTGCGCGGCCGCCCTGGCGCTTCCCCTGACCCTGCCGTCGTCCGGCGCCCGCGCCGCGACCCCGGCCGCGGAGTCGGCCCCGGGGGCGCTCCCGGGCAGCACCCAGTCCCTCCGGCTCACTCCACTCGAGTCCGAACGGGCCCTGCGCGCGGGGCCGTCCCGCGAGCAGGTCCTGCTCCGGCGCGAGGTCCGCCCCTTCTCCCTCGTCGGCGTCGTCTGGGACGACCCGGACGCCGAACTGCACGGCAGCGTCCAGGTCCGCAGCCGCGCGTCCGGCACCGGCACCTGGTCCGCCTGGCAGGACCTGGAGACCCACAACCACGAGCACGCCGCCGACCCCGACGCCGCCGAGCGCACCTCGGGCAAGGTCCGCGGCTCGACGGCACCGCTCTGGGTCGGCGACTCGGACGGCGTCGAGATCCGCGTACGGGCGGAGGCCGAGAAGGCGGGTTCGGAGGAGTCGCGGCACCGGGCGGCCGCCCCGCCCCCGGAGGCCCCGCTCCCCAAGGGCCTGCGCCTCGAACTCGTCGACCCCGGCGCCGAGCCGCCCCCGCAGGGCTCACCGGCCGACGGCCCCCGCGGCACACCCCTGAGCGCCGAGACCGCCGCCGCGTCCGCGGTCAACGCCGACCTCGCCCCGCTCGGCGCCGACGTCATCCCGGCACTCGGCAAGAAGGAGACGGAGTCCGACCTGATCGCCGCACACGGCGACGCGGAGGAGGCGGGCAAGAAGGCCAGGCCCTATATCGGGCCACGTCCGCGCATCATCACGCGCAAGGGCTGGGGCGCGAACGAGGCGCTCCGCGAGAGCGACTTCGCGTACACGAAGTCCGTCAAGGCGGCCTTCGTGCACCACACCGCTTCGGGCAACAACTACCGCTGCTCGCAGGCCGGATCCGTGCTGCGCAGCATCTACCGCTACCACGTCAAGAGCAGCGGCTGGCGTGACTTCGGCTACAACTTCGCGGTCGACAAGTGCGGAAACATCTACGAAGGACGTGCCGGAGGTGTGGCCAAGCCAGTCCTCGGGGCCCACACTCTCGGTTTCAACACCAACAGCATGGGTGTCGCCGTCCTCGGCTCCTTCGGCGGGTCCAACCCGCCGAAGGCCGCCGTGAACGCCATCGCCCGGCTGACCGCGTGGAAGCTCGGCCTGTACGGCGCGAACCCGCGCGGGACGACATACCTGACGTCCGGCGGTGGAAATCTGTACAGGAAGGGCACGAACGTCCGGCTGCATGTGATCTCCGGACACCGTGACGGTTTCGCCACGGAATGCCCCGGAAGCCGCCTGTACAAGCAGCTGGGCACGGCCCGGTCCACCTCGGCCCGCTTCCAGGGCCGCTGAGGCCGGCGCACACCGCACGACCGGTACCGCAGGGCACACCGCGCGACCCGCACAGCGCACTGCACGATCTGCAAAGCCATCTGCATACACTGGCCGGCCGCGACTCAAGTTCGGCCTGGCCCCAGCAGGAAGCAGAGACGACAGGTGACAGAAGCGATCCTCCTGGTCGGCGGCAAGGGCACCCGGCTGCGTCCGCTCACGGTGCACACCCCCAAACCGATGGTCCCGGCGGCGGGCGTCCCGTTCCTCACCCATCAGCTGGCGCGGGCCCGCGCGGCGGGCGTGGAGCACATCGTCCTGGCGACGTCCTACCTGGCCGAGGTGTTCGAGCCGTACTTCGGCGACGGCTCGGCGCTGGGCCTCCACATCGAGTACGTCACGGAGACCGAGCCCCTCGGCACGGGCGGCGCGATCCGCAACGTGGCGTCCCGCCTCCACTCGGGACCGGACGAACCGGTCCTGATCTTCAACGGCGACATCCTCACGGGCCTGGACATCCGCGCCCTCGTGGCGACCCACGAGGAATCGGGCGCGGACGTCTCCCTCCACCTCACGAAGGTCGACGACCCCCGCGCGTACGGCTTGGTCCCCACGGATCCGACGGGCCGCGTGACAGCCTTCCTGGAGAAGCCCCAAACCCCCGAGGAGATCGTCACCGACCAGATCAACGCGGGCGCGTACGTGTTCCGCCGCTCGGTCATCGACACGATCCCCGCGGGCCGCCCGGTCTCGGTCGAACGCGAGACGTTCCCCGACCTGCTCGCCTCCGGCGCCCACCTCCAGGGCATGGTCGACTCGACGTACTGGCTCGACCTGGGCACGCCCCAGGCCTTCGTACGCGGCTCGGCGGACCTGGTCCTCGGCCGTGCCCCCTCCCCGGCGGTCCCCGGCCGCTGCGGCGACCGCCTGATCCTGCCCTCGGCCACGGTGGCCCCCGACGCGAAGCTCACCGGCGGCACGGTCGTCGGCGAGAACGCGGTGATCGGCGAGGGCGCACGCGTCGACGGCAGCACGGTCCTGTCCGGCGCGGTCATCGAACCGAACGCGGTGGTCACGGACTCCCTGATCGGCGCCGGCGCGAAGATCGGCACGCGCTCGGTCCTGACGGGTGCGGTGATCGGCGACGGCGCGGACGTCGGCGCCGACAACGAACTCCGGGACGGCGTACGAGTGTGGTGCGGGGCGAGTCTGCCGGCGGGGGCTGTGCGGTTCTCTTCGGACCAGTGACTTCGGACCAGTGACTTCGGGCCAGTGACTTCGGGCCAGTGACTTCGGACCAGTGACTTCGGGCCAGTGACTTCGGGCCAGTGACTTCGGACCAGTGACCTCAGGGGCGACCGCAGGGGGCGAGAACCCCCTACCCTCGTAAAGATGTCCTCCCGTTTCGCCCCGCGTCCCACCCGCACCACCGTGCGCGGCGGCGAAACGGCGATCCCCCAGGGGATGCCCCGTCAGGCGACAGCGGCCCGGACCCGCACCTGGACCCCGCCCCACCCCCTGGACCTGGGCCTGACTCTGGGCCCGCTGCGCCGAGGCCCGTCGGACCCCATGTTCCGTACGACCCCGGACGGCTCGGCCTGGCGGGCGACCCGCACACCGGAGGGCCCCGGCACCCTCAGGGTCGCGGCGCGGTCCGGAGCGGTGGAGGCCGAGGCGTGGGGCCCGGGAGCCGACTGGCTCCTGACCCAACTCCCGCACATGCTGGGCGAGTCGGACGACCCGACCGCTTTCACGGCCCGCCACCGCCTCGTCGCCGCGGCCGCGCACCGCCGCCCCGGCCTCCGCCTGACCCGTACGGGCCTGGTCCTGGAGTCCCTGATCCCGTCGATCCTGGAGCAGAAGGTCACGACGGACGAGGCCTATCGCGCCTGGCGCCTCCTGGTCCGCAAGTACGGCGAACCGGCCCCGGGCCCGACGCCCCCGAACTCCTTCTGCACGTGATGCCGGACCCCCGCACCTGGACCCTGATCCCGTCCTGGGAGTGGCACAAGGCGGGCGTGGACAACAAGCGCGCGTCGACGATCCTGCGCGCGGCGCGGGTGGCGCCCCGCCTGGAGGAGGCGGCGTCGATGGAGCCGCTCCAGGCCCAGGCCCGCCTGGAACTGATCCCGGGCATCGGCCCCTGGACCTCGGCGGAAACGGTCCAGCGCAGCAATGGCGCCCCCGACGCCGTGACGGTCGGCGACCTCCACCTGCCCGGCATCATCGGCTACGCCCTGGCAGGCGACCGCAGAACGGACGACGAGGCGATGCTGACCCTCCTGGAGCCGTATGCGGGCCAACGCCACAGGGCGGCCCGCCTGATCCTCTTGAGCGGCCGCACGCCGCCCCGCAGGGAGCCGAAGATGCGAAAGACGAACATCGCGGCGCTGTAGAGATTTTCAGCCCGTCCGGCGTTTGAGGACATCTTTCGGGGGTCCAGGGGGCGGAGCCCCATGGTTTCGGGAAGGGGCGGGATTGGGGAGAGCCCCGCAGGGCCCACTACCGAACCTCGATGAACATCCCCGCATCCCGAGGCGCCCGAGCCGCAGGCTCAACGGCCGGGTGCCCCACAGCTACGGCGCCCATCGGATCCCAGGACTCCGGCAGCTCAAGAACCCGACGTACGACATCCCGGCAGAACATCGTCGACGAAACCCAGGCGGAGCCAAGCCGCTCCCCGGCAAGCGCGACAAGGAAGTTCTGCACCCCGGCCCCGGCGGCGACGACGAACATCTCCCGCTCAGCAGCGTCACGCCTCGCATCCCCATACGTATGCGAGCCGTCCATCACGAGACAAGGCACCACCAGATAGGGCGCCTTGCGCAGAACATCCCCCCGCCGCACCCGCTTCGCGATGGACTCCGAAGACTTCCCGTCCCGCTCCAGGTCGGAGACCCACGCGTCCCGCATCGCATCGAGCAGCCGCACCCGCGACTCCTCGGACTCGAGCAGCACGAACCGCCACGGCGTCGTGTGATGCGGCGCGGGCGCGGTCACGGCGGCCGCCACGGCACGCCGCACGGCCCCCGGATCGACCTCCTCGTCGGTGAACTCCCGCACGGTCCGCCGCTGCGTCACCGCCTCCCGCACGGCCTCGGACGTACCGAGCCGGAACATGTCGTCGCGCGAGCCGCGCACCATGGCACGGGCCCCCTCAGCGGTCTCGCCGGTCCCGCCCACGACGTGCGGCAGCCCGCGGACCACCGCGACCGGCAGCCCGCCGGCCTTCCCCTTGGCCAGATCCCCGGCGGCGGCCAGCTCGTCCGCGGTGGCGACGACGGTCGCGCTCAGCGGATTCCCGTACGCGTCCACGCCGCCCCGCAGGTCCTCGAGGACCCGCACGCCCGCCGCCCCGATGGCGACATCGGTGACCCCGGCCCGCCAGGGCCGCCCGAAGGTGTCGGTGACGACGACACCGACGTCCACGCCCAGCGCGTCCCGCACCCCGTCGCGCACGGCGCGGGCCGAGGCGTCCGGGTTCTCGGGCAGCAACAGCACGGTCCCGGAAGGGGTGTTGGAGGCGTCGACACCGGCGGCGGCCATCACGAGCCCCTGCCGGTTCTCGACGATACGAAGGGTTCCGCGCCGCGCGACCACCCGCACGGTCTCGCTGTCGATGGCCGCCTCGCGGTCCGCGGCCTCGACGATCCGCCCCTCGGCCTTGCTGACGATCTTCGAGGTGACAAGGAGTACGTCCCCGTCGGCGAGCCCCGGCTCGGCGGCGGCGATCAGCTTGGCGATGTCGTCCCCCGGCCGCACCTCGGGCAGTCCGGGGAGGGCCCACACACGGAACGACGGAGCGGGCGATGACGCGGGCGACGGCGCGGGCGACGGCACCGGGGAAGAGCTCACGCGCGCACCGCCTCCGCGAGGTCGAGCGCGGCGCGCGCCATCTCGGCGGCCGCGTCGACGTCGGTCATCATCAGCGGAATGGCCCGGCAGCGGATGCCCGCCGACTCGACCCGCTCCACGGAGCCCTCGTCCACGGTGTCGACGAGCCAGCCGTCGAGCAGCCCCGAGCCGTAGTGCTCGGCGACCGCCGCGGCCGTCGTCTCCACGCCCACGGCCGTGAGCACCTTGTCGGCCATGCCCCGCACGGGCGCGTCCCCGACGATGGGGGAGAGCCCGACCACGGGCACGCCCGCCTCCGCGATGGCCTCGCGGATACCCGGAACGGCGAGGATCGTCCCGACACTCACCACGGGGTTGGACGGCGGGAAGAGCACGACGTCGGCCTCGGCGATGGCTTCGAGGACACCGGGCGCGGGCTTGGCCTGCTCCGCGCCGACCGGCACGACGGCGTGCGCGTCCACGGAGGCCCGCAACCGCACCCAGTACTCCTGGAAGTGCACGGCCTTCTGCTCGCCGTCGACGGTGACGGCGACATGCGTCTCGACGCGGTCGTCGGACATCGGGATCAGCCGCACACCGGGCTGCCACCGCTCGCACAGCGCTTCGGTGACGGCGCTGAGCGGGAATCCGGCGCCGAGCATCTGCGTCCGCACGATGTGCGTGGCGAAGTCCCGGTCGCCGAGCCCGAACCACTCGGGCCCGACTCCGTAGGCGGCGAGCTCTTCCTTGACCTTGAACGTCTCGTCGGTGCGGCCCCAGCCCTGTTCCTCGTTGATGCCGCCGCCCAGCGTGTACATCACGGTGTCGAGGTCGGGGCAGACCTTCAGTCCGAACAGGTGAATGTCGTCACCGGTGTTGCCGATGACCGTGACGTCCGCGTCAGGCGCGGCCTTCTTGAGCCCGCGAAGGAAACGGGCGCCGCCGATACCGCCGGCCAGTACCACAATGCGCATGGTGCCCAGCATGTCAGGCGGGTACGACAACGCGTCAGGCGGTCATGACATCTCCGGCCGCCGCCGGCTCGCCGACGCTCACGCCGCACTGCGCCGCGTGCATCGGCATGTCGGTCAGGCCGGGGTAGTAGATGTGCAGGCTGACGGCCGGTTCCAGGGAGTCGTTCACGACCTCGTGTACGTAGCCGGGCGCGAAGACCCGCTGGGCGCCCGCGCCGAGCGCGCGCTGCCCGCGTTCCGTACGCTCCGTCAGCTCGCCGTCGAGGACGGTCAGTACGCCGGACGAGCGGCCGTGGTCGTGCAGCCCGCTGCCCTGTCCCGGCACCCAGGAGAGCAGCCACACCTCGTAGCCGGGCCCGGTGCGCAGGCGGTGGTACCAGCGGCTGGTCGCGTCGTACTCGACGAGATGGGCCCACTGCGCGCGGTCGGCCGCGATGGCGCGGGCCAGGCCCGCGAACTCGGCCACGGTCGCCGGGTGTTCCCGGGCGGGCTGCAGGAGGTGGGTGACTTCGAGGATGTCGCCGGCGATCTGGAGGTCGCTGTCGCTGTTCATCGTGCGGTGGTTCCTCAACGTGAGTGCTGGGGTGTCGCGGAAGGATGGTGGAGCGGGGGAGAGGCTCTGGAAACGGCCGTACTGAATGGCGCGTTTCGAGCGGTTCAACAGCTGGAAGCGGGATGGCTCAACAGCTGGAACAGGAACAGCGACAGCGCGCGTGGGCAGCACCGAGGAGCCCGCTGCTGCGGGTCGTCGAGAGTGCCAAGTTTGCGAGCATGCCCAACAGGACACCGGCTCACACCTTCTCTGTCAACTCGTTGTCCGCTATGTGGGATATGTTTCACCTCATCCGGTTGCTCTCCAAGGTGAAAGGTTTGTGCATCCGGCGCACGGGACACATCGCGCTTCAACCGGCGCGTAAACCCCGTCGTGATCACGTGACCCGAATGTGATCCCCTTCGCTTCGGTCGACCGGTTGCAACGGGACCGATCTCCACGACGTCCTTCCTGGCGGGAGACGGTCGCGGGGCGCCTCGGGATGGGCCACTGGCAAGTGTCAGAGTTTATGTCGATTTGAACACTTTCCGCATAGCCTTGGTTCCGCAGAGTGAATAAGGGACCCAATAGCAGATCTCGGCTTGACTGGCCCGGATCGGCACACTTGTAATTTCACTCGTGTCGTTCAGCCGAAATCGGTAACGGCAGCACCACGGGGACGCACGTACAGACGAGGGGCGCACATGACCGAGCTGGTTCAGGAACTGCTGGTCGAGGACGCGGACGAGGAACTCGGCTGGCAGGAGCGCGCGCTGTGCGCCCAGACCGATCCCGAATCCTTCTTCCCCGAGAAGGGCGGCTCCACGCGCGAGGCCAAGAAGGTCTGCCTCGCCTGTGAGGTCCGCTCCGAATGCCTCGAGTACGCACTCGCCAACGACGAGCGATTCGGTATCTGGGGCGGCCTGTCGGAGCGCGAACGGCGCCGCCTGAAAAAGGCCGCCGTCTGAAGTCTCCGCACACGTCACGCGTCACGCGCGCGTGCGAGGCACGCTGAAGCGTGCGAGCCGACCGATCAATTCGGTACACATCTCCCGTAATCAATGCGCAACGAACAGCCCTTCGCCAGTGGGACGTCCACAGGCGGCGGGCTGTCTTGGTACCAGCCGTTAGTGTGGGGCCCCGTCCGAGACGCCCCCGTGCCCCCGCAGGGCGCAGGCGTCCACCGCAGTCCATCGAACCGGGGCCCGTACCTCGATGTCCGTGCACAGCCATTCGGCAGCCAGTCACCAAGACACTGCCGCCCCTGAGTTCCCGCGGCACGTCGTCACCGCCGTGATCGTCTCCCACGACGGCGCCCGCTGGCTGCCCGACGCCCTCGCCGGGCTGCTCGGCCAGGAGCGTCCGGTGCAGAACGCCGTGGCCGCAGACACCGGCAGCGCGGACGACTCCGCCCGCCTCGTCACCGAGGCACTCGGCCCCGACCGCGTCCTGCACCTGGCCCGGCGCTCCGGCTTCGGCACCGCCGTCGACGAGGCGAACCGCACCGCCGGCGTGCTGACTCCGGAGGAGCTGCCCTATCTGAAGCGCCCCAGCGGCTGGGACCCGGTCAGCCGGTCCTGGCGCGACGACGCCTACGACCTGCCTGAGCTGCCGCACGGCGAGCCCGAGCAGTGGCTGTGGCTGCTGCACGACGACTGCGCGCCCGAGCCCGGCGCCCTCGCCGAACTGCTCCGCGTCGTGGAGAACGAAGGCGAGATCGGCAAGGACGTCGCGATCGTCGGCCCCAAGCTGCGCGGCTGGTACGACCGACGCCAGCTCCTGGAGGTCGGCGTCTCCATCGCCAACAGCGGCCGCCGCTGGACCGGCATCGACCGCCGCGAACAGGACCAGGGCCAGCACGACCACGTACGGCCCGTCCTGTCGGTGTCCACCGCCGGAATGCTGATCCGGCGCGACGTCTTCGACCAGCTCGGCGGCTTCGACCGGCGGCTTCCGCTGATGCGGGACGACGTCGACCTGTGCTGGCGCGCCCAGGCCGCGGGGCACCGCGTCCTCGTCGCCCCCGACGCCGTCGTACGGCACGCCGAGGCCTCGTCGCGCGAGCGCCGCACCGTCGACTGCGTGGGGCGTACGTCGACGTCGCCGCACCGCGTGGACAAGGCGGGCGCCTCGTACACGCTGCTGGTCAACGCCCGTACGGCCGTGCTGCCCTGGGTGCTGTTCCGGCTCGTGGTGGGCACCGTCCTGCGCACCGTCGCGTATCTGGTCGGCAAGGTCCCCGGGCAGGCGGTCGATGAGGTCGCGGGTCTCCTGGGGACGCTCCTTCGTCCCGGACGGATCGTCAGCGCCCGCAAGAAGCGCGGCAAGTCGGTGGTCGAAGCGGCCGAGATGCGGCCGCTCTTCCCGCCGCCGGGCGCCACCGTGCGCGCCACCGTCGAACAGGTCGCGGGCAACATCGTCGGCCGCTCCGACCCCGAGGCCGTCACCGGTGCGGGCCGGCACGGCGCCGTCGAGACCGGTCCCGGCGGAGACGACGCCGACTTCCTGGAGGTCGAGCAGTTCGCACGCCTCAAGCGCATCGCCCGCAAGCCGGGACCGATGCTCTTCGTAGTGCTGCTCTTCGCCTCGCTCATCGCCTGCCGCGAACTCCTCGGCAGCGGAGCGCTCGCGGGCGGCGCGCTGCTGCCCGCGCCCGCCGACGCCTCCGGGCTCTGGTCGCGCTATCTGGACGCCTGGCAT
The DNA here is from genome assembly GCF_004684775.1 of Streptomyces sp. MZ04. GTDB lineage: Bacteria > Actinomycetota > Actinomycetes > Streptomycetales > Streptomycetaceae > Streptomyces. The sequence continues at coordinate 13,765 of NZ_SRIC01000120.1, forward strand.
CCCGTGGGGACCGGCGGCACCCAGTCCGCGCCGCCCTATCTCGCGCTCGTCGCGGGGCTCTCCACGCTGCTGTTCGGATCCACCGGGCTCGCCGTCACGGTGCTCCTCGTCGGCTCGGTCCCGCTGGCCGGGTTCGCCGCCTACTTCGCGTCCCGTCCGCTGGTCGAGTCGCGCCTGCTTCGTGCCTGGGCCTCGGTGGCCTACGCCTTCCTGCCGGCCGCCACGGGCGCGCTCGCGGGCGGCCGCATCGGCACCGCCGTCCTCGCGATCCTGCTGCCGCTCATGGCCCGCGCGGGCATCGTGGCGAGCGGCCTCGCCTCTTCGGAGGGCACGCGCGGGAGCTGGCGCGCCACTTGGGCGTACGCACTGCTCCTGACGCTCGCCACCGCCTTCACGCCGATCGTGTGGCCGATCGCCCTGGTGCTCGGCCTCGCACTCCTCGCGGTGCGCCGCGGCGACATCACCGCCTACGGACTGCGCTTCCTCGCCGGCCTCGGCACCCCGCTCCTGATCCTCGCGCCCTGGTCGCTCTCGCTGCTGCCCTTCGGGTTCTTCCGTGAGGCGGGCCTCGAGTTCGGCACGGGCTCCGCGAGCGCGCTCGACCTGCTCGGGGGCAGCCCCGGCGGTCCCGGCACCGTGGACGGGCTGCTGCTCATCGGCATCGTGCTCGCCGCCCTGGCCGCGCTGCTGCGCACCGAGCGGCAGTCGGCGGTCCGCACCGCCTGGGTCGTCGCGCTGGTCTCCCTGGTCTTCGCCGCCCTTTCGAACGGCTCGGCCTGGGCCGGACCCGCCACCCTCGGCTACGGCATCGCGCTCCTCGCCGCCGCCGCGCTCGGCGCCGACGGTGCACGCACGCGTGTCGCCGAGCAGAGCTTCGGCTGGCGCCAGCCGGTCGCCGTCCTCATCGCGTTCGCGGCGGCCGCGGGGCCGCTGCTCGTCGCCGCCGGGTGGATGATCCGCGGCGCCGACGAACCCCTGGAGCGACGGGACCCGGTGCAGGTGCCCGCGTTCGTCGCCGAGGAGAGCGGCACGCAGGACCAGGCCCGCACGCTCGTCCTGGACAGCGAGTCGGCGGGACAGGTCGCGTACTCGCTCGTACGGGGATCGGGCTCCCGGCTCGGCGACTCCGAACTCGCCGATGCCGGCGACTCGAACCAGCACCTCGACAAGATCGTCGCCCGCCTCGTCGCGGGCTCCGGAGCCGACCAGGCCGACCAGCTCGGCGGCTTCGCCGTGCGCTACGTCCTCGTACGCGACGGAGCGCCCCGCCAGATGAGCCGCGTCCTGGACGCGACGCCCGGCCTCACCCGGCTCAGCCAGGAGGACGGCAGCGCCCTGTGGCGCGTCGACCTGCAGGTCGCGCGCGCCGCGATCGTGCCCGAGACCGGCGACCCTTCCCCAAGCTCTCAACTCCGTTCGAGCAGGGGAGACCCCATGCCCGTGGCGGCGGGCCCGGTCGAGCTGCACACGAACATCCCGGCCGGCGAGGAGGGCCGCACCCTGCGGATCGCTGACGCGGCCGACGAGGGCTGGACGGCCACCCTGGACGGCCGCCCGCTGACCAGGACCACGCTGGACGGCTGGGCGCAGGGCTTCGAACTGCCCGCCACCGGCGGCCGCCTGGACGTCACCTTCGAAGGCTCGGCGGGCCACACGGGCTGGCTGTGGGCGCAGGGCGCGATGGCCGTCGTCCTGGTGGTGCTCGCGCTGCCGGGCCGCCGCCGCGACGTGGACGACGACCTCCCCGAAGAGGCGGTCATCCCGGCACAGCCCGTCGAGGGCGAGGGGCGCAGGGCGCGCAGGCTGCGGGCCCAGAACGAGCAGGCCGCGGCCGAACAGGCCGCCCAGGAGGGCGCCGTGCCGGAGGGCGCGGGCACGCCTCCGCCTCCGCCGCCTCCTCCTTCGGAGGAGGCCCTCGCCTCGGTGCCGCAGCAGCAGTCGCAGTCGTACGAGGAGTGGGAGGCCCCGGCTCACGCGGGCGCCGACTACGGCACGTACGAGGGCGGCGAGCAGCAGTACCAGGGCGCGGGGTATCCGGCGGGCTCGTACGACCAGTCCGGCTACCAGGCCGACCCCTACCAGGCGGGCCAGTACGACCCGTACGCCTACGGAGGGGCGCAGGGCGGCGCCGAGCAGTACGAGCAGCCGTACGACGCGACGTACGGGCAGCAGCAGCCCCCGGTGCCGCCACGGCCCCCGCAGCCGCCGCACAGCCCCGACAGTGAGCGCCCCGACGGGAGCCAGCAGTGAACCGCACCACCCAGTCCCTGATCGCCGCCGTGGCCGTCCTGGCCGCCGTCACCGGATTCGCCGCGGCCAACGTGCCCGGCGGCTCGGGCGACGACGGCGCCAAGGCGGCCGAGCGGCTGCCCGTCGAGCGGACCAGCCTGCTCTGCCCGGTGCCCAGTTCGTCGGACCTCGCCGAGACGTCGTACACGGCGTTCACCCCGAAGTCGAAGGACTCCGAAGAGGCGGGCAAGGCGGAACTGCTGCCCGCAACCCAGGCGTTGACGGAAGCCGCGTCCAAGGGCGATGACGAGGCCAAGAAGAAGGCCGTCAAGCCCTTCCTGACCTCGAAGACCCCGGGTAAGCCGGTCGCCGGCGAGGAGTCGGGGGCCGAGTCGCCCGCGCTCATCGGCACCGCCGACGGCAGGCTCGCCCCCGGCTGGACCGTGCAGCAGACCACTACGTACGCGGCGGGCAGCGGCCGCGGCGTCCAGGGCGCCAACTGCACCGCGCCCGACACGGACTTCTGGTTCCCGGGCGCGAGCACCGCCAAGGACCGCAGCGACTACGTCCACCTCACCAACCCGGACGACGCGGCGGCCGTCGTCGACGTCGAGCTGTACGGCCCGGACGGCCGCATCAAGTCCGAGGTGGGGGAGTCGATCCAGGTCCAGCCGCACGGCAGTGTCCCCGTGCTGCTCTCGACGCTGATCCAGAAGGAGCAGACGAACCTCACGATGCACGTGAGCGTGCGCAGCGGCCGGGTCGCGGCCGCCGTGCAGTCGTCGGACGACAAGCTTGGCGGCGACTGGCTGCCCGCGTCCGCCGACCCCGCGGGCCGTGTGGTCCTGCCGGGCATCCCCAAGGACGCCACTTCGGTACGTCTGGTGGCCTTCGCGCCCGGTTCCGACGACGCGGACGTGAAGGTCCAGCTCGCCTCGCCCACCGGCTCGATCAGCCCGGCGGGACACGCCACCCTGCACGTCAAGTCCGGCATGACGACCGCCGTGGACCTCGGCGACGTCACCAAGGGCGAGGCGGGCTCCCTGGTCCTGACGCCGACCGAGGACGCGGTGCCGGTGGTGGCGGGCCTGCGGGTCGTCCGCGGCAAGGGCGCCGACCAGGAGACGGCGTTCATCCCGGGGACGAGCGTGGTGGGCACGCGCGCGACGGTGGCCGACAACCGCGCCAAGGGCTCCACGCTGTCGCTGGTCGCCCCCGGCAAGACGGCGAAGGTGCGGGTCACGGCGTCGGCCGGCACCGAGGGCGGCACGCCGGCCTCGAGGACGTACACGGTCAAGGGCGGCACGACCCTGGGCATCAAGCCCCCGGCCCCGGCCGGCCTCAAGGGCGCGTACGCCCTCACGGTGGAACCCCTGTCGGGCGCCGAGGTCTACGGCTCGCGCATGCTGGAGATCCCGGAGGACGGCGTGCCCGGCTTCACGATCCAGACCCTGCCGGACGACAGGGGAACGGTGTCGGTGCCGGACTCGGAGCAGGACCTGACGGTGCTGCAGAAGTAGTCCCTCGCGGGTGACTTGCGGTCTCCTCGCGGGTACGGGGGGAGCCCTCAGTCCTCCCCGTACCTCGGGTCCACCGACTCGGGGGAGAGGCCGAGCAGCTCGGCGACCTGCTCGACCACCACTTCGTGGACGAGCGCGGCCCGTTCGTCCCGCCCCTTGGTGCGGATCTCGACGGGCCGCCGGTAGATGACGACCCGGGCGGGCCGCCCTTCGGAGGCCTCGATCGTGCCCCCCAGAGGGACGGCCTCGTCGCTCCAGTCGCCATCGTCCCCACTCAGGGGCGGCACCTCGAGCACCAGGAAGTCGATGTCGCTCAGCTGCGGCCACCGCCGCTCGAGCCGCTCCACGGAGTCCTGCACGAGGTCCGTGAAGACCTCGGCACGGCTGGCCGAGAGCGGCACCTGGGGCGGCGCCACGGGGCCGCGCATGCCCCTGCCGTGGCGGTCGCGGCGGCGGGGCCTCGGCTCTGCGGAACGGGGCTGTACGGGGTCGTCCATCACTGACGAAGCGTAGTCCTCGAGATCGCCGTTTCCGCACAGCTTCCGCCCGGCTTCCGCCTTGCGTTTGTGCCGCTTCCGAACGGCGCACCCCATGTCGCCCGATGACCGTTCCGGCCAGTCTTGGGCCCGATTCCGTATCTCTCCCGGACCGTCGATCTCGCGATGAATGACGGGAAATGAGCCAAGTGGTGACCGGATTCAACACCACCCGCCTCTGTGGCCCCAGGCGTCACCGCAGGTCAGCGAAGCGCCCCGAGAAGGCGTCGTGTCGGGGATCACAGCACGACACGGTGGGGTGACCTCGGGGAGAGTCGTCGCGGCCCGCTCAAGAGTGCGGTACCGTCCAACATCGTGAGCCCTGTACGTCGCTGTTCGCGCACCGCTTGCGGCCGTCCTGCCGTCGCGACGCTGACGTACGTCTACGCCGACTCGACCGCGGTCCTCGGCCCCCTCGCCACCTACGCCGAACCCCACTGCTACGACCTGTGCGCCGAGCACTCCGAGCGCCTCACCGCGCCCCGCGGCTGGGAGGTCGTCCGCCTCGCCGACGCCTCGGGTCCCGCCCGCCCCAGTGGTGACGATCTCGAAGCGCTCGCCAACGCGGTGCGCGAGGCCGCACGGCCGCAGGAGCGCGCGGCGGAGGCCGGCGGTTCGGGCCCGCGCACGGCGGACCCGATGGAGGTCGCACGCCGCGGCCACCTGCGGGTGCTGCGCTCGCCGGACTCCTGAAGCGCTCCTCCCCGGGCTCCTGAAGCAGCCCTCTTCGGAGACCCCTGTCGTTTATCGCTGAACAATTTCTGCTGCGCGCCCCATTGACGTGCCCATGTTGCGGACCCGACCATTCCCCTACCCGTGAGAGATCACTTTCCGCATCACGGAATGCGGAAACGGAACCGGGGAGCCGCCCGTGTACGTGCAGCAGCTGGAGCCCGTGGCCGACTCGCTCGGTCTGTCCGCCCTCATCGCGACCCTGCCCCTCCTCACCGTCCTCGTCCTGCTCGGCGCCGTCCGTATGAAGGCCCACCACGCGGGCCTCATCGGTCTAGCCGTCGCCGCCCTGGTCGCCTGGCTCGCGTACGGCATGCCGCTCGGCCAGACCGCCTCCAGCGCCGCGCAAGGGGCACTCTTCGGCCTCTTCCCCATCCTGTGGATCGTCGTCAACGCCCTGTGGGTGTACCGGATGACGGTGCGCACCCGGCACTTCGACATCCTGCGCCGCTCCTTCGGGCGGCTCTCCGACGATCCCCGCATCCAGGCCCTCGTCGTCGCCTTCTGCTTCGGGGCGCTCCTGGAGGCGCTCGCCGGCTTCGGGGCGCCCGTCGCGATCTCCGCCGTGATGCTGGTGGCGCTCGGCTTCGACCCCGTGAAGGCCGCGGTCGTCGCCCTCGTGGCCAACACCGCGCCCGTGGCCTTCGGCGCCATGGGCACCCCCGTGGTGACGCTCGCCCAGGTCACCGGGATCCCGCTGGACACCGTCGCCACCGTCGTCGGCCGCCAGACACCCCTGCTCGCCCTGGTGGTGCCGCTGCTCCTGGTCGGTCTGGTGGACGGGCGGCGCGGCCTGCGCGAGACCTGGGTGCCCGCCCTGGTGTGCGGATTCGCCTTCGCCGCCGCGCAGTTCGCCGCGTCCAACTACGTCTCCGCCCAACTGGCCGACATCGGGGCCTCGCTCGCCGGCGCGGGCGCCCTCATGGCGGTGCCCGGCGCGCGCAAGCCCGCCGCGGAACCCGTACGCGCATCGGTCCTCACCGGCGTACGCAGCGAGGACCTGGACCAGGACGACCCGCGCCCCGAGATCCTGCGCGCCTACGCCCCGTACGCACTCATCGTCGCCATCTTCTCCATCGCCCAGATACCGCCCGTGAAGGACCTGTTGGTGAAGGCGACGCGGACCTTCGACTGGCCCTTCCTGAACGTCGGCAACCCGGACGGCGACCCGGTCGGCGGCAACCTCTTCTCGCTTCCGCTGGTGGCGACGGGCGGGACGCTCGTGCTGCTCGCCGGAGTGGGCACGGCGGCCGTCATCGGGGTGCACGCACGCGTGGCGGTGAAGGAATGGCTGGCGACGGTCCGCGAACTGCGGTTCGCGATCCTCACCGTGACCTCCGTCCTCGCTCTCGCGTACGTGATGAACCTGTCCGGACAGGCCGCCACCATCGGCCACTTCGTGGCGGCGGCCGGCGCGGGGCTCGCCTTCCTCTCGCCGGTGCTCGGCTGGTTCGGCGTGGCCGTCTCCGGCTCGGACACCTCGGCCAACGCGCTGTTCGGCGCGCTCCAGGTGACGGCGGCTCAGCAGTCCGGGCTCTCGCCCGAGCTGCTCGCGGCCGCCAACAGCTCGGGCGGCGTACTGGGCAAGATGATCTCCCCGCAGAACCTGACGATCGCGTGCGCGGCGGTCGGGCTCGCGGGCAAGGAAGGCGACCTGCTGCGCAAGGTACTGCCCTGGAGCATCGGCCTGTTGCTGGTGATGTGTCTGATCGTGGTGGGGCAGAGCACGGCGGTGCTCGGCTGGATGCTGCCGTGACGCCGGTGGATGTTGCCGTGAGACCGGGCCGACGCCTCTCACAGCTGGTTGTCAGCTGTTGCGGGTAGTTTGGGGTGACCGACGAGTACTTGGTGACCGACCAGCGCTCGACGAGTACTTCCGAGACCGCTGAACTCGCAGAACCTGCAGAGAGGGTTGGCCGTGACTGCTGATCTGTCCCAGATCGTGAAGGCGTACGACGTGCGCGGGGTCGTCCCGGACCAGTGGGACGAGTCACTGGCCGAGCTGTTCGGGGCGGCCTTCGCGAAGGTGACGGGCGCGGACGCGATCGTGACCGGGCACGACATGCGGCCCTCGTCGCCGGGCCTCTCGCGGGCCTTCGCGCGCGGGGCGGCGGCGCTCGGCGTGGACGTCACGGAGATCGGCCTCTGCTCGACGGACCAGCTGTACTACGCGTCGGGGGCGCTGAACCTGCCGGGCGCGATGTTCACGGCCTCGCACAACCCGGCGCAGTACAACGGCATCAAGATGTGCCGCGCGGGCGCCGCCCCGGTCGGCCAGGACACCGGGCTCGCCGACATCCGCGCCCTTGTGGAGGGCTGGACGGAGACCGGCGCCCCGGAGCCCGTGGCCACGCCCGGCACGCTCACCGAGCGGGACACCCTCAAGGACTACGCGGCGCACCTGCGCGGCCTGGTGGACCTGACGTCCATCCGCCCGCTGAAGGTCGTCGTCGACGCGGGCAACGGCATGGGCGGGCACACGGTCCCCACGGTCTTCGAGGGCCTGCCGCTCACGCTCGTACCGATGTACTTCGAGCTGGACGGCACGTTCCCCAACCACGAGGCCAACCCCCTCGACCCGAAGAACATCGTGGACCTGCAGAAGCGGGTGCGCGAGGAGGGCGCCGACCTCGGCATCGCCTTCGACGGCGACGCGGACCGCTGCTTCGTCGTCGACGAGAGCGGCGACCCGGTCTCCCCGTCGGCGGTCACCGCCCTGGTCGCCTCGCGCGAACTCGCGCGCAACGGCGGCAAGGGCACCGTCATCCACAACCTCATCACCTCCTGGTCGGTCCCCGAGGTCGTGCGGGAGAACGGCGGCACGCCGGTCCGCACCCGCGTGGGGCACTCCTTCATCAAGGAGGAGATGGCCAAGACGGGCGCGATCTTCGGCGGCGAGCACTCGGCGCACTACTACTTCAAGGACTTCTGGAACGCGGACACGGGCATGCTCGCCGCGCTCCACGTCCTCGCCGCGCTCGGCGGCCAGGACGGCCCGCTGTCGGCCCTGGTCGCCCAGTACGACCGCTATGCGGGCTCCGGAGAGATCAACTCCACGGTCGACGACCAGACGTCCCGCCTCGCCGCGATCAAGGCGAAGTACGCCGACCAGGAGGGCATCACCCTCGACGAACTGGACGGCCTCACCGTGACGGCCGCCGACTGGTGGTTCAACGTCCGAGCCTCCAACACGGAGCCGCTGCTCCGCCTGAACGTGGAGGCGAGGGACGAGGCCACGATGACCAGGACAAGGGACGAGGCCCTGGCGATCATCAGGGCCTGACAGCACCACCCCGGGGCCCCACGTTTGTGCGCAGGCGCCCCGGGCCGCACCACCCCACCCCGCCCGCGCGTTTGTGGGCAGGCGTTCCGCACGGCGGAACGGGTGGGCACAAACGCCCACCGGCCTGCAGACGAACAACAGACGGCAGCGAACCCAAGGGGGCCCGGGGCGAAGCCCCGCCCAAACACAGGCCCGAGCCCCCGGCCAGCGGTACGCTGACCAGGCCACATCCCCCACCCCACCAGCACCCGAAGGGACCCACCTCATGCCGCTCGAAGCCGGCCTCCTGGAGATCCTCGCCTGCCCGGCCTGCCACGCCCCCCTCAAGGAGGCGGACACGGAGCTGCTCTGCACGGCGGCCGCCAAGGACTGCGGCCTCGCGTACCCGGTCCGAGACGGCATCCCCGTCCTCCTCGTGGACGAGGCCCGCCGCCCGGCGTAACACACCGCCCGCAGCACCCGCAGCGACCCGCACCCGGCGATCGGAGGCCCGACCCCCATGCTCGACGAATCGCTGCTAGACGCCCCAGAGGCACTCGCCGTGGCCGACCGCCGCGGCCTGCTCCGCGGCGCCGCGGAGGCGGGCGCACGCGTCCGCACCGCGGTCCGGCACGCGACCGAGGCCGGACTGACGCAGCTCAAGCCCGACGGCCGCCCCCGTTCCATCCTGATCGCGGGCCCCGGCACCGCCGCCACCTGCGTCGCCGACCTGCTCGGCACACTCGCGGGCGCCGGCTGCCCCGTGATCCGCCTGGCCCCCACGGGCGTCGCCCCCGCGGCGGGCGCCCTGCGCTGGGCGCTGCCCGGCTGGGCGGGCTCCGTGGACCTGCTGCTCATCGCCACTCCGGACGGCACGGAGCCGGGCCTCTCGCTCCTCGCCGAGCAGGCCTACCGCCACGGCTGCACGGTCGTCGCCGTCGCCCCCGCCCGCTCCCCGCTGGCCGAGGGCGTCGAGGGCTCGCACGGCCTCACCGTCCCGATGGCGACATCCCCGTACGGAGAATTCGAGGCCCCGCACGACGGCGAGCGGGCCTCCGAGACATACGAGGCACGCCGCCTGGAGGACGAGGCCGCAGCCGCCGCCCCCGCCACCCTGTGGGCCC
>NZ_SRIC01000121.1 GCF_004684775.1 Streptomyces sp. MZ04
GGTCAGGGGGTGGTCAGGGGGTGGTCAACGTCCAGACTGACGGCGCCTGTTGGTCGGTCGGGTACTGAAGCAGCCGCCCTTCAGCGGTGACATGCGCGGCCATACGCGTGATGGCGTTGATGAGCCGGTAGCCACCGGCGGTCTTCGTCAGCTGCCACCGCTGGAGCGTGTTCGCCGGGTCGCAGGTCTCCTCGGTGACGGCCGTGCCCGGCTGCAGCGGCACGTTGAGCGTGAGCTTGCCGCTGCGGGTCTCCAGGCACTTGCCGCCCGCCGCGGACTTGAGGGTGAGGTATCCGTCGGCGGTGCGCTTGATGTCGTACACGGCGGGATCCGCGTACCCCTTGGTGTCCTTGAGGGTGTACGTCCCGTCGGCCACAGCAGGCCGCGCCAGGTCCCGCCAACTGGGCGCGTGCCCCACGGAGTCGGCGCGCGCGGTGAAGTCCGCGTACGTCGGGTCGGGGTGCGCCGCGCCCCACGTGACCTGGGCGACATGGCTGAGCGGCATCGCCATGGCGGCCGCGACCTCGTTCTCGGTCTCGCCGCGGCCGTTGTCGGGCCACAGGCTGATCTTCGCCCCGGTGATGCCGTCCCGCGAGGCAAGCTTCTCGCCCTCGAAGCTGCGCGGGTCCCAGGCCTGGCCGTAGAGCGCCTTGGTGTTCGTGTGGAAGCCACCGCGCACGAGATAGAGGGCGTACGCGGCGTTCTGCAAGGGATAGCCCTGGGCGATGAGTCGGCTCGGCTTGGTCTTCACGTCCAGCCAGTGCTCGACGCTCGTCCCTGCGGCGACGGGCACGGTGTTCGCCCCGGTCAGGCCGTCGTTCCAGATGCGCAGTCGCTTGCCCTTGCCGGCCGCGTAGGCGTGCACCCGGTTGATGAAGTCGACGAAGGCGTCCTGCGGGGTCGCGTTCGCGCCGTACTTCTTCCGCGCGTACTCGAGGATGTGCGGGTATTTGGCGAAGTCGGAGCCGAGCATGTACTCGTCGGCTCCCATGTGCCAGGACGTGGCGGGGAACACCTCGGCGTACTCGTCGATGAGGCTCGTGTAGTAGGCGAAGGCCTCGTCCTTGGTGATGTCGAGGCGGGACGGCTGCGGCTTTCCGTCGGAGTCGGTGAGCTGGAGGTCGGCGCGGTTCTCGAGCCAAGGGTCCATGTGGCCCGGGGAGTTGATCTCGGGAACGATCGTGACGTGGTACTTCTCGCCGAGCGCGACGAGGCGGCGTATCTCGCTCTTGGTGTAGTAGCCCCAGCTGTTGGCCTCGGGGTGCTTGTCGCTCTTCACCTTCAGCTCGAGGAGCAGCTGGTTCTGCTTGTTGTACGCCATGTCGCGTACGAGGTTCTCCAGCCAGGGCGTCGAGATGTGGATGTAGCAGGCGCAGACGCCGACACCGCGCTCCTTGTACCGGGGCACGTCGACGGTGCGTCCTGCGGGCACGCGGTGGCCCTGGGCCAGGAGTTGGAGGAGGGTGCGGGTGCCGTAGAAGGCACCGGCCCCGGTCGCCCCGGTGATCTCCAGGCGTCCGCCCGCGCGGAGTTCGTACCCTTCGGCGCCGAGCGGCTTTCGGGCGGGGTCGACGTCGATCACGATGTCGCCGTCGCGCGGGGTGCCGTCGGACACCGGCACCCGGCCATCGCCCGCCGCGCGCAGATCGTCGGCGAGGGTGCGGGCGACCTGGCGGGCCGCCTGCCCATGGGCGACGAGGCGGGTGTCCGGACCGTAGGAGTAACTCCCCTCCCCCGGCGTCCAGTCGGTGAGCGCGGGGACGGTGCGGGGCGGGCCCGCGGCAGCCGACGGGACCGCATCGGCGGCGGCCGGGACCGATGCGGCGAGGAGCACCAGGGCGACCACGGTGCCGCGCAGCCGTCTCCGGTGCGGACGAGGGCTGGAGCGGGGGCGAGGCGCGAAGATCGAGCGCAGGACGGTCATGACGTCCGATGATTCAAGCGCCCTATAGGGGTGTCAATGCATAGCGCGCTGCGGGGACTTGGACATTTGCGCGAACCCATCGGATGAATCGCGAGAGTCCTTTACCGTCATGCACCCGGATCCAGACATTCCGCGCTATTACCCGCTTTATGGCTCGACGATCGATCACGGCTGATGCTTTCCTGACATGGTCACGGCAATGAGGGCGTGCGACGACGGCGAGTACGCGTACAACAAGGACGGCAGCAGCTGGGACGACGACCCGATGGAGTGGCGCTTCAACCAGGGGTCGGTGCCCGCCTATCTCGACGCCGAGATCATCAGGAACGAGATCACGGAGTCGGCCGACAACATCGACTTCGGCCGCAACAACTGCGGTCTCGGCGAGGACCTCGACTCCGACGACGCGACGTACGAAGGCACCACGGACGACGGGACCAACGTCGGCACCGACACGTGCGAGGACGACGACGGCGACAACGTCGTCGCGTTCGGCGACCAGCCCGCCCAGCGGCTCGCGGGCACGTGCGCGTACGAGTCGTGGTGGTCCGGCTGGTACATCGACGAGGCCGACGTCGAGATCAACGACAACCAGAGCGAGGTCGCGTTCCCGCGGGCCGGGACTCCGTGCCTCAGCGAGTACTACCTGGAGTCGACGATGACGCACGAGTTCGGCCACGCCTTCGGCCTCGGCCATGTGCCGAGCGGCCACGAGAACCTGACGACGGCGCCGACCGCGGACATCTGCGGCAACGACAAGAGCCACCTGGGCAAGGGCGACTACAACGGCCTGCGCGAACTCGAGGTCACGGACTGAGACTCTCGAAGTCACGGACTGAGCGCCGTGCGCCCCCGCCGATCCAGGCGGGGGCACACGGCGAAGCGGCCGGATCAGTCGATACCGGGGAGGATGTGCGGCTCCGCGAGGTCGTCCTCGTAGCCGGCAAGGCGGATCGGGGCCGCCTTGGCCCACGAGTCCAGGTTGCTGAGCTTGCGTGGCCGTCCGGCCCGCTCACCGCCTCGCTCCGCCGGTCGCTTTTCCTGCTTCGTCAGATCTGGTGTCACCGCGCACTCCTTTGTGTCGCGTAACGGAAGGACAAGGGCAATTCGGTCGCGGTGGCGCCGTTTCTCGGGCGGGACCGCGGCCATGGTTGCGAGCCTGTCCCGGGGCGGCATGGGGGAGCTCGTAGATCCCTTGAGGCCGTCCGTTCGCCCCAGGTTAACCAAATGAGCGAGCCCGCGCTCGATGGGTATAGCCGAAGGGGTGGATTTCAGACAGTTGGTGACGGTGTGGGGGCGGCGGGCAGCGTGCCCTGAACTCCCCGTCGGGGTCCGGACCATGGGCCTTTGGGGGACTTCGTGGGACCGTACGCGGATGACGTCACGGTCGGATCAGGAGTGTGCGGTAGCTCTCACAACCGGAGCCTCCCGAGGCATCGGACTCGCGGTGGCGCACGCCCTCGCGGAGTCCGGACACCGCCTGGTGATCACCGCCCGCGACCCGGACGCGCTGCGGACCGCGGTCGCCGCTCTGCGCGCACAGGGCGCGGAGGTCGTCGGGCTCGCGGGCGACGTGGCCGACCCCGGTCACGCGGAGGCCTGCGTGGCCCTGGCGGTACGGGAGTTCGGGCGGCTTGACGTCCTGGTGAACAACGCCGCGACGAACGCCCCCTACGGCACGCTGATGGACGTCGACCTCACGCGGTGGCGCGACGCCTTCGCCCTGAACGTCGAGGCCGCGCTGCGCCTGACACGGCTGGCCTGGCGGGCCTGGATGGGCGAGCACGGCGGCCGCGTGGTCAACGTCTGCTCGGAGGGCGCATCCCATGTGGGGCCGCACGTGGGCGCGTACGGCACGACCAAGGCGGCCCTGCTGCACCTGACCGCCCAACTCGCGGGCGAGTTGGCCCCTTTGGTGCGGGTCAACTCGGTCTCCCCGGGCCTGGTGCGCACCGAACTCGCCCGCTTCGTCTGGGACGGCGCCGAGGAGCGGCTCGCCGCGAGCCTGCCGCTCGGCCGCATCGGGGAACCGCAGGACGTGGCGCGGGCCGTCGCATGGCTCGTGTCCGACGCGGCCGAATGGGTGACGGGGGCGGACCTCCTGGTGGACGGCGGCACGAGGGTGCGGGCCGCCGCGGCCGGTGCGAGCGCCCCGTACGCCGTGCACGAGCGGCTGCGCGCCGCGTCGGGCGAGGCCTGACGCGACGGCCGGACGAAGACGACGAGCCGAAGGACCAGGAACCGGCCGATCCCCGCGAGCCCGGAGGCCCCGAGATAGACGGCCTGCCCACAGAGGGCGCCGGGCTCCGGGCGTAGGCAGTGCAGGACGCCCACCGCGAGGGTCGTCACGGCGTACGCGGCAGCCGCGGTTCCGGCGCTCTGCAGATGGGTGCGCAGCCGGCCGCCGCCGCGCACCCCGAAGGTGAAGCGTCCGTGCAGTTCGGTGGCGAGCACGGTCGACGCGACGGTGACCAGCGCGTTGGCCAGTGCCCACGGCAGCCAGGACGCCACCAGGACGACCGCACCGCTGGAGACGACACCGATCCCGCCGCCGCACACCACGAAGCGCGCGAAGGTGGCGAGGGGGCCGGGAGATGCGGGCAGGTGGCGTGCCGCTCTCTGCGTCATGACGGAAACCATACGGCCGTCTATGACGCTTGTATAGGTCGTCCGTATAAGACGGCCGTTTATCGGGAGTGTGTCCTACCACTTGCCCGGTGCGTAGTCCTTCAGGAAGACGCCGAACAGGTCCTCGCCCGCCTCGCCGCGCACGATCGGGTCGTAGACCCGGGCCGCGCCGTCGATCAGGTCCAGCGGGGCGTGGAAGCCCTCCTCGGCGAGGCGCAGCTTGTCGTAGTGCGGGCGCTCGTCGGTGATCCAGCCGGTGTCGATCGACGTCATGAGGATGCCGTCGGTCTGGAACATCTCCTGGGCGCTGGTCCGCGTCACCATGTTCATCGCGGCCTTCGCGGCGTTCGTGTTCGGGTGGCCCGCGCCCTTGTAGCCGCGGCCGAAGACGCCCTCCATCGCCGAGACGTTGACGACGTAGGCGCGGCCGCTCGATGCCTTCGTCGCCGCGGCGGCCATCGCCGAACGCAGCGCGCTGATCAGGATGAACGGCGAGGTGTAGTTGCACAGCTGGGTCTCGAGGAGCTCCACCGGGGAGATCTGCTCGATGGTCTGCACCCACGTGTTGCTGTCGACGACGTCCGGGACGAGGCCGCCCGCGTCGATGGCGGTGCCGTCGAGGTGCCGGGCGACGCTGGCGTTGCCCGCCACGAGGGCGAGGTCGGCGACCTTCTGCGCGTCGATGCCGCTGGTGCCGACGGGCAGCGCGGCCAGGCCGTCCACCGCGCCGGAGTTGAAGGCGCCGATGACGGAGTGGGCGGGCAGCTCCCCGGCGGGCAGCGGCGCGCTCTCGCCGTCGACCAGGGCGGCGTACGCGGAGGGCAGGCGGCGCACGGTCTGCGTCGCGTTGTTGATCAGGATGTCGAGCGGTCCCGCCGCGGCGAGCTGCTCGGCGAGCGCGACGGACTGGGCCGGGTCGCGCAGGTCGATGCCGACGACCTCGAGGCGGTGCAGCCAGTCCGCCGAGTCGTCCATCGCCTTGAAGCGGCGGATGGCGTCCTTGGGGAACCGCGTCGTGATGGTGGTGTGGGCGCCGTCGCGCAGGAGGCGCAGCGCGATGTACATGCCGATCTTGGCGCGGCCGCCGGTGAGCAGCGCGCGCTTGCCGGTGAGGTCGGCGCGGGCGTCGCGCTTGGTCCGGTTCAGGCGGGCGCAGTCCGGACAGAGCTGGTGGTAGAAGTAGTCGACTTCCACGTACCGGGTCTTGCAGGTGTAGCAGGAGCGCGGGCGCTGGAGTATCCCGGCCAGCCTGCCCTCCTCGGTCTGCGAGGAGGGCAGCAGGCCCTCGGTCTCGTCGTCGATCCGCTCGGCGGAGCCGGTCGCGGTGGCTTCGGTAACCGCCTTGTCGTGGGCAGTTTTGGCGGCCCTCCGCTCCTGGCGGCGGCGCTGCTTCACGGTCCGGTAGATGCCGGCCGTGGCGCGGCGCACCGCGATGGCGTCGGGGTGGTCGACGTCCAGCTTGTCGAGCTCGTCGAGCACGCTCAGGCAGACGGCGAGACGGTCGGGGTCGATACCGGGGCCGTACGTGACGGCCTCCTCGGCCGAACCGGCAGCCTCCAGGCTGTCTTCTGTCACCGTCATCGCCGCTGTCCTCGCGTCACTCATGCCGCGGCCGTCCGGGTGACCGCGAATGCTCCAAAGAAGAAGACTTTACGTAGCGACGGGCCCCTCTACCAAACCCGGGCCCTCGGCGCACACCGCGACGAGCCCCGCGAGCTCATCCCGCACGCTGCGCGCGAGAAGGTCCAGGTCGGGCACCGCGGCCGCATCCGCGACCAGACCGAAGTGCACCCGCCCCCGGTACGTCGACACGGCGACGGCCAGCGCCTGCCCCTGGGCCAGCGGCGCGAAGGGGTACACCTCGGTGAGCGGGCAGCCCCCGAGCCGCAGGCCGAGGCTGGGCAGCGGGACGCTGGTGACCAGGATGTCGAAGAGCAGCCGGGCGGCCTGGGCGACGACGGGGCCGCCGATGCGGTGGCCGAGCGGCGGCACATGATCGGCCAGCAGGGCGACCGCGCCCGCCCCGCGGTTCGGGCCCGCGTTCTTGTTGCGGTCCATGGCGGTGCGCACGGACCGCAGCCGCGCCAGCGGGTCCGGGTCGCCCACGGGCAGCCTGACGAGGTACCCCGAGAGCCGGTTGCCCGGCGGCTGTGCGCCGCGCGGCCTGCGCCGGGAGACGGGAACCAGGGCGCGCGGCTCCACGCCCTCGCTGCCGTCGCCCCGCTCGTCCAGCCAGCGGCGCAGGGCTCCGGCGACGACCGCGATCAGTACGTCGTTGACGGTGCCGCCCACGGTCTTGCGTACGCGGTGCACATCGTCCAGATCGAGCGGCACCCCCGCGGTGCGCCGGGTGCCGGTCGCGTCCGATGTGAACGCGTCCGATGAACGTACGCCCAAGGTGGCGCGGGCGACGGAGGTGCCGATGTCCAGGGCCTGCCCCACGTCGGCGACGGTGTCGCGGACCAGACCCGGCAGCTTGCGCGGGTCGGGCAGCCAGTCCCACCGGGAGGCGGCGGGCTCCTCGGGCACGGGGCGCGCGGTGGGCAGGTCGGTGGGGTCCATCACCGCCGCCGCGAGCATCAGGGCCCGCAGCCCGTCGGCGAGGGCGTGGTGGAACTTGAACAGCACGGCGAAGCGGGAGCCGTCCTCCGCCGGCAGCACATGCGCCTCCCACGGCGGCCTGCCGCGCTCCAGGGGCCGCTGCATCAGCGCGCCGGCCGCGGCGTGGAAGTCCGCCACGGGCTCGGCGAGTGCGACGTGGTCCTGCGGGTCGAAGCCGGGGGCTGCGGTGCGGGCGGCCCCGCCGACCGGCAGCCAGACGGACCGTATGCGCAGGCGAAGGCCCGGCACGGCGGTCGCCCTGGAGGCGAGGAGCTCGGCGGCACGCTCGGCCGCGCCGGGCGATTCGGCCTCGAAGACACCGAGGGCTCCCAGGTGCATGGGATGTTCGGCGGTCTCTATGTTCCAAAAGGCGAGGTCAAGGGGTGCGAGCAGGTCGGAGGTCGCAGCGGTCCGAGTCGTCGTCGTCACGTGTCTGCTCTCGCGTCGAGGGCGGTGCGGGGGATGGGGGTGGAGCGAGCAGTCAATCGCCGTTGCGCGACTACGGTCAAGTACGATCAAGCTACGCACAGTTAACAACAGATTAAGGCCCGCCTCCCTGAGGAAGGCGGGCCTTGTGGGGCTGATGTGGCGTATCGATTACGTCACTCCAGCGGATTCACGACGGGTCACGTTCGACGGGTCACGTTCGACGGGTCACTTAAGCGCGGGCGGCGCCGCGTCCGCCGACGTGCCCCACGCGGAGGGCTTGTCGCCCACCGTGAAGGAGAGCTCGCGGGTGTCGCGGATGTCGTCGGTGGTCAGATACGTCTTGCCGTAGTCGGCGCCGTCCGTGCTCGCCGACTGGATGTACCGGTTGGTGTCCGAGGTGCCCGGCGCCTTCACCGTGAGGCGTCCGTTCGGGTAATAGCGGCGGTCGAGCGTCAGGTCGACGCGCTCGAAGACCGGCGTGGAAAGGCCCCAGGTGTCCGTGCCTGGCTGCACCGGGAAGACGCCGATCGAGGACAGCACGTTCCAGGCGGACATCGTGCCGAGGTCGTCGTTGCCGGTCATGCCGGTCGGGGCGTCCGTGAAGAGGGTCAGCGCGGCGTGCACCACGTCGGTCGTCTTCCACGGCCGGCCCGTCGAGAGGTACGTGTACGGCGCGATCAGGTCCGGCTCGTTCTGCGGGTTGTACTTGTCCGCGTTGTAGTAGTCGTAGGGGCCGTTCACCCACACCTCGCGCGCGGTCTTCGCCGGGTCCTTCAGGAGCTGCTCGTACGCGAAGAAGGAGTCGAGGCGGTCGTTGGTGGCCTGCTTGCCGCCGATCAGGCCGACCATGCCGGGCAGGTCCTGCGGGACGAGCCACTGGTACTGCCAGGACGTGCCCTCGTGGAAGCCCTCGCTCTTGGCCGGGTCGGCGGGGCCGGTGAAGGCGCCCTCCGCGTCCCGCGCACGGAAGAACCCGGTCGAACCGTCAAAGATCTTGCGGTAGTTCTGTGCACGGTCGGCATAGCGCTTCGCGTCGTCCCCGTGCCCCAGATCGCGGGCCATCTGACCGAGCATCGCGTCCGAAAGGGCGTACTCCAAGGTCGCGGAGGCGCCGTGGTCGTAATCGGAGTCGCCGGGCTTGGTGTGCGGGCGGCCCTTGATGTATGGCGCGAAACCGTCGCTCAAGTACTCCTTGTTGGCCTCGCGTCCGACGGGCGCGGAGTCGGCGGGCGGCACACCGTCCGCGTTCTTCTTCAGCGCTCGGTACGCCTCCTCCTCATGCCCCTCGAGAAGGCCCTGCTGGTAGGCGTTGGTGAGGAAAGGGGTGACCGGGTCGCCCGTCATGATGTTCGTCTCGACCGTGCCGTAGCCCCACTTGGGCAGCCAGCCGCTCTCCTCGTCGATCTTCAGGACGGAGAGCGCCATGTCGCGCGACTCATGCGGCGCGAGCAGCGCGAGCAGCTGCGCCTGGGTGCGGTAGGTGTCCCACAGGGACCAGTTCTGGTAGTACGTGAATCCCTTGGCCCGGTGGGTCTTCTGGTCCCAGCCCGTGTACCGGCCGTCGACGTCGCTGCCGATGTTCGGCGCGAGGAACGAGCGGTAGAGGGACGAGTAGAAGGTCCGGCGCACGGTCTCGCCGCCACCCTTGGCCTGTACGTCGTCGAGCCGGTCCTCCCAGGCCGCCTGCGCCGCCTTCGCGACACGGTCGTACGAACGCCCGCCCTCCGTACGGAGGTTGAGCGCGGCGCCCTTGGCATCGACGTACGACAGCGCGGTGGTCGCCTCGACCGTGCGGTCCTCGGAGGTGTCGAACCGGACGAAGGCGCCGTTGCGCTCGTCGCCCGCCGCCGACTCCTTCGAGCCCTCGGTGACCGTGTCGCCCTTCCAGGTGCCGGACGTGGTGAAGGGCCGGTCGAAGCGGGTGATCGTGTAGACCGTGTACGGCTTGGTGTCCTGGCAGAAGCCGCTGCCGGTGATCGCCGTGCGGACCGTACGGCTGTCGAGGATCTCCACCTTGGTGGAGCCGGTCTTGTGCAGCGACTGGCCCGCGTTGAGCAGGACGTTGGCCTTGTCGGTGGCGGGGAAGGTGTAGCGCTGGACGCCGGTGCGCTTCGTCGCGGTCAGCTCGGCGTCGATGCCGGACTTGAGGCCCACCTTGTACGAGCCGGGGCTCGCCTTCTCGTCGTCGTGGCTGAACTCCGCCGCGTACTGGGCGTAGTCCGTCTCCTTCACGTCGCCCGTGGTGGGCAGGACCGGCAGATCGCCGCCCAACCCGCAGCCGACACCGGAGAGATGCACGGTGGAGAAGCCGCGGATGTGGGTGTCGGAGTGGTCGTAGCCGGTGTTGTGGCCGGTGTCCGGGGAGAACTGGACCATGCCGAAGGGCACGGCCGCGCCGGGGTAGGTGTTCCCCTCGTTCTCGGTGCCGATGAACGGGTTGACCAGATCGGTCAGTCGACCGTCCGCCGCCGGAGCGGCCTGCGCCGCGGGAATGGCCAGGGCTCCCCCGAGAAGCGCGGCCGCAGCCACCGCCACCCCGGTACCGCGTAGCCGTGGGGTCCATCTCATGGGTGGAAACGCCTCCTTGGGCATCCTTGGACAACGTTGTCAAAGCGCCGAACGCGATCATTCTTCGGGCGTGGTGTCGCGCGCGTCAAGGGGTGGGAGACAACCGCGGCCCTCAGTCGGACCGCAGCCACACCCGTAGTGGTCCGATCGGGGTGAACCCCGCGCGCACGGCCGCGTCCAGGCTCTCGCCGCTCTCGTATCCGACGACGGGCAGGCCGGGCCAGAGCCGGGCGACTTCGGCGAGGCAACCGGCCCAGGCGGACTCCTCGCCGCCCGGGGCATCCCCACGGGCGAACAGGTTGGAGACGCCGACCACCGACTCGCTGCGGCTGACGACGGCGCCGGCGACGATCTCCCCCGCGGCGGACGCCCCGGCCAGGAACATCGTGTCGTCGGACAGCAACTCCGCGCGGAACAGGCCGCCGCCCTCCTCGCCGTCGGCCCAGGCCGTCTCCCACGCGGGCAGGGCGTCGGCGTCCGCGAGCGGGCCCCAACTCACGTACTGGGAAGGGGACATGCCCGCCTTGCCCACCGCGCCTGCCTTGTCCGCCGGACGGTGGATCCACTGCGCCTCGAAGAGCACCCAGAAGCCCAGCGGCGCCAAGTCCAGGCGGGCGAAGCTGTCCTTCACCGAGCAGCCGGGCGAGCCGGTGTCGATGCGGGACACCAGGTCGCCCGGCGACGCGTCGGGGGTGAGCGTCACGGCGTCGGGGTAGAGCGGCGGGGTGCGCCGCGCGCTCGTCCACGCCTCTCCCCCGAACTCGCCCGGCACGGCGTGCGCGCGGCAGACCGCGTCGCACCATTCGGCGTTGTTGCGGACCGCGGCCCGCACCGCCCGCTCGCGGCTCTCGTCATCCATGATCACGAGGTGATCGTGCCAAGCGTGCGGGCGCCCGTCTATGGGATTTGCGCTCCGGTCCACGGGATTAGGCGCTCCGGCCCGCGCGGGCCGGAGCGCCACACCGCCTCCTCCGTGTACGTCGCCGGATCCACGTCCACGTAACTCTGCTGGACCGACCAGGCGTGCCCCGGCACCGCGAGCCCCAGGCCGCCGTACTCCCCATTGACCAGGGCCCGTTCGCCGTCGGGGTGCGGCGGCAGCGCCGGGCTCGGATAGCCGTGCTCGTCCATGATGTCGCCCGTGCCGCCGTCGGCCCCGAGGTTGAGGCCCGACATCCCGTTGACCAGGCGGGTCGGGTCCCAGGACTTGGCCTGGTCGGCGATCCGGCCCTGGTCGTACTGGCCCCAGCCCTCGTTGAAGGTGACCCACATGACGATCGAGGGGTGGCTCGCGTGCTCGTCGATCATCTGCTTCATCTCACGCTCGTACTCGGCACGGGCGGCCGTGTCAGGGGTGCGTCCCGCGCTCATCGACGGCATGTCCTGCCACACCATCAGGCCCAGCTTGTCCGCCCAGTAGAACCAGCGGTCGGGCTCCACCTTGATGTGCTTGCGGACCGAGTTGAAGCCCATCTGCTGGTGCATTCTCAGGTCGTACGCGAGTGCCTCGTCGGTCGGCGCGGTGTGCAGTCCGTCCGGCCAGAAGCCCTGGTCGAGCGTGCCCATCAGGAAGGTGGGCTTCCCGTTGAGGACCGTGCGCGGGATGCCGTTCACCTTCTCCACGGCGATGGAGCGCATCCCGAAGTAGCTCGCGACCCGGTCGCTGCCGACGGTCACCTTCAGGTCGTAGAGGAAAGGGTCGTCGGGCGACCAGAGGCGCGGCTCGGCGATCTTCAGCTTCAGCGGTTCGCCCGTGCGTCCGCTCGCCTCCGCGACCTTGGTCTTCCCCTCGTACGCGACTGCCTTGACCGGCACGCCGTCGCGCACGCCCTTGGGCTCGACGGTGAGCTCCTTGGCGGCCACGTCGGGGGTGAGTTTGAGCGAGTCGACATGGTCGGTGGCCACCGGCTCCATCCACACCGTCTGCCAGATGCCGGACGACGGGGTGTACCAGATGCCGCTGGGGTCCAGGCGCTGCTTGCCGACGGGCGGGTTCTCGCCGTCCTTGGAGTCGGTCGGGTCGTAGACGCCGACGATCAGCTCCTGGGTGCGGCCCGGCTTCAGGGCCTTGGTGATGTCGGCGCTGAACTTGTCGTAGCCGCCCTTGTGTTCGGCGACCTTGGTGCCGTTGACGTACACCTCGGACTGCCAGTCGACGGCGCCGAAGTTGAGCCTGAGGCGCTTGCCGTCGCCGATCTTCCAGCCTTCGGGGACGGTGAAGGTCCTGCGGCAAGCGGTGACCGGCACCGTGATATCCGAGACACAGCCGAACAGGACCGGCGACGACGAACCACCCGCCGCGAACGCTCGGAGCGGCTCAGCGCGCTGGCCCAACAGCACGGCGCCCTGGTCACGTTGGTGGTCGCCGTCATCGTGGCGTCCCTCAGCTTCGACACCTTCCTGAGCGGTGACAACCTCGAGAACATGGCGGTCTCCTCCGCCTTCCTCGCCGTCGTCGCGCTCGGCATGACGTTCGTCATCGTCACCGGCGGAATCGACCTCTCCGTGGGCTCCCTGTTCGCACTGGGCGGGGTGCTCGCGGCGTGGGGTTCGCGGTACGGGACGGCGGTGGCGCTGCTCCTGCCGCTCGCCGTCTGCGGACTCGTCGGGCAAGCTGCTCGGCATCGGCGCTCCCGTCTGGATCACCCTGGTCCTGTTCGTCGCGGGCGCGGTCGTCCTGCGTCGCAGCCGCTTCGGCCAGTATGTGTACGCGGTCGGCGGCAACGAGGACGCGGCGGCGCTGATGGGCGCCCCCGTGGCGCGTACGAAGATCACCGTGTACGTCCTGTCCGGGCTCTGCGCGGGTCTGGCGGGCGCGCTCAACGCGGCCTGGCTGGTCTCCGGCGTCACCATCCTCGGCTCGGGCATGGAGCTGGAGGCGATCTCGGCGGTCGTCATCGGCGGCACGCTGCTGACCGGCGGCTTCGGTTTCATCAGTGGGTCGCTCGTCGGCGTACTGCTCCTGAAGGTGATCCAGAACGTGATCAACCAGATCGGCTCGCTGGACTCCGCCTACCAACAGGTCGTCAGCGGGGCCTTCCTGGCGGTCGTCGTGATCGCGCAGACCTGGCTGGGGCGCAGACGGCGCGTCCTATAAGGGCACGACCTGCGCCTTTCCCAGGGCGATCACACCGCCCTTGGACACCGTGTAGAGCTCCTGGTCCCGTTCGGGGTTGACGCCGATCGTCGCGCCGGGCGGGACGTCCACGTTCTTGTCGAGGACGGCGCCCCGGACCACGGCCCCGCGCCCGACGCGTACGTTGTCGTGCAGCACCGAGCCCTGCACGACCGCCCCCTCCTCGACCGTCACCCCGGGCGAGAGCACGGAGCGGGTGACCTGGCCGCGGATGACGGAGCCGGGGCTGACGATGGACTCGCTCGCGATGCCGCCCGCGCAGAACTTGGCGGGCGGCAGCCCGCCGGAGTGCGTGTAGATGGGCCAGCGCCGGTTGTCCAGGTTGAAGACCGGCTGGTCCGAGATCAGGTCCATGTGCGCTTCGTAGTACGCGTCGAGGGTGCCGACGTCCCGCCAGTAGCCGTGGTCGCGCGCGGTCTCGCCGGGGACGTGGTTGTCGTCGAAGTCGTACAGCTGGGCCAGGCCGCGCTCGGTGAGCATCGGCAGGATCGAACCACCCATGTCGTGCACGGAGTTGTCGTCCTCGGCGTCCTGCTGGAGCGCGTCGACGAGGGTCTTCGTGGTGAAGACGTAGTTGCCCATGGAGGCGAACACCTGGTGCGGGGAGCCGGGAAGTCCCGGCGGGTCGGCGGGCTTCTCCAGGAAGCGGTCGACCCGCGTGCCGTCCCGCGCGGGTGTGATGATGCCGAAGGACGACGCGTCGGCGCGCGGCACCCGGATCCCCGCGACCGTCACTCCGGCACCGCTCTCGAAGTGCCGGCCCAGCATCTGCCGGGGGTCCATGCGGTAGACGTGGTCGGCGCCGAACACCGCGATGTAGTCGGGCTGTTCGTCGTGGACGAGGTTGAGGGACTGCAGGATCGCGTCCGCGCTGCCCGAGTACCAGCGCGGGCCCAGGCGCTGCTGGGCCGGGACCGGGGTGACGTAGTTGCCGAGGAGGCTCGACATCCGCCAGGTCGTGGTCACATGCCGGTCGAGGGAGTGCGACTTGTACTGGGTCAGTACGCAGATCCGCAGGACGTCGCCGTTGACGAGGCTGGAGAGCACGAAGTCGACGAGGCGGTACGTGCCGCCGAACGTGACCGCTGGTTTGGCCCGGTCGGCGGTGAGGGGCAGCAGGCGTTTGCCCTCCCCGCCCGCCAGGACGATTCCGAGCACCGAAGGTCCACCGCGCATCGCGCCGCCCCCTGACTTGGGATCACTTGGACTCGAGTAACTCCTCGTACACGTGGGTCGTGCGCCGGGCGACCGCGTCCCAGCCGAACTCCCTCACCGCGCGCTCGCGTCCGGCGGCGCCCATGCGGGTCGCGGCGCGCGGATCGGCGATCAGGTGGTTCAGGGCGTGGGCGAGCCGCGTCTCGAAGGCCGCGGGTTCCGCTTCCTCGTACGGGACGAGGAGTCCTGTCTCCGCATCGGCGACGACCTCCGGGATGCCGCCGACGGCCGATGCCACCACCGGGGTTCCGCAGGCCATCGCCTCCAGGTTGACGATGCCGAGCGGCTCGTACACCGAAGGGCAGGCGAACACCCTTGCGTGG
This sequence comes from Streptomyces sp. MZ04, assembly GCF_004684775.1. GTDB lineage: Bacteria > Actinomycetota > Actinomycetes > Streptomycetales > Streptomycetaceae > Streptomyces. The sequence continues at coordinate 14,825 of NZ_SRIC01000121.1, forward strand.
GTGAGGAGTTGGACGACCTGGGGGCGCGGCAGCATCTCCGGGATCCAGTGGACGGCCTCGCGCGCGTGGCTGAGCTCCTCGAAGAGGGTGCGGAACTCGGCGTCGATCTCCGGGGTGTCGGGGGCTCCGGCGCAGAGCACGAGCTGGGCGGCGGGGTCCAACTTGGCGGCGGCGCGCAGCAGATGGGGCACGCCCTTCTGCCGGGTGATGCGGCCGACGAACAGGACGTAGGGCCGCTCGGGGTCGATGCCGAGGCTCTCCAGGACGTCCGTGCCGGGGTCGGGGCGGTACAGGCCGGTGTCGATGCCGTTGTGGACGACGCGTACGCGGTCCGGGTCGACGGACGGGTAGCAGGCGAGGATGTCGGCGCGCATCCCGTGCGAGACGGCGATCACGGCGTCGGCCGACTCGACGGCGGTGCGCTCGGCCCAGCTGGACAGGGCGTATCCGCCGCCCAGTTGCTCGGCCTTCCAGGGGCGCAGGGGCTCCAGGGAGTGCGAGGTCATGACGTGCGGGACGCCGTGCAGGAGTTTGCCGATGTGGCCCGCGAGATTGGCGTACCAGGTGTGGGAGTGGACGAGGTCGCAGCCCGTGAGCGCGGCCGCCATGGAGAGGTCCACGGAGAGGGTGCGCAGGGCGTCGTTGGCGCCTTCGAGGGCCTCCCAGGCCTGGTGCCGCGTGAGTCCGTCGGCGGCGGTGTCCGGCTCTCCCCAGCAGTGCACGTCGACATCGATCAGGGAGCGCAACTCCCGTGCGAGGAACTCGACATGGACTCCGGCTCCGCCGTAGACATCCGGCGGATACTCCCGGGTGAGCAGTCCCACTCGCACGCAGAACCCCCCGTCCGTCCGCCCCTGCCGTCGGCCGTTCGCCCCCTCATGGTCACCCAGAAGCGCCCGGCGGGGAAGAGTCCCGCACGGACCTGTGGGGCGGCCGCTCGAAGCAGCAGTCGCCGCACAGGCCGCCGCCGGGGCACCGGTAGTAGAGGCAGCAGCTGCGGCGCCGGAAGGCCGTGCCGTCGAGGGTTCCGGTGCCGCGCAGGTCGGGGTGGGCGAAGAGTTCGGCGGCCAGGGCCAGCGCACGCTCGCCCACTTCGGTACGTCCCGTGCGGCGCGCCCAGGTGTGCAGTTCGCGGGCGGCGCCGGCGAGCGCGGAGCCCGCGTTGCCCCACAGCAGGCGGGCGGAGATGCGGTACCGGGAGCGCAGTGCGTCGGCCAGGGGCGCCAGATGGCTCTCCTGGACGGCGTCGCGGACGGCGGCCGCGTCGGCGGTCCTGCCCCGTACGTCGGTGAGCCACAGGTCGTCGGGCGAGCTGCCGTCGGCGTCCCAGTGCAGCAGCTCCGGGTCGAGGTCCGGCACCGCGCCGTGCAGCGCGGCCGACCCGAGCGCCACCGACCACAGCCGTGCCGCGAGGCCCAACTGCGCCACGGACACGGCCACGCGCTCATCGGGCGCGCCGAGCCGCGCGCCGACCTTGTCCACGCGGAACGCGAGGGGGCCGCCGGGGCCGCTGTCGCCCGCGTACACCCGTGCCAGAGGCGCCACTTGGGCGCCGCCCGGCGGTGTTCCCGTGCGCAGGGCGAAGAATCCGCCGACGGAAGCGACTTCGGCCAGGTCGATGTGGTGGTTGCCGACGTGGTGTTTCACGACAGCAGAGCCTAGAGCCTGTCCGATGGGTCAGGCCGGCCTTCGCGCCGGGCGCCGATTCACCAGGGCCGAGCGGGCCCTGGTGCGTGCAGCTGCAAGGCGGAGGGGTTGGCGCCGGGCGGCCCGGCAGCCCCTACGCGTCCCGGCGGAACAGCGCCGTCCACAGGAAGGGCTCACCGAAGTGCGCGGACTCGGGCGGCTCGTCGCGCATGCGGCGCAGTTCGACCTCCGTCAGGTCGGAGAAGATCCAGCGCAGGGACTCCGGTGTGTAGGCGAGACCGCCCTGGAGGCCGGACGCGCGGTAGAAGTCCGCGTCGGGCAGCTCGGAGCCCATCTCGCCGGTGGCGAAGCAGCTGAGGGCGAGATGGCCGCCGGGCGCGAGGGCGCGGTCGAGCAGGGCGAGGTAGCTGATGCGGCGATGCGGCGGCAGGTGGTGGAAGCAGCCCGAGTCGTAGATCAGGTCGTAGGGTCCGCCCAGCTCGTCCGGCGTGAGCTCGAAGGCGTCGCCGCAGTGGAAGCGGACGTCCGCGCCGGCCTCGCGGGCCCGTTCCTCGGCCCAGGCGACGGCCGTCGGGGAGAGGTCGACGGCGTCCACCCGGAAGCCCGCGGAGGCCAGGTGGAGGGCGTTGCGGCCCGGGCCACAGCCCAGGTCGAGGGCCCGTCCAGGCGTGATCAGGCCCCGGTCCAGGTACCCGACCAGGTTCTCGTCCGGCTTCGCCACGAAGAACGGCACCTGCCGCGAGCGGTCGTCGTAGAAGCCGTCCCACCAGTCCGCCGCGTCGGCGCTCCAGCGGTCCGCTTCCGGCGCGAACAGCCCGTCCAGGAGCTTCAGGACGTCGTCGACACTGCGTATGTTCCGGTGCATCCGGACCCCTTTCCACGAACGGAAATCGTATCGATGGGGAGCACGAAAGCCCAGGTCAGATGCTATGCGGCGAGAGCGTGAGCGGGTGTCTGGGGGCGGCAGGAGACGGGTGGCAGGCGGCACACCGGACCGCCCGCGCGCGGTCGCCCGGGGCGCGGCCAGGGGCCCGCACGGGGCCGTTCCCGGCTCCGTTCTCGGCTCTGTTTCGGAAGAATTTTCGAGATTCTGGATGATCCACCGAACTACCGCGTAACCCACCCTTGGGAGGACATCTGCCGGGTCGTACTCCATCGGCAGTAGGACCCATTGCCTGCTGAGGTACGACGACGTGGAGCCGAATCCGCGAGATCGTAGTGAGTATGGAAGCCGACCGTTCGTCGCGCCGGACGCCCCGGGCCCACAGGGCGTATCGCAGACCGTGGAGCACCTCATGAGTGCCCTCACGGTAGCCGTGCTGCTCTCCCTCGTATCCGCCGTCGCCTATGCGGGCGGGGCGATCCTTCAGGAGCGCGTCGCGGTGACCACGCCGGAACGGCGGTACGCCCCGCTGCGCCGCGGCATGTGGTGGGTCGCGATCGCGCTGAACGGCCTCGGTGCGCTGCTGCACGTGGTGGCGCTCGCGTACGGGCCGCTGAGCGTGGTGCAGCCGCTGGGCGCGCTGACCATCGTCTTCGCCCTGCCGATGGCCGCCGTCTTCGTACGCCGCAAGGCGGGGGCCACCGCGTGGCGCGGGGCGATCATGGCGACCGTGGGGCTCGCGGGCCTGCTGTCGCTGACCCAGGCCGCCGACAAGCAGTCCCTGGACAACGCCGAGCGGATCATGGTGGCGCTCGCCACCGGCGCCGCCGTCCTGGCACTGATGGCTCTCGCGCACGCCGCGCACCGGCATCCGGTGGTGCGCAGTGTGCTGCTGGCCGGCGCGGCGGGCGTGGCCTTCGGTATCGCCTCCGTGTTCACCAAGACCGTGGCGGTGGACTGGTCGGACAACGAACCGCTGACGCAGCAGCTGCCGGCCCTCGCGGTGATCGCCGTCCTCGCGGGCGCCGGAGTGCTCATCTCGCAGGCCTCGTACCGCGGTGCGGGACTCGCGGCGCCGCTGTCGACGGTGACGGTGGTGAATCCGGTCGTGGCGGCCACGGTGGGGCTCACGCTCTTCGGCGAATCGTTCCGCTACGGCGCCACAGGCACCGCCGTCGCGCTGGCCTTCGGGGTCGTCGCCGGGGGCGGACTGATCCTGCTGACCACGGAGCGGATCGGCGCGGAGGGCCGTCCGGCGAGCGTGCCGGTGGCCAGGGGCGGGCCCGTGGCCGCGGAGCCCGTCACGGAGGACGCCGGGGAGACCGTCGGGGACGCTGCGGAGACCGTCGCGGACGCCAAGGAGGTGCGGGTGCGCGAGCTGCCTGCGCTGCCTTCGCAGCCCACGCCCGAGCCGCACCGGCGCGTGCTGTTCCGCCACACCCGCCATCCCCGGGAACGCATCGGATCCTGAGGCTCGCTGAAACCCCCTGAGATCGCGGAAGCCCCCTGAATTCTCAGGGGGCTTCCGGCGTCTCGAGGGCGGCTCGAGAGCGTCGCTCAGATCTGCTCGAGGGCGTCGCTCAGATCCGTACGCCGCCCGCGCGCAGGTAGGCGAGCGGGTCGACGTCCGCTCCGAAGCCGGGCCCCGTCCGGATCTCGAAGTGCAGATGCGGGCCCGTGCTGTTGCCCGTGGACCCGGACCGGGCGATGCGCTGCCCGGCGCCGACCTTCTGCCCTGCCTTCACCGTGAGCGCCGAGAGATGGCCGTACTGGGAGTACTTGCCGTCGGTGTGCCGGATCACCACTTCGTAGCCGTATGAACCGCCCCAGCCGGACGACACGACCGTGCCCGCGGCGACGGCCTTCACGGAGGTGCCGGTGGCCACGGGGAAGTCGACTCCCGTGTGGTAGCCCTTCGACCAGGAACCGCCCGCCGCGCGGTAGGGCGTGCTGGGGGACGCGGCCACCGGGGCGGAGAAGCCCTGGGCGGCCTGGGCGGGCTTCGCCTTGCGGGGCTCGGCCTTCGGCTTCGGCTTCGGTTCGGCCCGCTGCTTGGGCTCGGCCTTCGGCTTCGGCTCGGCCTTCGGCTTGGGCTTGGGCTCCGTCCGCTGCTTCGGCTCGGTGCGGTGGCCCGCCCCCGGCTGCCCGCTCTTCTTCTGCGCGGTGTGCAGCGAGAGCCGCTGCCCCGGTGTGATCAGGTCGGGGTCGCCCCCGATGACCTCGCGGTTGGTGTCGTACAACTGCCGCCACCCGCCGCCGACTCGGCGCTCGTCGGCGATCCCGGAGAGCGTGTCGCCGCGGACGACGGTGTACATCCGGGCGGTGCCCGCGGTCGACTGCGGTGTCACCTCCGGCTTGACGTCCTTGACCTCGCGCTGGGGCGCCTTCGGGGCCTTGGAGGTCTTGGGGGCGCCCATCGGCGTGACGTCCGGGGCGTCGCCGCCCCGGGTCAGGCCCGCGCGGTCCGAGCAGACCGGCCAGGCTCCCGGCCCCTGCGCCTCGAGCACCTTCTCGGCGACGGCTATCTGCTGGTCCTTGGTGGCGCGGTCGGCGCGCGGGGCGTAGACCGTGCCGCCGTACGCCTCCCAGGTGGACTGCTTGAACTGGAGGCCGCCGTAGTAGCCGTTGCCGGTGTTGATGCTCCAGTTGTTGGTGGACTCGCACGCCGCGACCTTGTTCCAGGTGTCGACGTCGGCCGCGTCCGCCGTTCCGGTGCCGATCAGCGGAAGCGCCATCCCCGCGCCGCCCGCCGTGACGGTCAGCGACGCTCGGTTGATCCGGTTCGGCTGATACCGGCGGTGCCGGCCGCGTACGGCCATGAGAGCCCCCTCGGACACACACATCACAGTCAGTTCGGAACGTCAGTTCGGAACGTCAGGTCGGAACGTCAGGTCGGAACGCCGGGTCGGAACAGTCACATCAGACACACGACAAAGCGGCAAGTTAGCCGCTTCGACCGATCCATGACAAGGGTGCGATGCCGAGGGGACTCCCGCCGGTCATGTCGTCAAGTGCTCGGTGAGCCAACGGAGTTGGACACCCTGCTGGTAGGGGCCGCCGCCCTCGTGGTCGTTGAAGGCGTACACCTCCATCGACCGCTCGGCCCCCGCGTAGGCGTTGTGGGCGGCGAACACCGTGGACGGCGGGCACGTGAGGTCTTCCAGGGCCGCCGAGAAGAGCGCGGGCGCCCGGCCCCGCGCCGCGAAGTGCACGCCGTCGAAGTAGGAGAGTGTCTGAAAGACGCGCTCTTCGGAGCCGCGCCTTGCCTGCATATAGAGAGCGATCTCTCTATACGGCGGGCGGTCGGTGAGGGTCGTCGCGCGCGGGAAGTCGCACAGGAACGGCACGTCGGGCGCGATCGCCGCCAGGTCGGGGACGAGCCCGCCGACGGCGAGCGTGATCCCGCCGCCCTGGCTGCCGCCGACCGCGGCCACCCGCGAGCCGTCGACCAGCGGATGGGCGCGGGCCGCCTCGACGGCTCGTACGCCGTCGGTGAAGAGGCGCCGGTAGTAGTACTCGTGCGGGTCCTCGATGCCGCGCGTCATAAAGCCCGGATACGCGGGTCCACTGCCGACCGGATCCGGGGTGTCTCCCGACGAACCGCCGCTGCCCTGACCCCGGGTGTCCATCACGAAGTGCGCGAAGCCCGCCGCCGACCACAGCAGACGCTCGTGGGGCAGGCCGCGTCCGCCGCCGTAGCCGATGTACTGGACGACGGCGGGCAGCGGCTCGCTCGTCCCCGCGGGCAGGATCAGCCAGCCCTTGACGGGGTGGCCGCCGAACCCGGCGAACGTCACGTCGAAGACGTCGACCGTGCTCAGCGGGACGTCCACGGGGACGAAGCGCGCGTCCAGGTCGTGCTCGCGTGCGACCGAAAGGGTCTTCTCCCAGAACGCGTCGAAGTCCTCGGGCTCCGTCAGACCGGGGCGGTAGCGGCGAAGTTCGTCGAGCGGCATGTCGAAATGGGACACGGGCGGCTCCTTCGTCGGACACAGTGTCGGAATGTCACGCTACGCCGCGGGGCAATACTGACGAACACCTCCGACACTTCCACTTCCAGGAGCCACCGCATGAGCAGCACGTCAGCCCAGATCGGTGTCACGGGCCTCGCGGTCATGGGACGCAATCTGGCCCGCAACTTCGCCCGCAACGGCTATACGGTCGCCCTCCACAACCGCACGGCGGCCAGGACCCATGCCCTGGTCCAGGAGTTCGGCGACGAGGGCGACTTCATCCCCACGGAAACCGCCAAGGAGTTCGTCGCCGCGCTCGAACGCCCGCGCCGTCTGGTCGTCATGGTGAAGGCGGGTGAGCCCACGGACGCGGTGATCGAGGAGTTCGCCCCGCTCCTCGAAGAGGGCGACATGATCGTCGACGGCGGCAACGCGCACTTCGCGGACACCCGGCGCCGCGAGCGCGAACTGCGGGAGCAGGGACTCCACTTCGTCGGCACGGGTGTCTCCGGCGGCGAGGAGGGCGCGCTGCTCGGCCCGAGCATCATGCCGGGCGGCTCCGAGGAGTCGTACGCGGCGCTCGGCCCGATGCTGGAGCGGATCTCGGCGAAGGCCGAGGACGGCGCCCCCTGTGTCACGCACGTCGGCCCGGACGGCGCGGGGCACTTCGTGAAGATGGTGCACAACGGCATCGAGTACGCGGACATGCAGCTGATCGCCGAGGCGTACCAGCTCCTTCGCGACGTGGGGGGCTACTCCCCCGCGCAGATCGCGGACATCTTCCGCACCTGGAACACCGGCCGCCTGGACTCGTATCTGATCGAGATCACGGCGGAGGTCCTCAGCCACGTCGACGCGGAGACGGGCAAGCCGTTCGTGGACGTGGTGCAGGACCAGGCCGAACAGAAGGGCACGGGCCGCTGGACGGTGCAGATCGCCCTTGATCTGGGCGTGCCGGTGTCGGGCATCGCCGAGGCGGTGTTCGCCCGCTCGCTCTCTGGGCACACCGAACTGCGGGCGGCGTCACGGGACTTGCCGGGCCCCGCGGCGAAGCCGCTCGGCGAGGCGGAGGCGCGGGCGTTCGCCGACCAGGTCGAGCAGGCGCTGTACGCCTCGAAGATCGTGTCGTACACGCAGGGCTTCCACAAGATCGTGGCGGGCAGCGCGGAGTACGGCTGGGACATCGACCTGGGCGCGGTCGCCTCCATCTGGCGCGGCGGCTGCATCATCCGGGCCGCCTTCCTCGACCGCATCCGCGCCGCCTACGACGCCCGTCCCGACCTGCCGAGCCTGCTCTCGGACGCGACGTTCGCGCAGGAGATCGGCGCGGCCCAGGACGACTGGCGCGCGGTCGTGGTCGCCGCCACCCGGCAGGGCGTCCCCACGCCGGGCTTCTCGGCGGCCCTCGCCTATTACGACGCGCTGCGCGCGGACCGGCTTCCGGCCGCGCTGACGCAGGGGCAGCGGGACTTCTTCGGGGCGCACACCTATCGGCGTACGGACCGTGAGGGGTCGTTCCACACGCTGTGGGGCGGTGACCGCTCGGAGGTGCGGTCCTAGGGCCTGTCCGATGGGTCCTGCCGGGGTCGCGACCCGGCCCTGATCAATCGGCACCCGGCGCGAAGACCGGCCTGACCCACCGGACAGGCCCTAGATGGTTGATGCGCTTTGGCTCTGTCCGGAATGACGGAGAGTGCCCAGAATCGGTGGTGTAGAACACTGGCTCGACCCGTGGGGCGCGCTGTGAACACCGATCTGGACACTCTCCTGACCGCAC
>NZ_SRIC01000122.1 GCF_004684775.1 Streptomyces sp. MZ04
CCCCAGATCCCCGCTCAGCAGCCGTACGCCCCGGCAGCCCAGCAGGAGCCGGACCCCTACGCGTACCAGCAGCAGGACCAGTACGCGTATCAGCAGCAGTACGCCCAGCCGGATCCGTACGGGTACCAGCAGCAGGATCCGTACGGCTACCAGCAGGGCTACGAGCAGCCTCAGTACGAGGCACCCGCGGCGCTGGAGGAGGCCAGCCTCTTCGACACCGGCATGATCACCGCGGAGCAGCTGCGCCAGTACGAACAGGGTCGCTAGCACCGGGCGAGCGGCCTGTCCGAGACCGGATTGGGCCGAGAGCGAATGGTCCAGTATCCTGGCTCTTCGGTCGCGCGTACGTCCGCGATCCAGGCTGCCCGTCTCGTGAGAGAGCAAGTGGTTCTCGCGTCGGGGTGGCCTCCTTGAACTTCCAGGATTCGAAAGCAGGAAAAGCCCTGAGTGCTCGCCTTGATCACCGAAACCCTCTCGTGTTCGACACACACGAGCTGGGTCGGCGTCCTGGTGCGCTGCAGCGGCTGACCCGTTCCGTCGAGGCTCCCGGTCCGCCGGCGACCTTCGGCATCGAAGGGGTCATCGGAGTGCCGCAGGGCGCCCCGGTCGAGCTGAGGATCCGCCTGGAGTCGGTCATGGAAGGGGTGCTTGTCACAGGCACCGCCCGTGCATCGGCCGAGGGGGAGTGCGTAAGGTGTCTGGAGCCGCTGAAGCTTGAGGTCGACGCGGATTTCCAGGAGATGTTCTCGTACCCTGACGCCGACGACCGGGGCCGCAGTGCGGAACCGGCCGGCGGCGCCGAGGAATCCACAGAAAACGAGGACAGGCTCTATCTCGAGGACGGCATGTTCGACCTCGAGCCTGTGCTGCTTGACGCGGTAGTGCTCGCACTGCCGATGCAGCCGGTGTGCCAGGACGACTGTCCGGGCCTGTGTTCCCAGTGCGGAGCGCGGCTCGCGGACGACCCGGACCACCACCATGACGCCGTCGACATTCGTTGGGCGGCACTGCAGGGACTCGCCGGGACCATCCAGGACGGCGAGAAGGACGAGATGAGCGGCGCCGAAGCTGGCGTCGACGAGAAGCAGGAGAAGTAGCCGTGGCTGTTCCGAAGCGGAAGATGTCGCGCAGCAACACGCGCCACCGCCGGTCGCAGTGGAAGGCTGCGGTCCCCACCCTGGTTTCGTGTGAGCGTTGCCAGGAGCCGAAGCTGCAGCACATCGCGTGCCCGAGCTGCGGCACGTACAACAAGCGCCAGGTCCTCGAGGTCTGAGCGGCTGGTGAGAGGCACCGTGTCTAGCCACAAAACGGCGGATGACGCCAAGGCGGAAAACGCCAAGAAGCAGGCGGAGAACACGGCCTCGTCCCACACGCTTTTGGAAGGGCGGCTCGGGTACCAACTCGAGTCCGCCCTTCTGGTGCGTGCGCTGACCCACCGTTCGTACGCGTACGAGAACGGCGGCCTGCCGACGAACGAGCGGCTCGAGTTCCTCGGGGACTCGGTGCTCGGCCTCGTCGTCACGGACACGCTCTATCGCACCCACCCCGACCTGCCCGAAGGCCAGCTGGCCAAGTTGCGGGCCGCGGTGGTCAATTCGCGTGCGCTTGCGGAGGTCAGTCGCGGCCTCGACCTCGGCTCCTTCATCCGGCTCGGCCGGGGCGAAGAGGGCACGGGTGGCCGGGACAAGGCATCCATCCTCGCCGACACCCTTGAAGCGGTGATCGGCGCGGTCTATCTGGACCAGGGTCTGGACGCGGCGGGCGAGCTGGTGCACCGGCTCTTCGACCCGCTGATCGAGAAGTCCTCGAACCTGGGCGCGGGCCTGGACTGGAAGACCAGCCTCCAGGAGCTCACCGCCACCGAGAGCCTCGGCGTGCCCGAGTACCTCGTCACGGAGAGCGGCCCGGACCACGAGAAGACCTTTACTGCTGCCGCCCGCGTCGGAGGCGTCTCGTACGGCACCGGCACCGGCCGCAGCAAAAAGGAAGCGGAGCAGCAGGCCGCGGAGTCCGCCTGGCGTGAGATTCGCGCTGCCGCGGATGAGCGGATCAAGGCGGAGGCGGCTGCCGCCTCGGCTGACGGGGTTGCGGACGCGCCCTCCGCCTGACCTCTGTTCCACCGTTTTTGGTGCCGGTCGCCTCTTGGGTGGCCGGCACCAGCTTTTCCCCCACCCGCCCGTTACTCCGAAATGGACAAGCCCCGTGCCCGAGCTGCCCGAAGTCGAAGTCGTTCGGCGCGGCCTTGAGCGCTGGGTGGCTCATCGCACCGTGATCGAGGTCGAGGTGCTGCACCCCCGTGCCGTGCGGCGGCATCTCGCGGGCGGGGAGGACTTCGCGCAGCGGCTCAAGGGGCAGCGCGTCGGTACGGCGATGCGGCGCGGCAAATATCTCTGGCTGCCCCTCGAGGACAGCGGCACCTCGATCCTCGCCCATCTCGGCATGAGCGGCCAGCTGCTCGTACAGCCCCAAGAGGCGCCCGACGAGAAGCACTTGAGGATCCGGATGGGGTTCGCCGACACGCTCGGCACCGAGCTGCGCTTCGTCGACCAGCGCACCTTCGGCGGGCTCTCGCTGCACGAGAACACCCCCGAAGGGCTGCCCGACGTCATCGCGCACATCGCACGCGATCCGCTGGACGCGCAGTTCGACGACGCGGCCTTCCACACCGCGCTGCGCCGACGTCGTACGACGATCAAACGCGCCCTGCTCGACCAGTCGTTGATCAGCGGGGTCGGCAACATCTACGCGGACGAGGCCCTTTGGCGGGCGAAGCTGCACTACGAACGCCCCACCGCCACCTTCACCCGTCCCCGCACCGCCGAACTCCTGGGCCACGTACGGGATGTGATGAACGCGGCCCTCGCCGTCGGCGGCACCAGTTTCGACAGCCTCTACGTGAACGTGAACGGCGAGTCCGGCTACTTCGAGCGGTCGCTCGACGCCTATGGGCGTGAGGACGAGCCGTGCCGCCGCTGCGGAACAGCGATGCGTAGGCGTCCCTGGATGAACCGCTCCAGCTACTTCTGCCCGCGCTGTCAGCGGCCCCCGCGCTCCGTGTCGTAGCGCTCCCGCGCCACCAGTACGTCGTCCATCCGGCCCTCCATGTAGTGCACGAGGGTCATCAGGCGCTGCGCGAACTCCCGTCCCAGCGGGGTGAGTTCATAGTCCACGCGCGGCGGGTTGGTGGGCTGCGCCTCGCGGTGCACCAGGCCGTCGCGCTCCAGCGCGTGCAGCGTCTGGGACAGCATCTTCTCGCTCACGCCGTCGACACGGCGGCGCAGTTCGTTGAAACGGAACGTGCCGTCGTTCAGCGCGCCCAGGGTGAGCGCGCCCCAGCGTCCCGTGACGTGCTCCAGCGTGCCGCGCGAGGGGCACTGCCTGGAGAACACGTCGTACGCCAGGTCCGGGGTCGGGGCGTCTTCGGTCCGGGTGGTCGCATCCATGCGGACAGCATACTCGCGCGCAGCGCTAACCATCAGATTGCGCTAACCAAAAGTTAGTGCTTTCCTTCTTCTCGTGCCTCACCGAGGCCACCACCGACCTGTCGCACGCCGACCTGTCGCATTCGCCTGAGCATTCGCATTCGCATTCGCATTCGCATGAGGAGCACGCCCGACATGACAAGCCCCGTTGTCGCGATCGCCTACCACTCCGGCTACGGCCACACCACTGTCGTCGCCGAGGCGGTCCGCGCCGGAGCCGCGGACGCGGGCGCCACCGTGCACCTGATCAAGGTCGACGAGATCACCGACGCGGAGTGGGAGCTGCTCGACGCCGCCGACGCGATCGTCTTCGGCTCGCCCACCTACATGGGCACGGCCTCCGGCGCCTTCCACGTCTTCGCGGAGGCCTCGTCGAAGCGCTGGTTCGCCAAGTCCTGGCACGACAAGCTGGCCGCCGGATTCACCAACTCCGGTTCCAAGAGCGGCGACAAGCTGCACACCCTGCAGTTCTTCCAGACGCTCGCCGCGCAGCACGCCATGCACTGGGTGAACCTCGGCCTGATGCCGGGCTGGAACTCCACCCAGGGTTCCGAGAACGACCTCAACCGCCTCGGCTTCTTCTCGGGCGCCGCCGCTCAGACCAACTCCGACGAGGGCCCCGAAGGCGTACACAAGGCGGACATCGCCACGGCCGAGCACCTGGGCCGGCGGATCACGGAGACCGCGCGGGTGTTCGTGACGGGCCGGGCGGCCGTCGCCGCCTGAGACCCGGCCGGTGCGGCCCGGAAGCCGGAGTTTCGGTGTGTTCTAGAAGCCGAAGTCCTGCGTCCACCAAGGGCCGCCCGGCGCGAAGTGCGCGCCGACGCCCAGGGTCTTGTAGTCGCAGTTGAGGATGTTGTCGCGGTGGCCCGCGCTGTTCATCCAGGCGTCCATCACGGACTGGGCGTTGGCCTGGCCGCGCGCGATGTTCTCGCCGCCCAGATCCGCTATCCCGGCCTTCTCGGCGCGGTCCCACGGGGTCGCGCCGTCCGGGTCGGTGTGGTCGAAGAAGTCGCGGGTGGCCATGTCCGAGCTGAAGTCACCGGCCAGCGAGGCCAGCGAGTCGTCCGCGCGCACGGGGGAGCAGCCCGCCTTGGCCCGCTCCACATTGACGAGGGTGAGCACCGTGGCCTCGGCCGCGGACTCCGCGGGCGGCGGCTTCGGGCTCGCGGCCGGCGGCGCCTTCGGCTTCTGCGGGGCGGTGCGCGACGGGCTCGGCGCCTGCGTCTTCTCCTCCGGCTCCGGCTTGGGCTTCGGTGCCTGGGACGAGGGCTTCTCGGACGGCGTCCGCGAGGGCTTCGCGGTGGACTGCGAGGGGGACGGGTCCGGTGCTTCGGAGCGGTCCGTGTCACGGCTCGGCGGGGTCGACTCGCGTCCCGCGTCGGCCTCGGCGTCCGCGCCGCCCTGCGCCGCCACACCGGTGGGGGAGCTCGCGGAGCGCACCTTGTTGGAGTCGCCACCGCCCAGCGAGTAGTTGTCGGAGCCGGGAACAAGGCCGGAGGCGATCGCCACGGCGCCCATCGCGACAGCGGCGGACACGCCGAGCAGGCCGGTGCGCACCGGTGCGGCGACACGGCCCTTGCGGCGGTGCGACACGGCGGCGGTGCGGGGCTCGGGGGCGCCCGCGTAGTCGTCGGCGTACGAGGCGGGTGCCCCAGTGGCGCGGCCGGTGGCGGCTCCCCCTGCGCCGGAGCGTCGGTGGCGTCCCATCTCTGGCCTTCCTCGTCCTAGCGGTCAACGTGACTCACCCATACGAGTGAGGCTCATCGAGTCGGGACTGTACGCGATGGCGCATGGGGGCGAAGTGCTCCGAGAGCAATTGGCCGGTTAGCGTGCACCTATGAACGAAGAAGTCAGACTCACCGCCTGGGTGCGCGGCCGGGTGCAGGGCGTGGGTTTCCGCTGGTTCACACGGGCGCGGGCCCTGGAGATCGGCGGCCTGAGTGGTTTTGCTCTCAATTTGGAGGACGGTCGCGTACAAGTGGTCGCAGAGGGTCCCCGAGCGGGCGCCGAGGCGCTGCTCGACTGGCTGCGGGACGGCGACACACCCGGTCGCGTCGACGGAGTCACTGAGATCTGGGACACCCCGCGCGGTATCTACGAGACGTTCGCGATTCGCTGAGGGAGACTGGAAGTGCGGGCCCGCGCAGGAGTGCCGAAGGCAACTGCCGGGGGCAGGAAAGACCTGGTGGTTGCCAAGAACCGCGTGTCGTGGCAGGCTCCGCAAGTAAGGATGATCGACACGCCCCCAGGGCCCCGCAGCAGAGGCAGCGCCGCAGTTTTGACGGCGAGATGCCCCCGGGTTGCCCGCCAATACGGGGCGTGATCGTGTTGACCGTCAAACTTTTTGGTGAGACTCTGGAAGCCCCGCGCACCTTAGCTGTTTGGCATGTGAGAACGGCCAGCAAGACCAGCAGGAACAACGAGTGCCAAGCACCGCGGGTGCGATTCCCTCACGACCCACACCGCTTCGGTCGGTCACTCATTGTGGAGGACCATCCATCATGGCAAAGGCGCTTCTCGGTTACGTCGGCGGTTCCGACCCGCGACTTCTCGCCGAGATGCGACGGCTCCAGCAGCGCGTCCAGGACCTGGAATCTGAGCTCGTGAAGATCCAGGCCGAGAACGACGCGCTCGCGGCTGCCGCTTCTCACGAATCGCTCCTGGAGAGCATCGACGTACCCCAGGCGGAGCCTGCGCTCACCTGACCACTGCCATCTCGGTAAAGGCGTTTTTCCTCGCAAGGTGCTGCGCAACGATCATTGACGTAAAGATCATTGTGCGTCACGCGCTTTTCGCCTTGTGAGCTGCCTGCTAACGCAAGTGGTCGGGCTGCCCATGTCAGCCGCTTGTCCAGATCGATTGTCCAGATCTGCAAGGGACGCTTCGGCGTCCCTTCTTTCTTGCCCCCGTGCCGTCTGCTTCCTTTAACGTCTGATGTGCCCTGCATCTTCATGGGTGAAACTGACAGTGAAAGGTAGAGTCCGACGGCGTGCACCTCAAGGCCCTCACCCTGCGCGGTTTCAAGTCCTTCGCGTCCGCCACGACGCTGAAGTTCGAGCCGGGCATCACCTGCGTCGTCGGACCCAACGGATCCGGCAAGTCCAATGTCGTGGACGCGCTCAGCTGGGTCATGGGCGAGCAGGGCGCCAAGTCGCTGCGCGGCGGCAAGATGGAGGACGTCATCTTCGCCGGCACCACCGGGCGGCCGCCGCTCGGCCGGGCCGAGGTGTCCCTCACCATCGACAACTCCGACGGCGCGCTCCCCATCGAGTACGCGGAAGTCACCATCACGCGGATCATGTTCCGCAACGGCGGCAGCGAGTACCAGATCAACGGGGACACCTGCCGCCTCCTCGACATCCAGGAACTGCTCTCCGATTCGGGCATCGGCCGCGAGATGCACGTCATCGTCGGGCAGGGCCAGCTCGACGGGGTGCTGCACGCCGACCCGATGGGACGCAGGGCCTTCATCGAGGAGGCCGCCGGCGTTCTCAAGCACCGCAAGCGCAAAGAGAAGGCGCTGCGCAAGCTCGACGCGATGCAGGTCAACCTCGCCCGCGTCCAGGACCTCACCGACGAACTGCGGCGCCAGCTCAAGCCCTTGGGTCGGCAGGCCGCCGTCGCCCGGCGGGCCGCCGTCATCCAGGCCGATCTGCGCGATGCCCGCCTCCGGCTCCTCGCCGACGATCTCGTACGACTCAGAGACGCGCTGCAGACCGAGGTCGCGGACGAGGCCGCGCTCAAGCAGCGCAAGGACGCCGCCGAGGCCGAGCTGAAGAAGGCACTGCAGCGGGAGGCCGAGCTCGAGGACGAGGTGCGGCGCCTCACGCCGCGGCTCCAGCAGGCGCAGCAGACGTGGTACGAGCTGTCGCAGCTGGCCGAGCGGGTGCGCGGCACCGTCTCGCTCGCCGACGCCCGGGTCAAGAGCGCGACCGCCGCGCCGCCGGAGGAGCGCCGTGGCCGCGACCCCGAGGACATGGAGCGCGAGGCCGCGCGGATCCGTGAGCAGGAGGCGGAGCTGGCTGCGGCCCTCGAAGCGGCCGAGCACGCGCTTGAGGACACGGTGGGCCACCGGGCCGACCTGGAGCGGGAGCTGGCGGTCGAGGAGCGTCGCCTGAAGGACGTGGCGCGGGCCATCGCCGACCGGCGCGAGGGGCTCGCGCGGCTGAACGGGCAGGTCAACGCGGCGCGCTCGCGGGCGGGCTCCGCACAGGCCGAGATCGACCGGCTCGCCGTGGCCCGCGACGAGGCGGGGGAGCGCGCCGTCGCCGCCCAGGAGGAGTACGAGCAGCTGAAGGCGGAGGTCGACGGGCTCGACGCCGGTGACGCGGAGCTCGCCGGGCGGCACGAGGAGGCGAAGCGTTCCCTCGCCGACGCCGAGGCCGCGCTCACCGCCGCGCGGGAGGCGGCCACCGCGGCCGAACGCAAGCGGGCCGCGGTCGCCGCCCGGCACGAGGCACTCTCCCTCGGCCTCCGCCGCAAGGACGGCACGGGGGCACTGCTCGCCGCCAAGGACCGTATCGCCGGGCTCCTGGGACCCGCGGCCGAGCTGCTCACGATCGCTCCGGGGTACGAGGTCGCGGTCGCCGCCGCGTTCGGTGCCGCGGCGGACGCGATCGCGGTGAGCACACCCGCTTCGGCAGCGGAGGCCATCCGACTGCTGCGGAAACAGGACGGGGGGCGGGCCGCGCTGTTGCTGGCGGGGGCGCCGGACGCGTGGGACGGGGGCTACGGCGGCTCGGCCGGCGCGCGCGGTGCGGAGTCGGGGGGTGCGGGCCCGCGTGGACCGGAGGTCCCCGGCAGCAGTGCCCGAGCGCAGGCGCTGCCCGGTCAGCTCGGCGGCGCCCCCGATGGTGCCCGGTCCGCAGTCGTCCAAGGCCCGCCCTTCGTCGCCGAACTGGTGCGCGGGCCCGATGAGTTGATGCCTGCCGTGCGGCGGCTGCTGCGCGGCATCGTGGCCGTGGGGACGCTCGAGGATGCCGAGGATCTCGTCTACGCACGGCCCGAGTTGACCGCGGTGACCACCGAAGGTGACCTGCTCGGGGCGCACTTCGCGCAGGGCGGGTCCGCGGGTGCGCCCAGCCTCCTGGAGGTGCAGGCCTCCGTCGACGAGGCCGCGGCCGAACTCGCCGAGCTCGGCACGGCCTGCGAGCGGCTCGCCGAAGAGCAGCACATCGCGGGCGAGCGGCGTAAGGAAGTGGCCGCGCTCGTCGAGGAGTTGGGGGAGCGCAGGCGCGCCGCCGACCGGGAGAAGTCGGCCGTGGCCCAGCAGCTGGGGGCGCTCGCCGGGCAGGCGCGCGGCGCCGCAGGTGAGGCCGAGCGCAGTGCCGCCGCCGCTGCCAAGGCGCAGGACGCGCTCGACAAGGCGGTCGAGGAGGCCGAGGAGCTGGCCGAGCGGCTGATGGTCGCCGAGGAGGCACCGGCCGAGGAGGAGCCCGACACCGCCGTGCGCGATCGGCTCGCCGCCGACGGGGCCAACGCGCGGCAGACCGAGATGGAGGCCAGGCTTCAGGTCCGTACGCATGAGGAGCGGGTCAAGGGTCTTGCGGGCCGTGCCGATTCGCTCGACCGGGCCGCGCGCGGCGAACGCGAGGCACGCGCGCGTGCCGAGCAGCGCAAGGCCCGGCTGCGGCACGAGGCGGCGGTCGCCGACGCCGTCGCACGCGGCGCCCGGCAGCTCCTCGCGCACGTCGAGGTCTCTCTCGTACGCGCCGACGAGGAGCGCGGCGCGGCCGAGCGCGCCAAGGAGCTCCGGGAGCGCGACCTGGTCGCCGAGCGGAACCAGGGCCGTGACCTCAAGGCGGAGCTGGACAAGCTGACGGACTCGGTGCACCGGGGCGAGGTGCTCGGTGCCGAGAAGCGGATGCGGATCGAACAGCTCGAGGCCAAGGCGCTGGAGGAGCTCGGAGTGGAGCCGGCGGGCCTTGTCGCCGACTATGGCCCCGATCAGCTCGTGCCGCCGTCGCCGCCCGCCGAGGGCGAGGAGCTGCCCGATGACCCGGAGCACCCGCGCAACAAGCCCGTTCCGTACGTCCGGGGCGAGCAGGAGAAGCGGCTGAAGTCAGCCGAACGGGCGTATCAGCAGCTCGGGAAGGTGAACCCGCTGGCGCTCGAGGAGTTCGCGGCGTTGGAGGAACGCCATAAGTTCCTGAGCGAGCAGCTCGAGGACCTGAAGAAGACGCGCACCGATCTCCTGCAGGTGGTGAAGGAGGTCGACGAACGCGTCGAGCAGGTCTTCACCGAGGCCTACCGGGACACGGCCCGGGAGTTCGAAGGGGTCTTCTCGCGCCTCTTCCCGGGCGGTGAGGGACGGCTGATCCTCACTGATCCCGACAACATGCTCACCACCGGCGTCGATGTCGAGGCGCGTCCGCCGGGCAAGAAGGTCAAGCGGCTCTCGCTGCTGTCCGGCGGCGAGCGGTCGCTGACCGCCGTGGCGCTGCTCGTTTCGATCTTCAAGGCGCGGCCCAGTCCCTTCTATGTGATGGACGAGGTCGAGGCCGCGCTCGACGACACCAACCTGCAGCGGCTCATCCGCATCATGGAGGAGCTGCAGGAGGCCTCGCAGCTCATCGTGATCACGCACCAGAAGCGGACGATGGAGGTCGCCGACGCGCTCTACGGCGTGTCCATGCAGGGCGACGGCGTCTCGAAGGTGATCAGCCAGCGGCTTCGCTAGCCCGCCGTGCACTCTCTTCACTAGGTCGTCACTACTTCAAGACTTGAACGAAGTTAACCTCACGCGTGCCTGAAATTCACAGGAACCCGGGTATTGACTTCGAAACTTGAAGGCATAGTCTCTGCAACGTTGCTTTTACCTTCAGGTGGTGGGCGGCGTGAAGTTGTGCGCCACTTGAAGTGCTCGCCCCCACCCCCGGCAATGCAGCCGGTGGCCCGAGGAGTCCATGTGACCAGCACAACGAAGGCGCCGCAGCCCGAAGGCAGAGAGGCCAAGCCGGATCATCTCGGCCACGTCATCTTCATTACGGCGGCCGCCGCCATGGGCGGCTTCCTCTTCGGCTATGACAGCTCCGTGATCAACGGCGCCACCGTCGCCATCCAGGACCGCTTCGACGTCGACGCGAACACGCTCGGCTGGATCATCGCCACCGCGCTGCTCGGCTGCGCCGTCGGTGCCGCGGTCGCCGGGCGCATCGCCGACCGCATCGGCCGCATCCGCTGCATGCAGATCGCCGCCGTCCTCTTCGCGGCGAGCGCCGTCGGTTCCGCCCTGCCCTTCGCGGCCTGGGACCTGACGGTGTGGCGCTTCATCGGCGGTATCGGCATCGGCATGGCCTCCGTCATCGGCCCGGCCTACATCGCCGAGGTCGCCCCGCCCGCGTACCGAGGCCGCCTCGCCTCCTTCCAGCAGGCCGCGATCGTCATCGGCATCGCCGTCTCGCAGCTGGTCAACTACGGCATCCTGAAGGGGGCGGACGACGACCAGCGCGGCGAGCTGATGGGCCTGGAGGCCTGGCAGCTGATGCTCGGCGTCATGGTCATCCCGGCCGTCCTCTACGGCCTGCTCTCCTTCGTCATCCCCGAGTCGCCGCGCTTCCTGGTCCAGGTCGGCCGTGACGTCGAGGCCAAGAAGGTGCTCGGCGAGGTCGAGGGCCACAAGATCGACCTGGACGCGCGTGTCGCCGAGATCCACCACGGTTTGGTCAGCGAGCACAAGCCCTCGTTCAAGGACCTGCTCGGCAAGGTCGGCTTCCTGCCGATCGTCTGGGTCGGCATCGGGCTCTCGGTGTTCCAGCAGCTCGTCGGCATCAACGTGATCTTCTACTACTCGAACCAGCTGTGGCAGTCGATCGGGCACGACCCGAGCAGCTCGTTCCTGTACTCGTTCGAGACGTCGATCGTGAACATCGTCGGCACGGTCATCGCGATGATCTTCGTCGACCGGATCGGCCGCAAGCCGCTGGCCCTGATCGGCTCCGCCGGCATGGCCCTCGCGCTGTTCACCATGGCCTGGGCGTTCTCGTACCGGACCGGCTCCGGCGGCGACGTCTCGCTGCCGGACGCGCAGGGTCTGACCGCGATCATCGCCGCCAACCTCTTCGTGCTCTTCTTCGCGCTCTCCTGGGGCGTGGTGGTCTGGGTGCTGCTCGGCGAGATCTTCCCGAACCGGATCCGCGCCGCCGCCCTCGGTGTCGCCGCCTCCGCACAGTGGCTCGCCAACTTCGCGATCACCAAGACGTTCCCGAGCATGTCCGAGTGGAGCCTGACCGGCTCGTACATCATCTACGGCGCCTTCGCCGCACTCTCGATCCCCTTCGTCATGAAGTTCGTCAAGGAGACGAAGGGCAAGACCCTGGAGGAGATGGGCTAATCCCCGCTGCCCCTCCTCTGAGGATGCTGCCCCGGACCAAGGACCTATTCCTTGATCCGGGGCAGTACGTTTTCGCAGAAGTGGTGCAGGCTGCGCCATCCCTCGTCGACCGGCATCCCGCCGGACAGCGGGTGCAATACGAGATTGGCGGCGCCCCCTTGGACGTACGCGACGCACTCGTCGGGCGTGAGGATGCGGTACACGCCCTCGGCGCGCAGCTCGTCGACCGTCGTGGCGGCGGACTTCACCGCCGAGCGGATGTCCTTGGACTGCCAGGACGCGTAGGTGCGGGCCTCGTGCAGGAAGTGCTCGCCGTGCTCGGCCCAGGCCCGGTCCGGGTCGTCGGCGATGTGCAGGAGCGGGGTCTCGGCGGCGGGCATCATCGTCCAGCCCTCGGTGCCGTACTCCGCGAGGCGGTCGTTGTAGTACGCCTCAAGGTCCGGGAGATGGGCGCTCGGGAAGAACGGCAGGCCGAGCCGGGCCGCGCGCCGGGCCGCCGCCTGCGAGGAACCGCCGACCAGGAGCAGCGGGTGCGGCCGGGTGTGCGGACGCGGGGTGACGCGCACGGTGCGGCTGCGGAACTCGAAGGGCTCGCCCGTCCAGGCCTGCAGCAGCGTCTCGAGCAGCTCGTCCTGGAGCTTGCCGCGCCGCTTCCAGTCGACGCCGAACGCCTCGTACTCCTCGGGCCGGTAGCCGATCCCCGCCACCGTCACCAGGCGGCCGCCGCTCAGCAGATCGAGTACGGCGATGTCCTCGGCGAGCCGCAGCGGATCGTGCAGCGGGCCGATGATCGCGGAGACGGTGACCGCGATGCGCCGGGTCGCGCCGAACACCGCGCCCGCGAACGTGAAGGGCGAGGGCAGCCAGTTGTTGCCGACGCCGTGGTGCTCCTCGGTCTGCACGGTGGAGATGCCCCGGTCGTCCGCGTACGCGGCCATCTCCAGGGCGGCTTTGTAGCGTTCGCTCAGCGAGCCGGGCGTGGCATCGGGATCGACGAGGTTGAAACGGACGACTGTGACGGGCATACGGAACGTCCCCCTTCACCATGGGCGGCGAAGGGGGACGGTAGTTGACGTGGCGTCAGATGAACAGTGTCCGGCGGGAGTTGCTCCGGATCAGGCGGAGACCAGCTCAGTGTCGTCGCCCTTGCCGCCGGGGGTCTCGACGGCCGGGGTGCGCGGAAGGACCGCGTAAAGGACGGCCGCGATGAGGATCGTGGCCAGCCAGCCGAGGCCGTTGCGGCCGACCCAGGAGGTGGCGAGCGGGCCGCTGAACCAGTCGACCTTGGTGAAGAGCAGGCCCATCACCAGGGCGACCGCCCACGCGGTCATGGCCTGCCAGGCGAAGCCCGCCTTGTACCAGTAGGCGCTGGTGCGCTTGGTGTCCATCAGCGCCTCACCGTCGTACGTCGTGCGGCGCAGCATGTCGATGCCGAAGACGCCGATCCAGGCGGAGAACGCGACCGCGAGCAGCGTCAGGAAGGAGATGAAGGAGCCCATGAAGCTGCTGGCCACGTTCATGAGGAGGTAGCCGAAGATCAGGCTGATGATCGCGTTGATGCTCACGGCCCAGGTGCGCGGGACCTTGATGCCGAGGGTCATCGCGGTGAAGCCCGCGGAGTACATCGACATCGAGTTGATGAGCAGCATGCCGATCAGGGCCATCACCAGGTACGGCACCGCGATCCACGTCGGGAGCAGCTGGCCGAGGAAGGAGACCGGGTCGGTGGCCTTCGACAGGCTCGGCGTGCTGACGGCCATGACCGCGCCCATCAGGACCATCGGTACGACGACGATGCCGGCGCCACCGACCGCGTTGCCCACCAGGGCCTTGCTGGAGGCCGTACGCGGCAGGTAGCGGGTGAAGTCCGGTCCCGTGGGGACCCAGCTGATGCCGCCGGCGGCGATCACGCCGACGCCCGCGACCATCGCCGCGGTGGAGCCCGCGGGCCGGGAGAAGACGTCCGACCAGGCGGTGTTGGCGATGAGGTAGATCAGGACGAGGACGCTGAACGCGCCGAAGAGGTACGTCGCCCAGGTGTTGCAGATGTGCAGCACCTTGCGGCCGAGGCCACTGATGACGAACGTACAGGCGACGAAGGCGACCAGCGTGACGACGGTGAGCCAGGTGCTGGACTTCACGCCGAAGCAGATGTCCAGGACGACGATGATCGCGTACGCGCCGGTGACCGCGTTGATCGTCTCCCAGCCCCACCGGGCGATCCAGATCAGCGCGCCCGGGAAGAGGTTGCCGCGCTGGCCGAAGACCGCGCGCGAGAGCGTCATGCCCGGGGAGCCGCCGCGCTTGCCCGCGATCGAGATCAGCCCGACGAGGCCGTAGCTGAGGACCGGCGAGACGAGGGCGACGACCAGCGCCTGCCAGAAGTTGAGGCCGTTGGTCACGATGAGGCCCGCGCCCATGGTGAGCAGCAGGACGCTGATGTTGGCCGCGACCCAGGTGGGGAAAAGCTCGCGGGTGCGGCCCGTGCGCTCGGAGTCGGGGACGGGCTCGAGGCCGCGTGTCTCCAGGGCGCCTTCGTTTTCGGCGGTGGTGCTCATGGGGGTGGTTCCGTGCCTCTCGCTCGGATCGCAACGCCGCGATCCGTCCGTGGGGGTGATCGCAAGGACTCTACGCGCGTTGATACGGAGAGCTCCATCGTACTTTAGTCCGAGTAGTGCCCTCTATGAGCTTATGTTCTTTGGATGAAGCTACAGTCTGGGCCCGTGTTGCACCCATGACTGATACTGGGTGGGTTATGGAAATCGTCATCCTTGCTGTAGTCATCGCCGTGGTCGTGATCGGCGCGCTCGGCGGGCTCGTGATCGGCAGCCGCAAGAAGAAGCAGCTGCCGCCGCAGGCCCCGTCGACCACGCCCACCATCACCGCCCCTCCCGCCGAACCGCAGGTTGGCGACGAGGCCGAGACGCCGCGCGACGAACCGCGCCGCACGATCGAGGAGGTGGAACTCCCGGGCGCCGGAGCCGAGGCCCCGGTGGTCACCGAGGAGGCCCCCGAGGCCGCCCCGGAGATCGAGACCCCGGAGCCCACCGCAGGTCGCCTGGTCCGCCTGCGCACCCGGCTCTCCCGTTCGCAGAACGCGCTCGGCAAGGGGCTGCTCACGCTCCTCTCCCGCGACAACCTGGACGACGACACCTGGGAGGAGATCGAGGACACGCTCCTCACCGCCGACGTCGGCGTCGCCCCCACCCAGGAACTGGTCGAGCGGCTCCGTGAGCGCGTCCGCGTGCTCGGCACCCGCACCCCGGACGAGCTGCGCGCGCTCCTTCGCGAGGAGCTCATCGCGCTGCTCGGCACGCGTGAGGGCACCGACTTCGACCGCGCCGTGAAGACCGAGTCGGGCCTGGAGACGCCCGGCATCGTGATGGTCGTCGGGGTGAACGGCACCGGCAAGACCACCACCACCGGCAAGCTCGCGCGTGTCCTCGTCGCCGACGGCCGCTCCGTGGTCCTCGGCGCGGCGGACACCTTCCGCGCGGCCGCCGCCGACCAGCTGCAGACCTGGGGCGAGCGCGTCGGCGCCCGCACCGTGCGCGGCCCCGAGGGCGGCGACCCCGCGTCGATCGCCTTCGACGCGGTCAAGGAAGGCATCGCGGAGGGCGCCGATGTCGTCCTCATCGACACCGCGGGCCGGCTGCACACCAAGACCGGCCTGATGGACGAGCTCGGCAAGGTCAAGCGCGTCGTCGAGAAGCACGCGCCGCTGGACGAGATCCTGCTCGTGCTCGACGCCACGACCGGGCAGAACGGCCTGGTGCAGGCGCGGGTCTTCGCCGAGGTCGTCGACATCACCGGCATCGTCCTGACGAAGCTGGACGGCACCGCCAAGGGCGGAATCGTCGTCGCCGTGCAGCGCGAGCTGGGCGTGCCGGTGAAGCTGGTGGGTCTTGGCGAGGGTGCGGATGATCTGGCGCCGTTCGAGCCCGAGGCCTTTGTGGACGCGTTGATCGGCGAGTAGCCGTTCTGCCGGTCTCGTTGCACCTGCGGGGTGCGTCGTGGCTGGTCGCGTAGTTCACCGTGCCCCTTCGGGGCGCTCCCGCACCGTACGTGAAGAAATGCCCGCCCCAGGGTGCAGCCGGGGCGGGCATTTCCGTGTGCGGGCGGCTCTACGCCGGGGAGCGGTGCGCGACGTACGCCAACGTCCCGAGGACGAGCCTGGCCTGAGGAGGATTCGTCGCCGAGTCCAGGTCCGGGGCGCGCAGCCAGCGGACCGGGCCGAGGCCCGCGTGGTCGGACGGTGGGGCGGTGATGTGGTCGCCGGGGCCCCGGCCGTGCAGGTCGATGTCGGTGTCGTCCCACCCCATGCGGTAGAGCAGCTGGGGGAGTTCGGCGGCGGCGCCCGGGGCCACGAAGAAGTGCGTGCGGCCGTCCGGGGCCGCCGACACCGGGCCGAGCGGGAGGCCCATGCGCTCCAGGCGGACAAGCGCCCGGCGGCCCGCGGTCTCGGCCACCTCGATCACGTCGAAGGCGCGCCCCACGGGCAGCAGCACGGCGGCGCCGGGGAACTGGCCCCAGGTCTCCGTCACTTCGTCGAGCCGCGCCCCGGCCGGGACCTCGGGGGCGAAGTTCAGGGGATGGGCGCCGGGGGACGGGCAGTCGGCCGCGCCGCAGGAGCAGCGGCCGTCCAGCGCGCGGGCTCCGGGGACCGCGGCCCATCCCCAGAGTCCGGTGTACTCGGCCACCGCGGTGCAGTCCGACGCGCGGCCCCGCCGCCGTGAACCGGTGCGGGGCTTGTCGGTCCCCCGGATGCCGCCGATCGTGAAGCCCATGCCCCCTCCAACGGGTCGAGCGCAGCGCGGTTACGTGACGGAATCGGATCGTGACCCTCTGTTTTCGAGCGGCGCCCGATGGTCAAGAGGTGGTGCGCTCGGTCATTCGCGCCCCTAAGTGCTCCGTTCCGCCCACTGTCGGTCGTCCACTGTCAAGTCAATCGCTTGTAGCGGGCGGGGAGTTCATTCGAAGGGGTGGCGAATGGTGGCGTTTCCGCGATCGCCCTCGCGGGAGGGGTGATCGTAGGATTACTTTCAGTGCACAAGCCCTGAGAGTTGTGCACTCGTGGGTATGCCGGAGGCAAGTCGGTTTCCTGTTCGATGGGTGACGTTCTCCGGACGGAGGGCCGCATCGCGCGGCATTCTGGTAGGGCTTGGCGTGGGCCGTGCAAGTGTCTTGAGGAATGGGGGCGTTCCAGTGGGCGGCAATGGCGGAAGTGGTGCGAACGCTGAGAAGCGCCCAAACGAACTGCTCAACTCCTGGTTCGTGCGCAGCGGCTGGTCGAAGGGCGAGCTGGCGCGCCAAGTGAACCGCAGAGCACGCCAGTTGGGCGCCCATCACATCTCCACCGACACCTCGCGGGTGCGCCGGTGGCTGGACGGCGAGAATCCCCGCGAGCCGATTCCGCGCATCCTCTCCGAGCTGTTCTCCGAGCGGTTCGGCTGTGTGGTGGCGGTCGAGGACCTGGGTCTGCGCGCCGCGCACCAGTCGCCCTCCGTGTCCGGCGTCGACCTGCCCTGGACGGGACCCCAGACCGTCGCGCTGATCAGTGAGTTCTCGCGCAGCGACCTGATGCTGGCCCGGCGCGGCTTCCTCGGCACCTCGCTCGCGCTCTCCGCGGGCCCCGCCCTCATCGAGCCGATGCAGCGCTGGCTGGTCCCCGGACCGACCACGCCGTCCGGCGACCCCGAGCCGTCCGCGCCGACGCGCAGGCCGGGCCGGCTCTCCAAGCCCGAGCTCGATCTGCTCGAGTCCACGACGGTGATGTTCCGCCAGTGGGACGCCCAGTGCGGGGGAGGGCTCCGGCGCAAGGCCGTCGTCGGCCAACTGCACGAGGTGACGGACCTGTTGCAGGAGCCCCAGCCCGAGGCCACCTCCAAGCGCCTGTTCAAGGTCGCGGGCGAGCTGGCCGAACTCGCCGGGTGGATGAGCTACGACGTGGGCCTGCAACCCACCGCCCAGAAGTACTTCGTCCTCGCGCTGCACGCCGCCAAGGAAGCGGGTGAGAAGCCGCTCGGTTCGTACATCCTCTCCAGCATGAGCCGTCAGATGATCCACCTCGGCAGGCCCGACGACGCGCTCGAACTCATCCACCTCGCCCAGTACGGCAGCCGCGACTGCGCGAGCCCGCGCACCCAGGCCATGCTGTATGCGATGGAGGCCCGCGCCTACGCCAGCATGGGCCAGCCCGGCAAGTGCAAGCGGGCCGTGCGGATGGCCGAGGACACCTTCGCCGACGCCGAGGAGTTCGACGAGCCCGAGCCGGACTGGATCCGCTTCTTCTCCGAGGCCGAGCTGAACGGCGAGAACGCCCACTCGTTCCGCGACCTGGCCTATGTCGCGGGCCGCAGCCCCACCTACGCCTCGCTCGCCGAGCCCGTCATGGAGCGTGCCGTCGACCTCTTCGGCAAGGACCTCGAGCACCAGCGTTCGTACGCCCTGAACCTGATCGGCATGGCCACGGTCCACCTGCTCCAGCGCGAGCCCGAGCAGAGCACGGAGCTTGCGGGGCAGGCCCTGGACATCGCCAAGAAGGTCCGCTCCGAGCGGGTCAACACCCGGCTGCGCAAGACCGTGGACACCGCCGTCAGGGACTTCGGGGACGTATGCGAGGTCGTACGCCTCACCGAGCGGCTCGCCGTGGACATGCCGGAAACCGCGGAGGCTGTCTGAAAACCGCGGAGTCCTTCTGACGGCGGCCCGCCAGATCTCCGGCCGCGGCAGGACCATCCCGAACAGCCCGACTCGGCTCCCCCACGCCAGGTCAATCGGATGGCCGTCGCGGCCGGTTCTGTGTGTTGTCGCAGGGTATGAGTCCGCTCCCCGCACCACCCGGCAGTTCATGGACGCGTAACACGTACGACCTCTTCGTCACCGCTGCGAAACATCGAGGGGCGCCCGTCGAAACGGCGCTGCGCCAATCTCATGGCGCATAACGGCCCACCCCGCACAGCCCGCCCGCACGGGCCGCATACGACGACGAGGAGACGCCGATGCCCCCAGGCATCACGATCGCCGCAGACGCCCCCGAGCTGTCTGCCGCCAACACCGGGTTCATGCTCATCTGTTCCGCCCTGGTGATGCTCATGACGCCGGCCCTCGCCTTCTTCTACGGAGGCATGGTCCGCGTCAAGAGCACCCTCAACATGCTGATGATGAGCTTCATCAGCCTGGGGATCGTCACGATCCTCTGGGTGCTGTACGGCTTCTCCATCGCGTTCGGCACCGACCACGGCAGCCTCTTCGGCTGGTCGTCCGACTACGTCGGACTGAGCGGCATAGGGCTCACGGAGCTGTGGGACGGCTACACCATCCCCGTCTTCGTCTTCGCGGTCTTCCAGCTGATGTTCGCGATCATCACGCCCGCGCTGATCAGCGGTGCGCTCGCGGACCGCGTGAAGTTCACCGCCTGGGCGCTGTTCGTCACGCTGTGGGCCACCGTCGTCTACTTCCCGGTCGCGCACTGGGTGTGGGGCACCGGCGGCTGGGCCTTCGAGCTCGGCGTCATCGACTTCGCCGGCGGTACGGCCGTGCACATCAACGCCGGTGCCGCGGCGCTCGGCGTGATCCTCGTCATCGGCAAGCGCGTCGGCTTCAAGAAGGACCCGATGCGGCCGCACAGCCTGCCGCTCGTCATGCTCGGCGCCGGCCTGCTGTGGTTCGGCTGGTTCGGCTTCAACGCCGGATCGTGGCTGGGCAACGACGACGGCGTCGGCGCGATGATGTTCCTGAACACGCAGGTCGCCACCGCCGCGGCCATGCTGGCCTGGCTCGCCTACGAGAAGATCCGGCACGGCGCGTTCACCACGCTTGGCGCCGCTTCGGGTGCCGTCGCCGGTCTCGTCGCCATCACCCCGTCCGGCGGCTCCTGCTCGCCGCTCGGCGCGATCGCCATCGGCGCCATCGCCGGTCTGCTGTGCGCCATGGCCGTCGGCCTCAAGTTCAAGTTCGGCTACGACGACTCCCTCGATGTCGTCGGTGTCCACCTCGTCGGTGGTGTCGTGGGCTCGCTGCTCGTCGGCTTCTTCGCCACCGGTGGCGTCCAGTCCAAGGCGCAGGGCCTCTTCTACGGCGGCGGCCTCGAGCAGCTGGGCAAGCAGGCCGCGGGTGTCGGCGCCGTCCTCGCGTACTCCCTGATCGCCTCCGCGATCCTCGCCTTCCTGGTCGACAAGACCATCGGGATGCGGGTCAGCGAGGACGAGGAAGTCTCCGGCATCGACCAGGTGCAGCACGCCGAGACCGCGTACGACTTCAGTGGCGCGGGCGGCGGCACCGCGCCCCGCAGCGCAGCCGTGCCGGCCCCGGTCCAGGAGGCCGCGAAGGCCGCGACCGAGAAGAACAAGAGGGTGGACGCATGAAGCTCATCACCGCGGTCGTCAAGCCGCACCGGCTCGACGAGATCAAGGAAGCCCTCCAGGCCTTCGGAGTCCAGGGTCTGACCGTCACCGAGGCCAGCGGTTACGGCCGCCAGCGCGGTCACACCGAGGTCTACCGCGGCGCGGAGTACACCGTCGATCTCGTACCGAAGATCCGGATCGAGGTCCTCGTGGAGGACGACGACGCCGAACAGCTCGTGGATGTCGTGGTGAAGGCCGCCCGAACCGGCAAGATCGGGGACGGCAAGGTCTGGAGCATCCCGGTCGAGACGGCCGTCCGGGTGCGGACCGGCGAGCGCGGACCCGACGCTCTCTGAGCGGGCCGGGCTGACGACGCGGGACTGAGCGGGACTGACAGGAGCTGCTGGGTGACGAGTGTGGACGTACGAACCGAATCGGATTCGGAAGACTCCGGCCCCAGCGGCTACGCGGCGGCCCGGCTGCGTCTCCTCCAAGGAGAGGCGCAGTCCGGGCCGCCGCGCCGTTCCGCCCTCGCCGACCTCACGGACGACTGGCTGACCGGGCTCTTCACGGCCGCGGACGCCCCGAAGGGCGCGTCCCTGGTCGCCGTGGGCGGCTACGGACGGGGCGAGCTGTCGCCGCGCAGCGATCTCGATCTGCTCCTCCTGCACGACGGCAGCGCGGACCCCGGCGAGGTGGCGTCCCTCGCGGACCGCATCTGGTACCCCGTCTGGGACCTCGGGCTCGCGCTCGATCACTCCGTGCGTACGCCGGTGGAGGCCCGCAAGACCGCGGGCGACGACCTGAAGGTGCAGCTGGGGCTGCTCGACGCGCGGCACATCGCGGGTGACCTGGGTCTGACGGCCGGCCTTCGCACGGCCGTGCTCGCCGACTGGCGCAACCTCGCGCCCAAGCGGCTGCCGGAGCTGCGCGAGCTGTGCGAGGAACGGGCCGAGCGGCAGGGGGAGTTGAGCTATCTCCTGGAGCCGGACCTGAAGGAGGCCAGGGGCGGCCTGCGCGACGCGACCGCGCTGCGGGCCGTTGCCGCTTCCTGGCTGGCGGACGCGCCTCGGGAGGGGCTCTCCGACGCGCGGCGGCGGTTGCTGGACGTGCGGGACGCGCTGCATCTGACCACGGGGCGGGCCACCGACCGGCTCGCCCTGCAGGAGCAGGACCAAGTCGCCGTGGAACTGGGCCTGTTGGACGCCGACACCTTGCTCCGGCAGGTGTACGAGGCCGCGCGCACCGTTGCGTACGCCAGTGACGTGACGTGGCGCGAGGTGGGCAGGGTGCTGCGGTCCCGGTCCGTGCGGCCCCGGCTGCGGGCCATGCTCGGGGGCGGCAAGGGGGCGGCGGTGGCCGAGCGGTCGCCGCTGGCCGAGGGGGTCGTCGAGCAGGACGGGGAGGTCGTCCTCGCGCGGGCCGCCCGGCCCGAGCGGGACCCGGTGCTTCCGCTGCGGGCGGCGGCGGCCGCAGCGCAGGCCGGGCTGCCGTTGTCGCTGCACGCGGTGCGCCGGATGGCCGCAGCGGTGCGGCCGCTGCCGACGCCGTGGCCCGCCGAGGCGCGGGAGCAGCTGGTGACGCTGCTCGGCGCGGGGCGGCCGACCGTCGAGGTGTGGGAGGCGCTGGAGGCCGAGGGGCTGATCACGCGGCTCCTTCCGGACTGGGAGCGGGTGCGGTGCAGGCCGCAGCGCAACGCCGTGCACACCTGGACCGTCGACCGGCATCTGGTGGAGACCGCCGTGCGGGCCGCCGATCTGACGCGGCGGGTGGGGCGCCCTGACCTGTTGCTGGTCGCGGGGCTGCTGCACGACATCGGGAAGGGGTGGCCGGGGGACCACTCGGTGGCCGGGGAGATCATCGCGCGGGATGTCGCCGCCCGGATCGGGTTCGACCGGGCGGATGTGGCGGTGCTCGCGACGCTGGTGCGGCATCACCTGCTCCTTGTCGAGACGGCCACGCGGCGGGACCTCGACGATCCGGCGACCGTGCGTTCGGTGGCCGAGGCGGTCGGCTCGACGGGGACCCTGGAGCTGTTGCACGCGCTGACGGAGGCGGACGCGCTGGCCACGGGGCCCGCGGCCTGGTCGGCGTGGCGGGGGTCGCTCGTCACCGACCTGGTGAAGCGGGTCGCGGGGGTCCTTTCGGGGGACGAGCCCGCGGGTCCTTCGGCCGAGGAGGCGGCGCCCACGGCCGAGCAGGAGCGGCTCGCGGTGGAGGCGTTTCGTACGGGCGGGCCGGTGCTCGCGCTGCGGGCGCAGACGGAGGGGGAGTCGGCCGAGCCGGGGGGTGATCCGGAGCCGCTGGGCGTGGAGCTCGTCATCGCGGTGCCGGAGCAGGCGGGGGTGCTGCCCGCGGTCGCGGGCGTGCTCGCCATGCACCGGCTCGCGGTGCGGACCGCGGAGTTCCGCGCGGTGGGTCTGCCGACCGGGGGCGAGGACTCCGTGCTCCTGCTGAACTGGCGGGTCGCGGCGGAGTACGGGTCCCTGCCGCAGGCGGCACGGCTGCGGGCGGACCTGGTGCGGGCGCTCGACGGGTCCCTGGACATCGCGGGCCGCCTCGCCGAGCGGGACGCGGCCTATCCGCGCCGGCGCGGGACGGTGGCCCCGCCGCCCCGGGTCACCGTCGCTCCGGCGGGATCGCACCTCGCGACGGTGATCGAGGTGCGGGCCCAGGACGCGCCGGGCCTGCTGCACCGGATCGGGCGGGCGCTGGAGTCTGCCGGGGTGGTCGTGCGCAGTGCGCATGTGTCGACGCTGGGGGCGAACGCGGTGGACGCCTTCTATGTGACCGGGGGCGAGGGGCCGCGGGCGCCGCTGTCGGGGG
>NZ_SRIC01000123.1 GCF_004684775.1 Streptomyces sp. MZ04
GACGGCCCCTGCCTACGCGCCGCCCTCCACGCCGACGACGGGCGGCAAGCGCCGCCGTACGCCGCTGATCGCCGCGCTCGCCGTGGTGGGCGTCCTGGCGGTCGGGGGCGGAGGCGTCGCCGCTTACCAGCTCATGGGGGACGACAAGGAGAACAACTCGGCGAGCGGCAAAGGCGGTTCGGGCTCCGAGGCCGATGGCAAGCAGGGTGGCAGCGACACCGGTGCGGGCGATGAGGCGTCACCGGAGAAGGCGGCCGACGCTCCGAAGAGTGAGGCGGGGTGGCAGATCAGCGCTCGGGACAAGCCGCTGACCCTGCGGGCGCCCAAGTACGATCCCAACTCCGAGGACTACGGCCATGACGCTGGATGCCGTCCCGCCGACGTCACCGAGCTCAACATCAATGACCTCGAGCTCTACGTAAACCAGAAGGCTTCAGGGGCGATCACCGGCCCTCAGATCACCTACGAGGACTGCGCGGCCCCCCTCAGCAGCAACGGCCTCCGCCTCGCCGACGAAAGCGGCGCGTTCAGCGCCACCACCGAGGAACGCCCCACCCCCAGCGCGTGCCGCGACACCGCGCGCGAGGCGAATCTGCCCAACCCCATCCCGCTGACCAAGATCAGGAACGACTCGGTCCTCAAGGCGAACACCGGTATCTGCGTCGAGTCCAGCGACGGACCCGTCACGCACCTGTGGATCACCAAGGTCAACAAGGAGCCGGAGAACGACAATCTCCGGTCCTACGTCGTGACAGCCACCCAGTGGAAGCCCGAGTGACTCAGCCGACCGCGTTCTCCGCGACCGCGCGTCCGTGCACCGTCACGTCGCCGCCGTAGAACATGCCGGTGAACACCGGGCTGTAGGTCATCTGGACCTCGACCTCGACCTGGTCCGCGTTCGCCGTGACGCAGTGCGTCGCGGCGACGTCCCGACCGCTCATGCCCATCGCCGCTGCGAACTTCTTGGCGCGCGCGCCGCAGTTCTCGTAGTTGATGGGCGCACCCTTGGCGCCTTCGTAGATGCCCTCGGTGTCGAGGTCCTGCGCGGCGTAGCGCGCGGCCTGTTCCGCGATGTCCGCGGCCCGTTCCCGCTTGGAGATGGACAGGCCGCCGTCGATGACGAAGGCCGAGAGCGAGAGGAAGACGATCGCGAAGATGATGACGGCGCCCGCGCCCGAGCCACGGTCGTCGAGGCGTTCGCGGCGGGCGGCGGCCCATGAACGTATGCGAGGAACGATGAGGGGACCGATGCTCACGCCGACCTCCGGTACGGGTCCAGCGAGGAGCTGAAGCTGGCCTTCAGCGTCGTCTCCATGTCGAGGCCGAGCATGCCCAAGCCCCTTACCCGACAGCTCACTTCCACGGTGAAGAACGTGCCGGAGACGAAGCCCGTGCTCGTCTGGTTGACGGTGATCGGCCCGACGCATGTGTCCTCCAGGTCGGCCTCCGCCGCCGCCCTCGCCTCGGCCATCGCCGTGCCCTGGTTCTTCTGGATCGAACCGGCACGGGCGGCGTCCCGCGCCGCGCCGTCAACTGCCCCCCGGCCGTCGACCAGTTGGCCGAAGGCCACCAGGAGCAGGACGAAGAGGATCATCACGGGGGCGAGGATGACCACCTCGACGGTCGAGAGCCCACGGTCCGACCGGAAGCGGTCCGACCGGAAGCGGCCCGAGACGCGCGTCCCGCGGCGGACGGCGCGAGCCCATACGTTCTTCATCAGCCGCCCTCACCCTCCTCGACGAACCGCTCCACCGGTCCGGACGACTGCGCGCGCACCGTCATGTCGAGGCCGGGAAAGACGGACGGCACCTTCGCGGTGATCTCCACGCCGACCGTGTTCGCCTTTGGCTCCACCGTCTTCACATCCGGGTTCAGCACCAGCTGGGGGCCGAGCTGCCGGATGTAGTCGTCGACCACGTCGCGCGATTCGCCCCGCCAGCCGCCCGGGTTCTCGTCGGCCGTCGCGCGGGCCTTGCGCGCGCCCGCCTGGGCCGCCGCTTGGGCGACATGGTCCGCGAAGAAGTACAGCGCGAACTGCACCGTCGCGAAAATCATGAAGAACAGCACCGGGGTGAGCAGCACGAACTCGATCGCGGTCATGCCGGATTCACCGCGGGTGGAGGCTGCCTCCACCCTGCGGCGTACCCATCGCTTCACGCACCCTCGCACTCGTATCCGCCTTCGCTCCCCGGTCTACGGCTGATCAGCAGGTGCCGTCGGCGTCCGCGCCCTCGATGCAGTCCTTGACGTCTTCCGCGCCGCCCTTGAGCGCACCGTTGATGACCGCGGCGACCACGCCGACGATCGCCACGACGACCGCCGAGATGATGACCCACTCGACGGCGGACGCACCGCGGTCGAGCTCGCCCGAGCGGGCCCGCTGCACGCGGCCCCGCAGGAAGGTGATCATGAAGTCCAGACCGGAGTTGCCGGTGCTGAAGTTCCGTCCGTTCATGGTGAGTTGTCCTTTCAGAAGTGGGGGGAGGGAACCGGATCAGTGCCGTCGTCGGCACGTCCGTCCATCGCCGTGGAGATCGCTAGACCTGGAACACGCGCATGGCCGCAGGGAAGATCAGGAAGACAAGGAAGCCAGCGCACAGCAGCAGCTGCGCGACGAGCATCGACTGTGATTTCTCGCCCGCGCTGCCCTCGATCTCGGCCATTTCGCGGTGCCGCATCGTCTCCGCGCGGGAGGCGAGCGACTCGCGCACCTTGGCGCCGTCGTCCGCCACCAGACCGAGCGAAGCCGACAGGTCCTTGAGCTCTTCGACACCCAGCTGCTCACCGAGCGTGCCGAGCGCCTGCCACTGGCTGATGCCGGTGATACGAGCATCGGCCAGCGCGTTTCGGATACGTTGCGTCGCCCATCCGTCGGAGACTTCCGCCGCCGCCATCAGGGCCTCGGGGAGGCCGCGGCCGCCCGCCAGGCTCATCGACACCAGGTCCAGATAGGCGCCGATGACACGGCGCAGGTCGCGCCGCTTCTCCGCGGCGTCGCGCCGGACTTCGAGGTCGGGAAGGAAGAAGAAGAGAACACCGAACATCAACGCGAGCCACACGGGAATGATCGGGCTGCGACCGACTCCCAGCGTCCAGATGATGGCGAACATGAACGGCCCGAAGAAGATGCCCGCGGCCGCAAGCAGCGTCTTCGTCGCCAGGAACTTCTCCCAGCTCCGGTCGAGCACCGCCAAGTCGGCCCGCAGCGAGCGCTGTTCCCAGCCCTGCTGGAGGTAGAAGTCGGCGACCCGCGCGCCCACCCGGCCACGCGTCGAGTCCATGCGGCTCTTCTTGCCGTCGCCGGACGGTGCGCGGTTCGACTCGTAGGCCGCGCCCCGCGCACGCATCGCGTCAATGCGGGCGACGGTCGCGACCGCACTGCGCTTGGACGGCATCAGGGCCCGTACGAGGGCGAAGATACCCAGGCCGAGGATGGCGCCGATCAGTATCGGCATCGTCAGGTTCATCGACGTACCCCCTCCGGATTCGCATAGCCGCTCTGACCGGGGTGACCCGGCTGACCGTACGGACCGCTAGGACCCGTCAGCGGCGCCTGCGCCTCCCCCGGAGCCGGCGCACCCGCACCCGCCCCCCGAGGCCGCACAAACTGCACCCCCGGCTCATCCCGCACCAGGAAGCGATCCGGCGTCTCCACCGTCGACAGCTTCCGCAGCCACCAGAAGCCGAGCGCGAACAGGGCGCAGACACACGCCAGTACGAGCTGGCCGACCGGCGTGCCGTACGGCTCGACGAAGTCGCGGTTGAAGATGGAGAGGCCGAGGACGAACGCGATCGACACCGCGACCACGATCTGCACGGACCGCCGCGTCGACGCCCGCTGCGCCATGACGCGCTGTCGCATGTCGACCTCTTCACGCGCCGACTTGGCCAGAGCGCCGAGGACCTGCCGCAGACCGGGACCGCGCAGCTTCGCGTTCAGGATCAGGGCGGCGACGATGATGTCCGCCGACGCGTCGTCGATCTCGTCGGCGAGGACCTGAAGGGCCTCGGGAAGAGGCGTACGCGCCCTCAACCGGTCCACCAGCGCGTCCAGATGCGGCCGAAGCACCGGCGCCGCCGCCCGCGCCGAAGCGGGGATGGCCTGCTCGAGGCCGACCGCGCCCGCGATGGTGTCGCGCAGGGACTCCGTCCAGGCGGCGAGGGCCTCGACGCGCTTCATCTGGGCGCGTTCCTCGGCCGCACCCCCGAACAGCTTGTCCCAGAAGAAGACGAGGATGCCGGACGCGATGCCCGCCACGGCCCAGCGGGTGAGGAGAAGGACGACGAGACCGACGCCGATCGCGAGCGAGCCGCGCTGGCCCGCGAAGCGGATCAGCTCGCTCATCCGCTCGCTGGCCTTCTGCTTCTCGTGGTCGGGCTTCACGGGCAGTCCGCGCAGCGCCATCACGAGGACCGCGAGGCCCCCGCCGACCGCGATGCCGCAGCCCAGTGCGTACAGGACGGGCAGCGAGAAGAGGCCGCCCATCGAGCCGAGTGAGTTCAGAGCGGCAAGCTCCAGTGCGTCTGAATTCATGTCGTGGTTCATGTCGTGCTCACCCCCATTGCCCGGCGGGGCGGTAGCCGAACGCGGCCAGGTCGTCCATGCAAGCTATCGGCGCGTGCGCGAGGACCTGCCCGTTGGCGGCCTCCGCGAAGACCTCGCTGGACAGGACGCGGCCGTCGACGCCGTTGACCTCGCGGACCGAGGTCACCATGCGCTGGAGCTTTCCGCCGGTCTGGTAGTTGTTGCGCCGCTGGATGAAGACGACGAAGTTGACGGCTCCGGCCACGAGCATCTGGCTGGCCTCGATGGGCAGCCGCTCGGAAGCCTGGAGGGCGTACGTCGAGATGCGGTTGAAGACCTCACTCGAGCTGTTGGCGTGGATCGTGGAGAGCGAGCCGTCGTTGCCCTGCGACATCGCGTTCAGCATGGTCACGATCTCGTCGCCGAGCACCTCACCGACGATGACCCTCGACGGGTTCATACGGAGGGAACGGCGCACCAGCTCGGCCATCGAGATCATGCCCTGGCCCTCGGAGTTGGGCAGGCGCTCCTCGAAGGCGACCACGTTGGGGTGCAGGTCGGCGAACTGGTCGAGGCCGAGCTCAAGGGCTCGCTCGACGGTCACGAGACGCTCGTGCGGCGGGATCTCGTTGGCGAGGGCCCGCAGCAGGGTCGTCTTACCGGCGTTCGTCGCACCCGCGATCATGATGTTCTTGCGGGCGCGGACGGCGCAGGCGAGGAAGTGACCGATCTCGGGCGTCAGGGTCCCGTTCCCCACCAGGTCCGACATGAAGACCTTGCCCATGCGGGCACGTCGGATGGAGAGCGCGGGGCGGCGCGTGACGTCCATGACGGCGGACAGACGCGAGCCGTCGGGGAGGCGGAGGTCCAGCTGCGGGTTCGCGGAGTCGAAGGGGCGGGAGGACAGACCCGAGTACGCACCCAACACCTGGATGAGCTCGACGAGTTCCTCGTCCGTCTCGGCGACCGGATCGCCGGTGACCTCGCGCCCGTCGGCGTAACCGACGAAGACCTGGTCGCAGCCGTTGATGTCGATGTTCTCGACCTCGGGGTCGTCCAGGAGCGGCTGGAGCCGGCCGACGCCGAAGAGCGCGGCGTGCACGGCGGCCGCGTACTTCTCCTCGGTCTCGGCGTCCAGCGGGGTGCGCCCGGCGTTGATCTCTGTCCGGGCGTACTCCTCCAGGATCTGGGCGATGACCGCGCGGGCGTACTGCCGCTCGTCCTCGCCCGACATGGGGGTGACACCGGAGACCTGGTCGAGGCGACGCTGCTCGGCGATGCGGTCACCGGCGTCCTGCCGGAACCGCTTGACGAGCTGGTGATCGACCGGCACGCTCATCGGCCCGCCCCGTGCGTGCCCGCGGTCGGGTTGGCCCAGGCGGCGCCGTACTGCTGGTACAGGTCGACGGTCACCTTGCGGGCCGAGCGGATCAGCATCGACTTGTCGAGACGGCCGCGCTTGCGCCCGGCCAGCTGGTCGGCGCCCGCCGGGTCGTCGGCGAGCGTGCCCACGACGCGCGCGCCGGTCTGCGCGGCCACCAGCATGTCGTTGACCTGGTGGACGAGCTTGGCGGACGTCGAGGGGTCCGCGATGAGGAGTACGCCGATGAGCGGGGTCGCGAGCGAAGCGGCCCCACGCGATCCGCCGTGCAGCTTGGCGGTGAGCGCCGCGGCGCGGTCGCGCACGCGGGCGATGGCCTCGGGCTCGGTCCGCGAGACGAGCAGCACGAGGGCGGCCTGCGGGAAGAGCTCGACGGCAGGGGTGTCCCCGCTGATGCGACCGCAGTCGGCGATCACGTCGGCGGGCGCGTGCGGGGAATCGGCGAGCTGGGAGAAGGCGCGGCCGAGGGTGGGCCAGAGCCCGGCGAGCCCGGCGGCCTGTTCAGCAACTCCGAGCCCGACGAGCACCTCGAGCCCACCCGCCAACGGCTGCGTGTGATCCCACAGTTGATCGGGTACGAGCCCGCGACGCGCGGTGGCGGCGATGCTGAGCATGCCGGTGTTCGGGTTGAGCGGTCCGCCGTGCGCGGCGGCACTGCGGTAGACCAGGTCGCCACCGGCGGGGTCGGTCTCCGCGACCAGCACGCGGCGCGGCCAGACGGCCGCCAGCGCGACGGCCGCGGTCGTGACCCCGGGAGACCCCTTGTCGGCGGCGAGAGCAATGAGCGCCATGTCTCTTCTACTCGCCTCTAGTTGCCGTCGGGAGACACTTGGACGAGGGAGACCGCGCCCGCGGACGCGGCCCTGGTGACGGCGGCGGCGTCGGCGCTGTCGACCAGGAGCGTGACGCCGAGGGCGCCGGTGCTCACGGTCGAGTCGCTCTTGTCGGCGATGGAGCTGACGCGGGCGGCGGCGACGATGGGGCTGTCGCTCGCGCCGGTCCCGGCGGAGCCGCCGGTCTCCTTGTCGTTGGACCCGGATGACGCCGAGTCGCCGACCTGGTAGACGTCCACGGTGTCGCCGGCCTTCAGGCCGTCCGCCGGGTACTGCCCCTCCTTGAGGGAGACGCCGACGGCCGACTTGCCCGCGGGCAGTCCGCTCTTGCTGGAGAACATCTCTCCGACGGCGACGGCACCCTTGGGGATGGTGTTGGTGGCCTTGAGCTTCTTCAGCCCGTCGACCTGGCTCCACTTGACGTAGTTGATGCCCGAGTCCTCGGCGACCATCACCGAGGTGACGTTGCTGTCGCTCACGGACTCGCCCGCCGGGATCTCGTTCGTGATCTTCACGACCTCGATACGTTCTCCGGCGCGCAGCACGAGAACGGTGGCGCCGAGTGCGCCGATGAGGATGAGCAGAACGGCCAGGGCGGCGAGTGCCGGTTTGCGCTCGCGAGGCGGCGCGGGAAGGCGCTCACCGACCGCTGGCTGAACCGGCGCGGCAGAACGGCCGTTGCCCGCCCCCGTACGCTCTTGGATCTTCACGCAACTGCTCCCCGCACGCCCAAGAAGTTTCGGTCATTTTCGGACACTCGCGACTCTCTCGTCCGCCTCGGGCGGTCTATCGCTCGCCTCGGGCGGGCTATTCAGCCCCAGGCACAGTGTCAAGTCATCGCACCGTATCAGCAGCACATAAGCCCCTCAAGACGCGCCGAGGCTGCCGGAGCCCGCACCCCTCATCGTTATCCACGCGCAATCCGCACTCCATGGTTCCCAGCCATTCCTGGAGCCTCCGGAGAGGCAAAGATGTGCGTACGCGAATAGACGCCCTTTGCGCAACGGGCGGCGCAGGGCGGGTCGATGAGGAACAGCGACCGATCCGTGAGTACCGGACCGTGACTACCGGACCGTGACTACCGGACCGTTGATGCATCAGCCGCATGGATGACGCCGGAAGGGGCGGGGCCGGTTCCCGGGGCGGCCGGTTCCCGGGGGCGGCCGGTTCCCCAAGGACGGCAATGAACCCCGGCCGCTTGTCCCCCGTCTCACAGTCCGGCGCAAGGGGCCCGCGGCAATGACTCGTTGAACGAACGACAGCAGCGGCACGGTCCCGCGCCGGAAACTCCTGCTCACACGAAAGAGAAATTCAACCCCCATGAGACTTTCCTTTCCCTCACGCGCACGACGCGGCTCGCGCAAGACGGTGGCGGCGACCGGCGTAGCCACAGCTGCCCTGGCCGTGCTGGCCACGGGCACCCCGGCCGCGCACGCCATCATCGGCGGCACCGAAGTCTCCAACGACGCCTACCCGTTCATGGTGGCCGTCATGGACAAGGGCCAGGGCAGCGCGCTGGACCGCCAGTTCTGCGGCGGCAGCCTCGTCACCGCGGACACGGTGATGACGGCGGCGCACTGCCTGGTCGACGAAGCGGGCAAGCCCGTGAGCCCGAAGAAGCTGCAGGTGGCGGTGGGCCGCACGGTCCTCTCCTCCGCCGGCCAGGGCCAGATCCGCAACGCGGCGAAGGGCGGCGTGGTCGTCCACCCCCGCTACCTCAA
Source organism: Streptomyces sp. MZ04 (assembly GCF_004684775.1). Classification (GTDB taxonomy): domain Bacteria; phylum Actinomycetota; class Actinomycetes; order Streptomycetales; family Streptomycetaceae; genus Streptomyces. Next base: position 8,461 of record NZ_SRIC01000123.1, read on the forward strand.
GGGCCAGGAGGCGTACGACGTAGCCTTCATCCAACTCAGCAAGCCGGTAAAGGGAATCAGCCCGATAGCCCTCCCCACCCAGGGCACGGACGCGCTGATCCGCCCGGGCCAGAAGGCGACGGTCGCCGGCTGGGGAAACACGGACACGGAACTCCCCAACACCCCTGACCGTCTGCGGGAGGTGAAGGTCCCGATCCTCTCGCACGCGGAATGCAAGACGAGTTACGGGGAGTACGACTCAAAGGTCAACTTCTGCGCGGGAGTAGAGACGAAGGACTCCTGCCAGGGCGACAGCGGCGGCCCCATCTTCCGCCACGTCCCCGGCCGCCGGGCCCCCATCCAGGTGGGCGTCGTCTCGTACGGCGAGGGCTGCGGCGCGCAGGGCGCTCCGGGTGTCTACACGTCGGTGAGCTCGTCGAAGCTGTGGAAGACGCTGGATGAGTCGGCGGCGGGGAAGAAGGTCAAGCGGGGGATGAACCGCCGCTGATCCGGCGCTGATGCGTCACTGATCCGGCGCTGATCCGGCGCTGATCCGCCGGCCTGATCCGCTGGCCGTATCGCGCGGATGGGAGAGCCTCGCCCTCGGCGGCGAGGTTCTCCCACACTCAGTGCAGTGAATCCTGGTGAAACCAACGAGCACTTCAGTAGCGTCAGATGGCCTGAAGAACCCTCGCCCCACCGGGAGTCCTACGTGAACCGCAGTCGTGTCCTACCTGCCGTCGTCTCACTGACGGCTTCCGCTGCCCTCCTGCTCACGGGATGCGGAGGTGACGACGGTGACTCCGGCAAGGACAAGGCCGCCGGGGGCGGAAGCGGGAACGGGAACGGGAACGGGAACGGGAAGAACAGCGCGTCGCCGAGCGCCAAGAAGAGCGAGGCGCCCGCGATCGAGCGGCCGGAGATGAAGTTCCCCTCCGATGTACGTCTCGTCTTCGAGAAGAACAACCTGCCCGACCCGGACCAGGCCGCCGCGCTGAACGACGCCCAGAATTACGCGCGTTCAACCGTGTACGGAATCGTGAAGCAGGACCCGGAGAACGCCGCGTACAAGTTCTACTCGGAGGCCGGCAGCGACGCCCGCGAGTACGCGAAGTCCCAGATCCGGAACCATTCCTCGGCCGACTTCAGCGTCACGGGCGAGCGGTCCCACAGCGACGCGAAGGTGCAGCCGGGCGGGGGCGCGGACAAGAAGGGCATGGTCGTCACCTTCTGCTCCGACGAGAGCAAGATGAGCGGCAAGGACCTCCGGACAAAGGAGAAGATTCCCTTCGAACCGGGCCCCAAGAATTACTGGTTCTGGCGGATTGAGATGGTCCCCTCGAAGAGCACCGATGGCCTCTGGCTCGCCCAGAAGGCCAAGGTCAAGGACGAGGCAGAGCAGTGCCGCCGCTGAGTGGTGTTCTCCGGCCGGAGTCGGCAGAGGAAAAGTCGACTCTGGCGAAACCGTTGGCTCCTTCAGTACCGTCTGATGCCTTGCAGAACCGTCGCCCCACCGGGAGTCCTACGTGAACCGCAGTCGCACCCTGCCCGTAGCCGCCGTTTCGATGGCGGCTGCCGCTGCTCTCCTCCTGACCGGGTGTGGGGGCGGGGACAGCAAGGATTCGGGCGGCGACAAGATCCCCGGGGCCGGTTCCGGTGACACCAAGAAGAGCGCTTCTCCGAGCCCTGACGCCGGCGGAGCCTCGGACATCGACCGGCCGGAGATGAAGTTCCCGTCCGATGTCGATCTTGTCTTCGACAAGGCCAACCTCTCGGACCCGGACCAGGTGGCGGCGCTGAACGACGCCCAGAATTACGCGCGAGCCATCGAGTACGGAATCGTCAAGCAGGACGCGGACGACGCCTCGTACAAGTTCTACTCGGAGATCGGCAGCCCGGCACAGACGTACGCAAAGAAACAGATCAAGGACCACATCGACGCCGGTTACACCGTCACCGGTGAGCGCCGATACACAGACGTGAAGGTGCAGACCGTCACGAAAAAGAAGACCATCGCCGTCACGTTCTGCACCAATGACAACAAGCTCTTCGGCAAGGAAGCCAAGACCAAGAAGGTGCTCCGCACCAAGCCGAGCATCAAGGACTACTCCTCCTGGCAGATCTCGATGACTGCCGCCAAGAGCACCAAGGGACTGTGGCGGGCCGACCTCATCAAGGTGGAGGGCGAATCTCAGCAATGCATGGGATAACGGGGACAACGGGGGACAGGTATGCGTAAGCCACTTATTGTTTCGGCTGTTTGCGGCTCACTGGTGCTCATGGCGGGCGCTCCCGCCATGGCCGCGGACCCCGTCAAGACCGACAGCCAGGGATCCAAGGGGCCCGACCGCACGGTCGCCGCCCAGGCCAAGATCACCTACAAGTCCACCGGAACCTCCCCGGGCGGCGGCACGGTTACGTCGGTCGACCCCAACTGGACACCGCCGCCCTGCTGGTACGCCCCGGAGTGGAAGGCCGGCGAATTCGCGAAGTTCCGCGACCGGCTGTACTTCACCGCGAGGCACGACCCCGGCGCTCCACGGGATGCCCTGAAGGACATGTCCGACGAGAACCAGGCCTACGCCAAGGACAACTACAACATCGACAAGGAGAAGGAAGGGATGTGGTGGGGCGCCCAGTTCAGCCCCGACGCCACCGTCGCCGAGCAGTCGAAGTGCCTTGATCCCCCCTTCTGGGTCAAAAACGGCGAGATCCCGGACGTCCCGAACGCCATCAGCCCGGAGATCCTCGCCGAACTCGCCTACAACCAGATCAAGGTCCCCGGCACCAAGGTTTCCCTCGCCCCCGACGGCCCCTCCAAGGTCAATCTCCCCACCTGGGCCTGGCTCGACAAGGGTGACTTCAAGCCCGTGTCCGTGACCGCCTCGCTCGACGCCCCGGGGCTGCACATCGAGGCGACGACCGTCGCGAAGCCCGTCGCGCTGTCCATCAAGCCGGGTACGGAGGACGCCAAGCTGCTACCCGCGTCCGGCAAGTGCCAGATCAATGACGACGGTTCCATCGGCGAGCCGTACGCGAAGGGCAAGTCGAAGGAGACCCCGCCCTGCGGCGTCACCTACCAGCGCTCCTCGGGCAACGGCACGTTCAACCTCCAGGCCACCGCGACCTGGGAAATCACCTGGACCGGCACCGGTGGCGCGGGCGGCAACCTGCCCAACGGCGAGTACGGCAACGACCAGCCCGTCAAGGTCGAGGAGATCCAGTCCATCAACCGGTAGGCCGGTGGGAGGGGTTGGGGTGGGGATGGGATCAGTCGGCTCGCTCTCGTCAGCGGTTCAGGTCCATGACGCCGACATCGATCCCGTCGTACAGGTGAGGCGTGACAGTCGCGACGGCCGCCCGGGCTCGTACCTGGCGGTCACCCCGCGCACGGCCACGACAGTCGCCGCACACCCAAGTGGAAGGCCAGCGTGCCACAGTCGCATGACATCCACAGCGTCGGCGCAGTCGAGAGGCACAAACGCTCAGCGCCTCCAACTGCCGCACATGCTCAGCGATCCCCTCGAAGCCGGAGTCCGCGGCCACCAGCGCCAGCACCGGAACCCACAATCGCGGAACTCATCGGCATGGGCACAGTGGACGAGACCGGACACCTGCTTGTCCCCTCGCAGCGCCAGGAGCGTGAGCGCCTCGAGGGCCAGGTGGTGTTCCTCCATCAGGCCGCGGCACCTTATCCGGCTCGGTGTCCGCCTCGCGCCCGTCGAAGAGGTCCCGCACCTTGCGCCCCACGGGCGCGCTGTCCTCGTCAGTGACCTCGACACCGAAGCGCTCCGCAAGATAGGCGCGGCAGCGCTCGGCGCCCTCCCGTCTCTCCTCGGCGGGAGCATCCGCTGGGGGTTTGGCTGGTTCACGTAGTGACATACGACTTACGCGCTCCGCGTTCGAACTGTCCCAGCCAGGCGGCCCCCCGCTCCGCAGTCCAGGAACTCAATGTGGAAGCATTTGCACCTTGGGGATTGCTGCTTCCTGACACAGGAGAGGACGGGTTCGCATGCCGTCGCTGGACAGTTCGAGAGGCCGCTTCCGACTTGCGGACCGCCATATCGGCACCCTGGCTCACTTGGCGGACAAGGAGACACCACCTGCGGAACTCTCGTACTCGCTACGGGAGTTGCAGGAGATCGGCCTGGTCGGCGGGGAGGGTGAGCTCTCACCGCTGCTCCGCGAACTCCTGACCACGCTGGCCAACCCCCTGGTGATCGTCCACGCCGAGGTCATCGGGCAGAACGGCCCCCTCCAGCACGGAGTCATCGTGGGCCAGGAGGCCGTCATCTCGCATGATTCCTGGCCGGACGAGGAGGAGTCGGAGTACACGCCCATCGATCCCCAGATGCTCATCTGGGAGATGACCCGGAAGGTGAATCTCCGGCGCGAGGAGTTCAAGGCGTTCGACCACTCGACGCTCTCCACGACGATGGGCGTGCTCGACGCCGCGTTCGCTGCCGTCGAGGGCAGCGCGGGAGACCCCGAGACGGCACGGGCAGCCGTCGAGGATGCCCTTGCCCTTTCCGGCGAACTGAAGGATCAGGCACGCGCCTCGTTCACCGAGCTCATCCTCTCGGTCAACTCGATGTGGCGCATCACCACGGTCTGGGACGAGACCCATGAGGGCAAGCGGACCGCCGCCACGGGCCGCAGCCTGGCGGTATGGGACTGCGGCCCCAATGGCTACTGGACCAGGGAAGAACCTCAAGAACCCGTAGGGGACACGGCAGTTGCCCCCACCGACCCACTGAGGCTGAGACAGACCAGCGCGGCCAAGCTGTGGGACCGCATCACGGACCTGCTCCCGGACAAGGCTGAGCTCGTCGGCGGCTGAAGGGGAGCACATGGGCAGCGACACTGGCAACAGCGGCGGATTCTCCGGCATCGATCCGGAGCAACTGTCCCGGACGATCCACTCCCTCAACAGGGACCAGGGCAGACTCAAGTCCAGCGCGACGTCCCTCAAATCCAGATTCCAGCGGTACGGCGTGGACACGACGCCCCTCACCGAGCTGACGTCCATCGCGGTCTGGGCAGAGAACCAGCTGCCGATGCTCCGCCGCCGCCACCATCTCTCCATCGCCGAGGACGCGAAGTACGGCCACGGCTACGCCGGCATGGTCCGGATCGACGAGAGCAAGGTCGGCGAGACCAAACAGTCGAGGGCCAACGGCAAGAAGTTGGGTGCCCTGTTCAAGCAGAAGCTGGACGACGGGGAGAAGATCACCCCGGGGATGTTCGCCGACCTGCGCGCGAACAAGGCGGACGCAGACTACGTGGCGTCCTTCTACACCGCGCTCGGCTCACAGGGCCTGGCCTGGGTGACCAAGCAGCTCAATGACGACACGGAGAGCGGGGCATACAAGGACCACTCCGGCCAGAGGGAGAAGGACCAGAAGGCCATCTTCGACACCTTCGGTACGTACACGCAGGTGGCCTTCGAGGGGAAGCCACCCAAGGCGAGGCGGCGGGCGTGGGAGAAGTGGCTCGACGACTTCAAGGCGGACGAGGGTCCCGGGTTCCGGCCCGACTGGCTCGCCCCGCTGCTCAGGCGGGACGCGCAGGACGGGGAATTCCAGACGGCCTTTGATGCGCGGGCCGACGAGGAGGTGTTTGTTCGGCGGCATCGGGAGGCGTACAGCGACTGGTTGGTTCGTGTTGAGGCGCACTATCTCGCCAAGGTCCCTGGCTTTAAGGATGTTGGCGAGAAAGCCATCGAGAAGTCCCTGAACAACCTCAGCGATGTCACCACCACCATCAAGATCGGCGGCATCACCTCGGCCGCGATGCTCGGCATGGGCACAGTCAGCTTCAAGAACTCCTGGTACAACGGCCTGCTGCGCAATGCCGTCGACTCCACCTGGTGGGAACGTGGCGGTCCCGCCCGCACCCGGGCGAGCGCTTTTCTGCGCCGGATTCCTCCTGGCGAGCTGCGGTCCCTGGCCGCGCCAGGCAGCTGGCTTCCCGGTCAGTTGGGCAACGCCTTCACCCGGAGCTCGCTCTACCAGAGTGCCAGTAGGGTCCCGTTCACCGCGGGAGTGCGGGCGACTTGGCTCGGCACTGGCTGGGACCGAGTCCGCGCTCTGCCCGTGATGCGCTCCCCTTTTGTGAACAGGGGCATCAACTCCCTCGTCGGTTCGGACGCGTTGGCCATGCGATACGGCGGAACGACGAGCTCTGGTGCGTTGGTCACCCGCGCCGGGCAGGCGAGTCTGTTCAAGGTCGCACGCTCAGCCTCGTACTTTCAACAGCTCAACAACGCCCGGCCGGCCGTCATCGCGGCGGGGAAGACCGCTTCTCCCTTTCTCAAGGGCCTCGGTGCGGCGAGCAAGGCAGGCGGATTCATCCGCGTTGCCGGCGTCGGCACGAGCGCGCTGGCGACGGGGGTCAGCGCCGCCAATGTCTGGTCCCAGGGCAACCCTGTCGATGCATTCAAGAAGAAGGGGGCCGGGTACGTCGCGGATGTGGCGGAGGTTGGATTCAACGCATCCCTGACTGCCGCCATGGTCGCTCCGAACCCGGTGACCGTCGGCCTGGCGATCGGCACCGGCCTGGTTTACGGCGGAGCAAAGGTCGTCGAGCACTGGGACGACATCAAGGAGGGCTGGAACAAGGGGGTGGACGCGGTTGGTGACACGGCCAGCGCAGTCGTGAAGGACCCCATCGGGTCAGCAAAGAGTTTCGCCAAGAAGGCCAACCCGGTCAACTGGTTCTAAGGCAAAGCGAAGAACCACCCCAAGGAAAGCCATGACAGAATTTCAATTTGAACTGAAACCCTTCTTCCGCAAGACGGAGCACGGACGTCAAGGCGTCGTGGGGGCCTTCGGTGAAGTCACCGTCGAGGCCGAGCGCAAGAAGCGATCCATCAGAACGGCCAGTCGACAGCTCGAAGTGCGTCTGCACGGCGAGCAGATGCCGGAGGTCGTGTACCGGACCGTCGGACCGGGTCGGCCTACGCTGAAAAACGCAGTCCTCGCCGTCGACGGACATTCCGTCCAACTCGAATTCAACAGCAAGGCGATCCGCAACACATCGCGGGCTCTGAAACTTTCCTACCAGGAGCGGCTCTACGAATACATCGTGACCGGCTTCGATAAAGGTGCCGCCCTACGCCGCCCTGGCGTCCTGATCTCTCTCACCCGCGGAAAGAACACCGCTGGAAAAGGGATGAGCACCTTCGGTACCGTCTCTGGGGAGGCGGACGCCGTTGACCTCGCGCTTGCCGTCATCTTCGAGGAAGTCGACACCCAGGAACTGACAACATCCGGGGCGGCTTCCGAAGCCGTGAACAGGCTGCTCAATCCTCGTGCGAACGAGACGCCAGCAGATTAGCCTCGATCTCTTGTGACGGCTCGTCAGTTGAACTGATGGGCCGTTTCGGTTTGTTGGGGATGCGTACTGCGGTGACGAGAGCAAGTGGTTCGGCAAGGACCGCAAGACCAACAAGCCCGAGAAGACTCCGGTGACCAGGAAGTCCTACGTCTTCTACGACGCCAGCCTCAAGAAGAGCGCCAAGGGTGTATGGAAGACCACTGCCGTCTCGTCGGAAAGAGGAGCAGACCAGTGCCAGCCGTGAGGATGACTCTGAGGAACACTGCGCTCGTTCTCGCAGCCGCAGGTATCTCGATCGTGCCCAGCACCGCCTTCGCAGACGGCCCCGGCGGCGGCTCGGAAGGAAACGTCGAGCAGTCCGGCGACAGGAAAGACGAAGAGATCGAGTCCGTAGTCCGGTTCGACCTCTCGCGCAACGGCAGCGGTCCGTCCAGCGGCCCCATGGCGGTGAAGTCGTCCGACTGGACGCCGCCCCCGTGCTGGTACGAGCCCAAGTACACGCCGGAACAGCTCAAAGCTGACCACCTGAAGACCAAAAACCTCCCCCACGCCAGTGGGCTCGGTGAAGCGGTCGCCGCCTTCGAGAAGCACTACGTCGAAGGTCACCCCTACAAGAACTACAACATGGCCAAAAAGGGCAAGGGCATGTTCTGGGACCGTGCCGCCCTGCCCTACGAAGAGGGTGGCGACATCTTCGCCTGCAAGAAGCCCCCCTTCTGGGTCGACAACGGGGAAACCCCGGAGGTCGAGAACGCGGTGACACCCGAGATCCTCGCCGAACTCGCCTACGCGAAGATCAAGATCCCCGGCACCAAGGTCACGCTCGCCCCCGAAAACGTCACGAAGGTGAACCTCCACACCTGGGCCTGGCTCGACAAGGCGAAGTTCAAGCCCGTGTCAGTGACCGCGTCCCTCAACGCAAGCGGTGAGAACATCGAGGCCACGACCACCGCCGAACCGCAGTCGCTCAAGATCGAGCCCGGCACGAAGGACGCGCAGAGCCACCCCGCGTCCGGCGAGTGCGCGATCAGCAAGGACGGCAGCATCGGAGCCCCCTACGTCCGGGGCAACGCCGACAAGATCCCGCCGTGCGGCGTGACCTACCTCCGCTCGTCCGGAGACGGAACGTACGCGCTGAAGGCAACCGTCACCTGGAAGGTCACCTGGGAGGGCACGGGCGTTCCGGGCGGAAACCTGCCCGCCGGCACCTTCGGCACCACACAGAACATCACGGTCGAGGAAATCCAGTCCATCAACCGCTGAACCGCGCGGGCCCCAGATGCCCGAGGGGCCCGGGGAGCCCGATCAAGGCCTGGTGCGACGCACACCTTCGCACCAGGCCTTCCCGTCACTGATTCACCCCACTCAGGAATCCGACGCATCCCCTGTGCGGCTCGTCTTCGAGAAGAGCGAGCTGACCGACCCGGACCAGGCCGCCGCGCTGAACGACGCCCAGAATTACGCCCGTTCAACCGTGTACGGAATCGTGGAGCAGGACCCGGAAGACGCCGCGTACAAGTTCTACTCGGAATACCAGGGCCCGGCGTTCAAGTACGCGAAGGACCAGATCAAGAAGAACGTCGACGCCGGCTACACGGTCACAGGCGAACAGCACTTCAGCGGCACCAAGGTTGAAGTGGTGAAGAACAAGAAGTCGGCTGTCGTCTCCTTCTGCAGCGACGCCACCAAGTTCTTCAGCAAGGAAGTGAAGACTGAGAAGGTGCACCGCACCAAGCCGAGCGTCAGGGATTTCGCCTCCTGGGAGATCCTCATGACCGCCTCCGACAGCAACAAGGGGCTGTGGAGGGCCAAGCAGGCTCAGGTGCGAGACGGAGCTGAGGAGTGCAGGCGATGATATTGCGGAAGCCGCTGATTCTACTGACTGCCTGCGTCTCGCTGGCACTTGCCGCCGCAAGCCCGGCGGTTGCCGGTACGGAGTTCGGCGACGGAAACGTGTCCGGCAAGAAGAACGGCGACACGGTAGCCGCGGTCGCCAAGATCACATACACCTCCTCCGGCAACAACAACGGCGGCCCCGTCGCCTCCGTGGAGACCAACTGGACGCCGCCCGCCTGCTGGTACGCGCCGGAGTGGAAGGCCACCGAGTTCCAGGAGTACCGCGAGCGCCTCTACTTCGGCGCCCGGCACGACCCGGATGCTCCGCGCGACGTCCGTACGAACTCATGTCGCGGCGAACGCGACGGCGACGGTCGTGGTTCGGCGATTCACAGTCGGGCCCCGGACTCTCATCGTGCCGTGGCACGCAGAGAACAGTGACACTGAACCCGGCGGGCGGCAGGCGCAGAAATTGACGAGACTTGCGGGCGCACTAATCCGTGGGAGTCTCTTTTCCTGACACCAATCTCTCGTATGTGGTGAACAATGCCCCCGTCGCCGTGAGGTCTGACGTATTCACTTCTTCGAACACGATAGCAAGGGCCAAATCGACTGCTTCGAAGTCTCCAGACGCTTCGCCGACGCTAGTCATCCCCAGGCCTTGAATCTTTTCCCCCATACGGATTTTCACTCGGACGCCATCGCGACTCAGAGTCGCATCACGCGACATCCTTCCGATGCAGTATTGATATTCGCGACCCATGAGTGAAATATGCAGAGATCGCGCCCGGTTCGAGAGTCCGTTCACATTGAATACCAGACTCGCCGTCGCAGAATCCATGGTGAGCACAGACTCTTTAAGGGTGGACCACTTAAGCACTGGCATCCCCGGGCCGGACCCCTTGAAAGACACATCGGGGAGTTTATCACCGAAGAGACGCGTCTCACCGTTGACATTGCGGCGCTTCCGCGAGTACCGATCGTACTGAACAATCACTTCCCCGAAATCTCCCAGGATTCCTTTACGCCCAATACGCCCCTCCGAACGAAAAGGCTTCAGTTCGAACTTGAATTCCGCCATGGCCTTGTCCACTCATCCCCAGTTCAGCGGGTTTGCATATTTCTTGATTCCGCCACCGATATCCTTGGCCGTGTCACCCGCCCAGCCCACTCCGTCCTTGAACCCATCCTCGATATCGTCCCAGTGCTCGACGACCTTCGCGCCGCCATACACCAAGCCAGTCCCGACAGTTGCGCCAATTGTCCAGGGGTTGGGGCAGACCATCGCTGATGTCAGGGAGGCGTTGAATCCAGTTTCCGCCAGATCAGCTACGTAGCCGGCCCCCTTTTTCTTGTACGCTTTCCGTGGGTCACCTTGGGACCAGACATTGGCCGCACTGACACCGGTCGAGACGACACCGCCAGCGATGCCCACATTTCGGAAGGCTCCGGATGTCTTTGCTGTGGCGACAAGCCCAAACCGGAAGGGAGATGCAGTTCTACCAGCCGTCGACGCACCGTTTAGTACGCGTTGATAGTTACGCGAATTCTTGAATACCTTCCAGAGGTCGGCCTGCGCGGCACGCACAACACGCTGTTTCGAATGAGTGAGCCCTCCGAACCTGGAGGCCAGCGCGTCTGACCCAACCCCCCAATTGATGAATCGGTTAAATGTGGTGGAGCGCATTGGCCCTGCTCGGCGCAGCCTATCCCAACCCTCTCCAATCCAGTCGCCACGGACACCGGACGTGAAGGGAACGCCGGTTGCGTTCTGGTATATCGTACTTCCGTTGGCGAGATTGCCAAGCTGCCCCGGAAGCCAGGCTTTCGGGGCGCCGATGGAGCGTATTGGAGGATCCCATCCTCGCACGCGCACCCCAATTCTAGTGCGGAGAGAACCTCCCTCACCCCACCACGCCGAGGCTCGTTCACCTTTGAGCCAGCCATTTTTGAAAGCATTTCCGCTCAGGATCTTTCCCGCAGATAGCCCATAAAGCGCCGTACCTCCGCCAATCTTCAGAAGGGTCCCCGCATCGCCCAGAGTCGAGAGTCCGCCAGCGATCCGCTCTTCCCCGATCATGGAAAGCCCAGGAACCTTCGTCAGATAGTGCGCCTCAACGCGGATCAGCCAGTCGCTATAGGGCTCCCTATGGCGGCGGACAAAGACCTCCTCCTCGGTCCGCTTGTCGAAGACCATCGAGAAGGTCTCGTCCTGCGCCTCCCTCTTGAGACGCGGGGCGAGCCAGTCCGGCCTGAATCCCGGGCCTTCATCCGCCTTGAAGCCGTCGAGCCACTTCTCCCAGGCCCTCCGCCGGACCGTGGGCGACTTCCCCTCGAAGGCCACCTGCGTGTACGTGGCGAAGGTGTCGAAGATGGCCTTCCGGTCCTTCTCCTGCTGCTCTGGGGCCTTGTACGCCTCGCTGTCCGGGTCGTTCAGCTGCTTGGTCACCCATGCGAGCCTCTGCGGGCCGAGTGCGGTGTAGAAGGCCTTCACGTAGTCCGCGTCCGCGCGGTTCGCGCGCAGGTCGGCGAACATCTCCGGGGTGGTCCTTTCCCCGTCGTCCAGTCTCTTCTTGAACTTCTCGCCCAGCTTCTTGCCATCAGCCCGCGCCTGTTTGGTCTGGCCGACCTTGCTCTCATCGATCCGAACCATGCCCGCGTAGCCGTGGCCGTACTTCTGGTCCTCGGCGACGGAGAGGTGGTGGCGGCGTCGGAGCATGGGCAGTTGCTTCTCGCACCAGCCTGCAATGGACAGCAGATCGGTGAGGGGTTCGGTGTCGACGCCGTAACGCTGGAAGCGGGACTTGATCGACAGCGCGCTGGACTTCAGTCTGTCCTGGTCCTTGTCGAGTGAGTGGATCGTCCGGGACAACTGCTCCGGATCGATACCGGAGAAGCCGCCGGCGCCGTTCGCGCCGCCGCCTTCCTTGTCGTCTCCCATCGAAGTTCCCCCTAGTCGCCCTAGTCGCCGATCAGATCCGCCTTGTCGGGGAGCAGATCCGTGATCCGATCCCACAGCTGGCCACCACTGGCCTGCGTAACGGTCAGTGAATCGCCTGGCGCGATCTCGCCGTCCCGCACGGGCTCCTGGGGCTCTTCCCTGATCCAGTAGCCGTTTGGTCCGCAGTCCCACACCGCCAGGCTGCGGCCCGTGGCGGCGAGCCGCTTACCCTCCCGTGTCTCGTCCCAGACCGTGGTGACGCGCCACATCGAGTTGATCGACAGCACGAGGTCGGTGAACGAGGCGTGGACCGGCCCTGCCAGGTCGCCGGATACGGCCAGGGCGTCCTGGACGGCCGAACGTGCCGTCCCCGGGTCGCCTCCGCTCCTCTCAAGCGCGGCGAACGCGGCGTCGAGCGCACCCATGGTCGTGGAGAGAGTGGGCGGGTCGAACGCCTTGAACTCCTCGCGTCGGAGGTTCACCTTCCGGGCCATCTCCCAGATGAGCATCTGGGGATCGACGGGTGTGTACTCCGACTCCTCCTCATACGGCCAGGAGTCATGCGAGATGACCGTCTCCTGACCCACGATGACTCCATGTTGGAGCGGTCCGCTCTGCCCGATCACCTCGACGTGGACGAGCACCAAAGGGTCGGCCAGGGCCATCAGAAAGTCCCGCAGGAGGGGTGAGAGCTCGCCCTCCTCGCCCACCAGGCCGATCCCTTGCAACTCCCGTAGCGAATGGAAGAGTTCCGTCGGCGGCGTCTCCTTGTCCGCCAGATGCGCGAGCACACCGATGTGTCGGTCAGCGAGACGGAAGCGTCCCCTCGAACTGTCCAGTGACGGCATGCGAACTCGTCCTCTCCCCGCCCCATAGTGCGTGCTACCAGGAGGCCCCGCCACAGTTTCAGAAGGGGAACCCGCCCTATCCACAGTGCAAATGCTCCCACACGGCCCTACTCCCCTGAGGGGGCCGAGGGCTGTCCTGGCCGGGACCGTTCGCGCGGTAAGCACCGGAAGTCTCCCGCTACGGCATGAGCGGGGCCAGATCGCCCAAATGCGAATAGTTTGGGAAGAAGGGCTGGTGGGGCCGAGGTAGGAAACCATGGTGCGCGGAGTGTCGGGCCGTGATGCGTACGCGAGTTCAGTCTCGCTCTGGCTGAATCCGCGCGTGGCGACTGGGCTCACTGGTACGCGTTCACAGAGAGCGTCACCCGTCAGAGGGGCGTGAGCAAACGAACGCAACAGCACACACGAGCACACAGTGAAGAGCCAGCACCAACGCACCATGGAGCAAGACTGTGGGCTTCAAGGGAGGCGACGACCACCGCCAAGCCCGTCACGCTCAGCGATGCGACCCCAGTCGCGGGGTGGCCGGGGTGGCTCGGCGGCTCCGGGCGTCGCCGTACGCCTCGTACCCGGCCGCGGCGACCGCACCAGCACCCACAGCCAATCGCCCCCGGGCCTCAGGTCGCTCACCCAAAGACCTCCGGCAACACCGCCGACGGCCACCAGCCCGCACACCACCCCGAAGACCCACGGCCCACCGGGCCAGTCCACCATCAGGTCCGGAGCCTGCCGGATGCCCCACCGCCACATGCCCTTCACGGCGAAGAACGCGACGACCACCGCCAAGAGCACCAGTACGAAGGCGGCGATCCCCAACCCCAGACGGAGCCCACCAGACTCTGACGTACGAGCGCTTCAGCCGGCCTGCGTCATCTCATCGGGCGGCCCCGTCATCTCAGGCGAGGTCCGCAAAGGAGGACTCAAGACCCCGCCGGCGGCGCACATGACCACGACGGCCCGCCAGAAGCACCATCAACGTCCACAGCACCACACCGGCGATCAGGCCGCCCAACCGGTTGGCGGCATCCACGTCATCGGCCTGTTCCATGCCCACCGTGCCCTCGGGGTCGCGAATGACCTCAAGCCGATCGTCGACGTCCGGCACGCCGGAGTAGCTGCTGTCGTACTCCAGCTTCTCCGCCAGCTCCGAACCATCGGAACTCCGCAGAGTGAGCCGATGCGGCTCGTCCGACGCGCCCGCCGCACTGTCCTCCACGACCACCACGCTCGCGCGGATCCCACGCTGTTCCAGTGCCGCTTCGGGTGCGTACTGAACGGCCCCGACCAGGACGAACAGCCCCGGCCCCAGGGACAAAACGGCCAGCCAGACGGCACGGTGGAGCAGACTCAGCACGATGGCGAAGACGAAGCACAGCAGCACCCCGACCGAGATGGCGATCCATTCCGTACCCAACGCCAGATAGGAGACGCCGACGACGACGGCCGCGGCGACCCACCCGAACACCACCACGGCGACCGTGCGCCACATCGAGACCCTCGGATCAACAGCCACCGCACCCCGCCCACCCGGCGGCACAGTCCTGACATC
>NZ_SRIC01000124.1 GCF_004684775.1 Streptomyces sp. MZ04
GCCCCAGCCACACCGCGATCAACAGCACCTGAAGCCGCTGCCCGAGTCCGAGCGCCCACGTCCCGTGCCCCGCGTCGAAGGCGGCGACGGCGGCCAACGTCCAAGTGGTGGCGCCAAGTTCGAGAAGGACCAGGACGAGGCCGAGAGGGCCCGCCAGGAACGGCAGGACCCCGTACCGGCGGGAGGCGATCGTCAGGAGCACCATCCCCGCCAGCGCCCCCGCCACGGCGACCCCGCTGCTGCCCACGTGCGCGGCGTGCGGCCAGGGCACGCGCCCCGCCCCCTCCCTGGCCGCGCACGCCGCGTCGGCGGTCGGCGTACAGCTCAGCGGCAGCCGTGAGTCGACGGCGGTGGCCGCGCCGAAAAGGGCGAGCCCCGCCCACCCGAGGGCGGTGAGCCGCCCGAGCGGCAGCCGCCGCGGCGCACAGACCGCCGCGGCGAGGATCAGCACCCCGGCGACCAGGTCGGTCGTGCGCAGCAGCGTCCCGTAGGGCTGGTCCCGGGCGGCGAGTTCACTCACGTACGAACTGACCGGCGAGAGCCCCGTGTCGAGGGGGATCTCGAGCAGCCACGCGCTGTAGGCGAGCGCGCCGAGTGCCAGCGGGAGCGCGACGGGAGCGGCACTCCTGGGTCTTTCGGTGCCGGGCTCCGCCGACCGGGGCCGCAGCGGCTTGCCCGTAATCATCATGGGCCCATGATCAGTGGAGTCCCGGGGGCCCGCATGTCGCGCGATACCCGCCGGGGGTAGGGTTCCGCCCATGGCGACCACGAGGAGACCGGCGAAGGGCGGACAGCTGCTGCTGCTCGCCGCGCTCCTCCTCGGCATCGTGACGATGCATACGCTGGGTCATCCGACGGGGCACGGGAGCGGGGCCGAACAGGCCTCCGTCCAGCGTGAGATGCGGGGCACGGCCACCGCTCAGGGCCTGGCCCGTGCCCATGACATGGGCACGGAGCCGGTTGCCCGCACCGCCGATGACACCGTCACCGCGTCCTCCCCCGCCGGGCTCCACGGGATGGATCCGCTGTCCGTGTGCCTCGCGGTGCTCGGCGCGTTCACCCTCCTCCTGCTCCTGAGGGCGGGCCTGCTCCGGCCCGGCGGCTTCGGCGTCCCCGCGCGGGCGCTCGCCCGGCCGCTCGACGGGCTGCGGCCCCGTCCTCCACCGCCCCGCATCCTCCTCGCCCGTCTTTCGGTGCTGCGCATTTAGGCCGGCGCACCGGCTGCTTCGCGCTGCCCGCGACCGGGGGATGTCCGATGGGAACCTCCGGGCCTCGAGCGGTGTATCAGAAGCAGCAGATGCGCCCATCTGCACGCACCACCAAGACGAGGTGTTACTCAGCCATGCGCAATCGACCCCTGCGCGCTCAAGCCCCGCGCATCCCTTCGCGCCGTGCCCTGCTCGGCGCCGCGACCGCCGTCGCCGGTTCGGGAATCCTGACGGCCTGTTCCGGTTCCGGCTCGGGCCACGGCGGGCACGGCGGCGGCGAGGGCGGCGGTTCCGCGCCCGAGGGTTATGTCGACCCGTCCGGCAAGGAAGTCGCCGCCGCGGAGAAGAAGCGAGGCTCCGGCGGCACGGTCCGCGAGGTGAAGCTGATGGCCATGAAGGCCAAGCTCGACCTCGGCGGCCGCTCGGTCAGGACCTGGGCGTACGGCGACCGGCTGCCCGGCAAGGAAGTCCGCGTCACCGCGGGCGACACGCTCGCCCTCACGCTCGCCAACCACCTCCCCGAGCCCACGTCCCTGCACTGGCACGGCCTGGCCCTGCGCAACGACATGGACGGCGTCCCCGGCCTCACCCAGCAGGCGATCAAGCCCGGCGCGGAGTTCACCTACCGCTTCGCGGTGCCGCACCCGGGGACGTACTGGTTCCACCCCCACTCGGGCACCCAGCAGGACCGCGGTCTGTACGCACCACTGATCGTGGAGGACCCCAAGGAGCCGTTGAAGTACGACAAGGAGTGGGTCGTCGTCCTCGACGACTGGGTCGACGGGGTCGAAGGATCGACGCCGGACGCCGTCCTCGCGGAGCTCAGCAAGGGCATGGGCGGCCATGACATGGGCGGGGACGGCGAGGAGCGGAAGGAAGGGGGTGACACGGGCGGCATGGACCACGGCGGCCACGACATGTCGAAGATGTCCAACACGTCCAACATCTCGATGCGTACGGACAAATCCCCCAAGCCCTCCGGTCCCTCCGGTCCCTCCCGCGTGATGATGGGCGCCAAGAGCGACCTGCTCGGCGGCGACGCGGGCGACGTGGCCTACCCCCACTACCTGATCAACGGCCGTACGCCGGACGCCCCTTCGTCCTTCAGGGCCCGCCCCGGCGACCGCATCCGCCTGCGCATCATCAACGCGGGCGGCGACACGGCCTTCCGGGTGGCGCTCGGCGGCCACGAGATGACGGTGACGCACACGGACGGCTTCCCCGTGGAGCACGCGAAGACGGACGCGCTGCTGCTCGGCATGGGCGAGCGCTATGACGTGCTCGTCACCGCGGGGGACGGCGTGTTCCCGCTGACCGCGGCGGCCGAGGGCAAGAAGGCCGCGGCGCTGGCGGTCCTGCGCACGGGCGGCGGCGCGACGCCCTCGCCCTCGGTCCGCCCCAAGGAGCTCAAGGGCCGCCTCCTGACGGCGGACAAGCTGCGGGCCGCGGAGTCGGTCGCCCTGCCGTCCCGCAAGCCGGACCGCACGATCAGGATCCGGCTGACGGGCGGGATGGCCAAGTACGACTGGGCGTTCGACAAGAAGCCGTACGACCCCGACGAGCGCCACCCCGTCCGGGCGGGCGAGCGCGTCCGTCTCGTCTTCGCCAACTCCACGTCGATGTGGCACCCGGTCCATCTGCACGGCCACACCTTCGCCCTGGCGAACGTGGCGGGCGGCCCCCGCAAGGACACCGCGGTCATCCTGCCGAACGGCACGCTGACGGTGGACTTCGAGGCCGACAACCCGGGCCTGTGGATGATCCACTGCCACAACGTGTACCACTCGGAGGCCGGAATGATGACGGTCCTCGGCTACCGCCGCTGACACCTCGGCGGGCCCGGCACCCCGAGGGAGATGCCGGGCCCGCCGGGCCGCCGACGTGGGGCGCCCCACACCCGGCCGAGGGGGCATCGCGTCGCTTTGACGATTACACTGGGCTCCGTGCCTCAACTACGCCTCGCCCTGAATCAGATCGACTCGACGGTCGGCGATCTCGCCGGGAACGCCGAGGCGATCGTCCATTGGACCCGGCACTCCGCCGAGCAGGGAGCGCACCTTGTCGCGTTCCCCGAGATGGCGCTGACCGGCTACCCCGTCGAGGACCTCGCGCTGCGGCCGTCCTTCGTACAGGCCTCGCGGGACGCGCTGCGCGCGCTCGCCGCGCGCCTTGCCGACGAGGGCTTCGGAGAGCTGCCGGTCGTCGTCGGCTATCTCGACCGCACCGAGGAGGCCAAGCCGAAGTACGGCCAGCCGGCGGGCGCCCCGCGCAACGCCGCCGCGGTGCTGCACCGCGGCGAGGCCGTGCTCACCTTCTCCAAGCACCACCTCCCCAACTACGGGGTCTTCGACGAGTTCCGCTACTTCGTGCCGGGCGAGACCCTGCCGATCGTGCGGGTGCGGGGCGTCGACGTGGCGCTCGCCATCTGCGAGGACCTCTGGCAGGACGGCGGCCGCGTCCCGGCGACGCGTACGGCGGGCGCGGGCCTGCTCCTCTCGGTCAACGCCTCGCCGTACGAGCGGAACAAGGACGACCAGCGGCTCGAACTCGTCCGCAAGCGAGCCCAGGAGGCGGGCTGCACCACCGCCTACCTCGCCATGATCGGCGGCCAGGACGAGCTGGTCTTCGACGGCGACTCGATCGTCGTGGACCGGGACGGCGAAGTCATCGCGCGGGCGCCGCAGTTCGCCGAGGGCTGCGTCGTCCTCGACCTGGACCTGCCCGCGGCCGGCGCCGTGCCGTCGGGCGTCGTGGACGACGGCCTGCGCATCGAGCACGTCACGGTCTCGGCGGAGCCCGTCTCCCCGTTCGAGCCGGAGCTCACCGGCGGGTACGCCGAGCGGCTCGACGACGACGAGGAGGTGTACTCGGCGCTGGTCGTGGGCCTGCGGGCGTATGCCGCGAAGAACGGCTTCAGCACCGTCCTGATCGGGCTCTCCGGCGGCATCGACTCCGCGCTCGTCGCAGCGATCGCCTGCGACGCGCTCGGCGCGCAGAACGTGTACGGCGTGGCCATGCCGTCCCGCTACTCCTCGGACCACTCCATCGGCGACGCGGAGGAGCTGGCCCGGCGTACGGGGCTGAACTTCCGGACCGTGCCGATCGCGCCGATGTTCGACGCGTACATGGGGTCGCTCGGTCTGACCGGGCTCGCCGAGGAGAACCTGCAGTCGCGCCTTCGCGGCACGATGCTGATGGCGATCTCCAACCAGGAGGGCCACATCGTCCTCGCCCCCGGCAACAAGTCCGAGCTGGCGGTGGGCTATTCGACGCTGTACGGCGACTCGGTCGGGGCGTACGGGCCGATCAAGGACGTCTACAAGACCCTGATCTTCCGGCTCGCCGAGTGGCGCAACCGCGCGGCACTCGAGCGGGGCCAGACCCCGCCGATCCCGGAGAACTCCGTCACCAAGCCGCCGAGTGCGGAACTGCGGCCGGACCAGGTGGACACGGACTCGCTCCCGGACTACCCCGTCCTGGACGCGATCCTGGAGATGTACGTCGACCGCGACCAGGGCGCGGACGCGATCGTCGCCGCCGGGCACGAGCGGGAGCTGGTGGTGAAGACCCTGCGGATGGTCGACACCGCCGAGTACAAGCGCCGCCAGTACCCGCCGGGCACGAAGATCTCCGCCAAGGGCTTCGGCAAGGACCGCCGCCTCCCGATCACGAATCGCTGGCGGGAGTCGGTCTGACCCGGGGGTGGGTGGGGACTGCCCTGTACCGCCGCTTCGCGGCGGATCGTTCCCACCCACCCATCCACCCGATTACCCGGCGTGGGACGTCTCACGGTCAGGCACCGAGTGTGCCGCCACCAAGCGACCGCCACCAGACACAGCGCCTCGCCGCAGATCCACCAGGTATGCCACCCCGGCCACCCCCAGACCCAGCACAGCCAGCGCCGCGCCCGTCACCGCGGGGGACGTCACGCCGAAGCCCGCGGCCAGGGCCAGGCCACCGATCCAGGCGCCGCCGGCATTGGCGAGGTTGAACGCCGCCTGGTTGGCGGAGGACGCCAGGGACGGGGCCGCCGACGCCTTCTCCATGACCATCAGCTGCAGCGGCGAACCCGTCGTGAACGCCGCCATGCCGAGCAGCATCACCGCAAGCGCCGCACTCCACGCGGCGCTCATCAGCAGCGGGAACAGCGCCAGCACGACCACCAGTGACGCCAGGCCGCCGAACAGCGTCCCCCGCAGCGAGTGGTCAGCGAGGCGCCCGCCCAGCAGATTGCCCGCGGTGGCGCCGACACCGAACAGCGCGAGCAGCAACGTAACGCTGGATTCGGCGTAGCCCGCCGCGTCCGTGAGCATGGGCGTCACATAGCTGTATGCGGAGAACAGCGCCCCGAAGCCCGCGACGGTCGTACCGAGCGCCAGCCACACCGGAACGCTGCCGAGCGCCCGCAGCTCCCCGCGAAGGCCGCCGCGCTCACCGTGGCCGTGGTCGGCGGGGACGAGCAGGGCGAGCGCCGCTATCGCCGCGAGGCCGATCGCGCTGACCGCGAGGAACGTCGCGCGCCAGCCCAGCTGCTGCCCCATCGCCGTGGCCACCGGCACGCCCACGATGTTGGCGACGGTCAGGCCGAGGAACATCAGGGACACCGAGCGGGCCTTGCGCTCGGGGGCGACGAGCCCGGTGGCGACGACCGCGCCGACGCCGAAGAACGCGCCGTGCGGAAGTCCGCTCAGGAAGCGCGCGGCCATCAGCCAGTGGTAGTCGGGGGCGGCGGCCGACAGCGCGTTGCCCGCCACGAAGAGGATCATGAGGCCGATCAGGACCCGGCGGCGCGGCATCCGCGCGGTGACCGCGGCGAGCAGCGGGGCGCCGATGACGACACCGAGGGCGTACGCCGAGACCAGGTGCCCGGCGGTGGGGATCGATATGTCCAGGTCGTCCGCGACATTGGGCAGCAGGCCCATCATCACGAACTCGGTCGTACCGATGCCGAAGGCGCCCACGGCGAGGGCGAGCAGGGCCAGGGGCATGAAGAACCTTCCGGGGGAGCGCAGGAGGGAGTGTCGTTCCGTAAGTTTACGTACGGAACAAAGCCGCTCAGGCCCAGTATTCCGTGAGGTTGAGCGAGGGTGTCAGAGCGCTACCCGCGCCGCGATCGGCAGATGATCGCTGCCCGTCTCCGGCAGCGTCCACGACGACACCGGCTCGACGCCCTTGACCATGATCTGGTCGATCCGCGCCATCGGGAACGACGCGGGCCAGCTGAACCCGAAGCCGTCGCCCGCCGCGCCCTGCGTGGAGCGCATCTGGGAGGTGACCGCGTTCAGGGCGCGGTCGTTCATCGTGCCGTTCAGGTCGCCGAGCAGTACGACCTTGGAGACCTGCTCGTCCGCGATCGCCTCGCCGAGCGCGTCCGCGCTGGCGTCGCGCTGGTTGGCGGTGAAGCCCGCGTCCAGCTTGACCCGCACCGACGGCAGATGGGCGACGTACACGGCGACCTCACCCTTGGGGCCGGCGACCGTCGTCCGCATCGCACGGGTCCAGCCGAGCTTGATGTCGACGGGCTTGGTGCCGTTCAGCGGGTACTTGCTCCACAGGCCGACCGTGCCCTGCACCGAGTGGTACTTGTAGGTGCCGGCCAGGGCCTTCTCGTACGTCGGGACGGCGGCCGCCGTGAGCTCCTCGAGGGCGACGACGTCGGCGCCGGACGCGGCGACGTCACGGGCGGTGCCGGCCGGGTCCGCGTTCTCCGCGTTCACGTTGTGCGTGGCGACGGTGAGGTCGCCGCCGGTCCCGATGGACTTGCCGGTGATCAGACCTCCGAAGGAGCTCGCCCAGATCACCGCGGGCAGCAGCAGGGCGATCAGCGCGGTCGCCGACTTGCGGACGACGGCGATGACGAGCAGCACGGGGATCAGGACGCCGAGCCAGGGCAGGAACGTCTCGATGAGGCTGCCGAGGCTGCCGATGCCGTTCGGGATCTGCGCGTGGAAGAGCATCACCAGGGCGAGCAGCACCGCGCCCCCCGCGGTGACGAGCCCGCGCCGCCAGATGCCCCGGTCGCCGCGCCACCCGTCGGCAAGGCGCCGGAGCCGGGACCCCTGGCGGCCGGGGCCCGAGCCGCCGCTGCCGGTCTCCGTCACATACGCCTGCGCCATACGCTCGTCGCCTCAACTCTGCCGTGCAACCGTCCTCGCCCCTGAAACCCTAGGCGATGATCGGGTGTCCTCCCCGCCGTCCGTGACGGCCGTACGGGACGAGGACGAGCGGCGCGGCACGGCAGGTTCCACATCCCCCCGCACAACGGGCCGCTGTGACGAAACGCGCACATTCACCCCGTGGGCCGCAGCCCCTCGAGAACGGTGTCCACCATCCGCTCGGCGAGGTCCTCGTCGAGCGGCGCGTCGGAGCGCAGAACGGTGCGTACGAGCATGGGTCCGACGAACAGATCGTTGGCCAGCTCGACGTCGATGTCGGCGCGCAGTTCGCCGTTCTCGACGCCGCGCCGCAGCACGCCGAGCACGACGCGGCGCTGCGGCTCGATGACGGTGACGTGGTAGGCGTCCCACAGCTTCGGCAGGCTCTTCATCTGCGCGAACACGTTGTGCAGCAGCGCCGAGGCGCGCATGTTCACGCCGCGCCTGCGCAGGTGGTCGAGGAGGGTGATGAGATCGCCGCGCATGGATTTCCCGGCCAGCTCGGGAGGCGGGTCGTCCACCGAGCGCAGGATGTCGACGAAGAGTTCCTCCTTGCCGCTCCAGCGCCGGTAGATGGTGGCCTTGCCGACTCCGGCGGTGCGCGCGATCCGCTCGATGGAGAGCTCGGCGAGCGGCACGCCCTCCTCGATCAGCTTCAGTACGCCCTCGATGATGGCCCGCTCCACGGCCTCGCTGCGGGGACGCCCCCGGACACCTCTGGCGATGTGGGCCACGACTGCTCCGTCTCTCGATTCCGGCGATCTGCCGGGCCGATTCTCCCTTCCCGGCCTGGAGCCCCGGTCAATGCCCCGCGCCCACCGGATCCGCCTCCTTGTGCTCCGCCGCCTCCGGCTCCTGCGGTGCGCGGCCCGGCAGGAACAGGGCGACGACCACGACGCCGGCCAGGGCGACGCCCGCGCCGCAGAGCGCGGTGATGTGCATGGCGTGCAGGAAGGAGTCGTGGGCCGCGGCCACCAGCGGTTCGCCGCGCGGGCCGAGCTCGGCGGCGACGCCGAGCGTGGCCTCGATGGACTCGCCCGCGGTGTGGCGTACGTCGGCGGGCAGCAGGGTGAGCTTGTCCTCGACGCCGCTGCGGTAGGCGGCGGAGAGCACCGAGCCGAGGACGGCGATGCCCAGGGCGCCGCCGACCTGCCGGAAGGTGTTGCTCAGGGCGGAGGCGGAACCGGCCTTCTCGCGGGGCAGCGCCTGCATGATGACGACGCTGGCGGGCGTCATGATGTGCGCCATCCCGGTGCCCATCAGGAAGAAGATGACCTCCAGGATCCAGATCGGCGTATCGGCCTCGAGAACCGTGAAGGCGGCGAGCGTCGCGGCCAGGAGCAGCAGCCCGCCCGTGCACACGGCGCGGACGCCGAAGCGGTCGACGACGAGGCGGGCGCGCGGCGCGAAGATGAGCTGGGCGGCGGCGAGCGGCAGCATCAACAGGCCGGTCTGCAGCGGTGAGTAGCCGCGCACGCTCTGCGTGTAGAAGACCGCGAAGAACGTGACGCCCATCAGCGCGAAGAAGACGAGCGCGAGGGAACTGATCGCCGCCGAGAAGACGCGGTTCTTGAAGTACGAGATGTCGATGGACGGGTGGTCGCTGCGCTTCTCGTGGAGCACGAAGCCGACGAGTACGGCGATGCCCGCGACGATGGTGCCGAGGACCGCCGGGTCGGTGAAGTCGGCGAGCTGGCCGCCCTTGATGATGCCGTAGACGAGCAGCACGAGGCCGACGATGGACAGGCCCACGCCGACCAGGTCGATACGGCCCGGCTTCGGGTCGCGGGAGTCGGGCACGAGCCAGATCATCAGCCCGATCGCGAGGATCACGATCGGCACGTTGACCAGGAAGACCGAGCCCCACCAGAAGTGGTCGAGGAGCACGCCGCCGGTGATGGGGCCGATCGCGATGGCGAGGCCGACTCCGCCCGCCCAGATGCCGATGGCCTTGGGCTGCTCGTCGCGCTCGAAGACGTTCATCAGGACGGCGAGCGTGGCGGGCATCACGAAGGCGGCGCCGAGGCCCATCACCGCGCGGAACAGGATGAGTTGGACGGGTGAGCCGGACTCGGCGGCGAGCGCGGAGCCGATGCCGAAGACGGCGAGTCCCGCGACGAGGACCTTCTTGCGGCCGATGCGGTCGCCGAGCAGTCCCGCGGTGAAGAGCAGGCCCGCGAAGACCAGGGTGTAGGCGTTGATGGCCCATTCCAGGTCGCCCTGGGTGGCGCCGAGGCCGGTGGGGGCCGGGGTCGAGATCGTCTTGATGGCGACGTTCAGGATCGAGTTGTCGAGCACCACGATCAGCAGGCTCAGCATCAGGACGCCGAGGATCGCCCAGCGGCGCCGGTGCACGGCCTCCGGTATGCGTGGGGTGGTGACGGCGGGAGAAGTCATGGTTCTCACTCTAGAACTATTTCGATACGAGACCGTCTCGTATTGGAAAGAATTTACCCGCCACCCGGATGGGCCGGATCACCTGGGAGTGCACTAGCCGTCGGGCGGCACGCGATGCCACCATGGAGGTGATCCGGGGACGCCGTGAGGGCGCCTCGAGATAACAGAAGGAGCCGTTGCGATGACGCAACTTTCGGCTGCCCAGAAGCCGGTCCAGGGCGCTGCCCAGACCTCCGACAGCAGCAACAAGGCGCTGTACGGAGGCAAGAGCACCCGCCGCATCACCGTCCGGGACATCACCGCCGCCAAGGAGCGCGGCGAGAAGTGGCCCATGCTCACCGCGTACGACGCGATGACCGCGTCCGTCTTCGACGAAGCCGGCATCCCCGTGATGCTGGTCGGCGACTCGGCGGGCAACTGTCACCTCGGGTACGAGACGACCGTGCCCGTCACCCTCGACGAGATGACCATGCTGTCCGCCGCGGTCGTACGGGGCACGTCACGTGCCCTGATCGTCGGCGACCTGCCCTTCGGGTCGTACCAGGAAGGCCCGGTCCAGGCCCTGCGTTCGGCCACCCGTCTGGTCAAGGAGGCCGGGGTCGGCGCCGTGAAGCTGGAGGGCGGCGAACGCTCGCTCCCCCAGACCGAGCTGCTCGTCTCCTCGGGCATCCCCGTCATGTCCCACCTCGGCCTCACCCCGCAGTCCGTGAACACCATGGGCTACCGCGTGCAGGGCCGCGGCGACGAGGCGGCGCACCGTCTCCTGAGCGACGCGAAGGCCGCGCAGGACGCGGGCGCGTTCGCGGTCGTCCTGGAGCTGGTCCCCGCGGAGCTGGCGGCCGAGGTCACCCGCTCCCTGCACATCCCGACCGTCGGGATCGGGGCGGGCGCCGAGTGCGACGCGCAGGTCCTGGTCTGGACGGACATGCTGGGCCTCACCGGCGGCAAGATGCCGCGCTTCGTGAAGCAGTACGCGGATCTGCGGGGCGTCATGACCGGCGCGGCCAAGGCGTTCGCGGAGGACGTGGTGGGCGGGGCGTTCCCCGCGGCGGAGCACTCCGTCCACTGACGCCCGGCACCCTGTGCCCGGCACCTGAGCCATAGCGGCACCACCGGCAGCCCGTCGATCTTCCCCCGTCGACGGGCTGCTGCTTTGTGCGCCGTCGGTGCCTGTCGGCGGCTTGTCGGCGGCTTGTCGGCGGCTTGTCGGTGGGTTGTCGGTGGCGTCTGGCAGCTTTGGGGGCATGACGCGAATCGACAAGAACCCCGGCGGCGCAGCGAGCGCCATCACCGTGCGGGGACTGGTCAAGCACTACGGCGAGACCAAAGCACTGGACGGCGTGGACCTCGACGTACGCGAAGGAACCGTCGTCGGCGTGCTCGGACCCAACGGCGCCGGCAAGACCACCCTCGTACGCTGCCTGTCCACCCTGATCACCCCTGACTCCGGCATGGCCCACGTCGCCGGGTACGACGTGGTGAAGCAGCCCCGACAGCTCCGCCGCGTGATAGGCCTCACCGGCCAGTACGCATCGGTGGACGAGAAGCTCTCGGGACGCGAGAACCTGTACATGATCGGGCGGCTGCTCGACCTGTCCCGCAAGGAGGCCAGGTCCAGGGCCGACGGCCTGCTCGAGCGGTTCTCCCTGACCGAGGCCGCCGGCCGCCAGGCCAAGACGTACTCCGGCGGCATGCGCCGCCGCCTCGACCTCGCCGCCTCGATGATCGGCAGCCCGGCCGTCCTCTACCTGGACGAGCCGACGACCGGCCTCGACCCCCGCACCCGCAACGAGGTGTGGGCCGAGGTCAAGCGCATGGTCGGCGACGGTGTCACCGTGCTGCTCACCACGCAGTACATGGAGGAGGCCGAGCAGCTGGCGTCCGAGCTGACGGTCATCGACCGCGGCAAGGTCATCGCCAACGGCCGCATCGACGAGCTGAAGGCGAAGGTCGGCGGCCGCACCCTGCGGGTCCGCCCGGCCGACCCGCTGGAGCTGCGCCCGCTGGCCAACGCGCTCGACGACCTGGGCCTGACCGGCCTCGCCACCTCGACCGTGGACACCGAGACCGGCACGGTCCTGGTGCCGATCCTCAGCGACGAGCAGCTGACCGCGGTGGTCGGCGCGGTCACCGCGCGCGGCATCACGATCGGCTCGATCGCCACCGAACTGCCCAGCCTGGACGAGGTGTTCCTCTCCATCACCGGCCAGAAGGCCAGTGCCCCGCAGGACGTCCGTCCCGCCGAACTCGAGGAGGTCGCCGTATGAGCGCCACCACCGCCACGGCCCCCCTCCCCGGGGGCGGCCAGGCCGACGGCCGTATAGGCCTGCGCGACCACGTGCGCCACACGGGCGCCCTGGTCCGCCGCAATCTGCAGTGGATCCGCGCCGATCCGGAGTCGATGTTCGACGCGGTGCTCATGCCGATCGTCTTCACGCTGCTGTTCGTGTACGTCTTCGGCGGCTCCATCGGGCAGTCGCTCGGCGGCGGTCAGGACGCGTATGTGCAGTACGTGGTGCCGGGCATGATGGCGATGATGTCCATGAACATCGCCATGGCCGTCGGCACGGGCTTCAACCAGGACTTCCAGAACGGCATCATGGACCGCTTCCGGACCCTGCCGATCGGCCAGGGCTCGGTCCTCTTCGCCAAGATCGTGGTGGAGCTGATGCGGATGCTCGTCGCGACGACGATCATGATGATCGTCGGTGTCCTGGTCGGCTTCGACATCACCAACTGGGGCGGCCTGTTCGCCGCCG
Source organism: Streptomyces sp. MZ04 (assembly GCF_004684775.1). Taxonomy (GTDB): domain Bacteria; phylum Actinomycetota; class Actinomycetes; order Streptomycetales; family Streptomycetaceae; genus Streptomyces. The sequence continues at coordinate 12,520 of NZ_SRIC01000124.1, forward strand.
TGGGCCTGACCGCGCTCTTCGGCTCGTCCATCATGTGGATCTTCCTGGTGCTCGGCGTCACCATGAAGAGCGCGCAGTCCGTGCAGGCGATGGGCTTCCTGGTCCTGATGCCGCTGCAGTTCGGCTCGTCGATCTTCGCGCCGACGCAGTCCATGCCGGGCTGGCTGGAGGCCTTCACCGACTACAACCCGCTGTCCACGCTCGCGGACTCCGCGCGCGGCCTGATGGTGGGCGGCCCGGCCGCGCACGATGTCTGGGTGACGGTCGGCTGGTCGGTGGCGCTCACGCTGGTGATGGCGCCGATCGCGATCCACAAGTTCCGTACGAAGAGCTGAGCGCCCCGCGCCTCAGTCGATGTACGTGTCGCAGAGGGCGGCGGCCTCCTCGGGGGAGAGGCCGCCGCCTTCCGCGTACGCGGCCTCGTACACGGCGTCGCCGAGTGCGGTGCGCGCCGCCTCGACGGCGGCGGCCGTGACATCGCGCTCCAGAGCGGCCGGGAAGTGGCCGGGCGGCAGGTCCCGCTTGGCCGCGCCGATCAGCCGGGCGGCGTCGTGGGCGTGCCGGCCGCCGTCGATCCCGGCCAGGGCGCGGGCCGCGATGGTGAGGTGAAGGGACGTCACATGCGGCGCGATCATCTTGGTCAGCGGGTCGATGGACTTCTCCACGGCGACGAGCGCCGTGGCCAGGCCCTTGGCGTACCGGCCGTCCTGCGTGTCGAGCCAGGCCTCGGCGCCGAGCATGAAGCTGTCGAAGACCGCGAAGTCGGCGACCTTGAACTCCTCGCGCAGCAGCCGGAGTTGTTCGCGGGCCTCGGTGGTGCGGCCGGTGCGGCCGAGCAGGTCGACGAGGAAGAAGCGGGCGATGGGCATGGACTCGGAGTGGCCGCCCTTGGCGTCGCGGTCCGTCACCCCCCACAGCAGTGCCTCGCCCCGTTCCGGCTGGCCCGCCTCGACGAGGACCGCGCCGAGGCGGGCCGTGAGCACGGTCGCCTGGGCGGGCGCGCCGAGCTGCTCCGCGTACTCGATGGCGGCGCTGAAGTCCTCGGCGGCGCGGTCGAAGGCGCCCCGCCGCTCGTGCGCCTCGCCGCGCGAGGAGAGCGCCTCGGCCATGCCCCACACATCGCCGAGCCGGGTGAAGATCTCAAGGGACTCGTCGGCGTCACTGCCCGCGTCGCCGGCCCAGTCCGTGCGGTTGGCGAGGATGTTGGCGCGCTGCTGCAGCGCCGAGGCGAGCTCCCACTCGTAACCGCGCTCCCGGCAGGTGGCGATGGTCGCCTCACTGATGGCGTGCAGTTGGGACACGTCACCGCCGAACAGCACCGCGAAGAACCACAGGCTCCCCGGCGACCAGCAGGTCTGCGGCAGGCCCGGCCGGTAGGCCTCCCTGATGCCCGCCAGTTTCTCCAGGGCCTCGGGGGTCCGCCAGGCCTCCATGTTCATGTCCATGCAGGAGAGCTGGATGAGATGGACCCCGCGCCGCGCCTCTTGGAGCACCTCGGGGCGCATGGGGAGCGGGGCGTCCGTGCAGCGTTCGTAGAGCGGTTCCACGGGCGTGACCGGGCGCCGGAAGGGATCGGGCCCGAGGGCGACGACATCGCGCGACCAGTTGCGGATCTCGATGCGCAGATCGCGGATCGTCCAGAACCAGGAGAGCGAGAGGACCAGACAGAGCGCCTCCTGCTCGTCCCGTGCGGCGACGGCGTGCCGCAGGGCGGTGCGCAGATTCTCGTACTCGTACTCGAGACTGTCGACGGCCGCCCGCTGCCCGCTGCCGCGCAGCAGGGGTTCGGTGACGCGGGCGAACTCCCGGAAGTACACGAGGTGCGCCCGCTCGGCGGCCGCCCGGTCCCCGGCCTCTTCCAGGCGCTCCGCCGCGTACTCGCCGACGGTCTCCAGGAGCCGGTAGCGCATGCCGCCGCGCGGCGCGGGGGCGGCGACGACGAGCGACTTGTCGACGAGGGAGCCGAGCACGTCGGCGATGTCGTACGGAGGGACCGGCGCTTCCCCGGCGTCCGGGGCCGCCCCGCACACCGCCTCCGCCGCCGCCAGGTCGCAGCCGCCCGCGAAGACGGAGAGGCGACGCAGGACGTTCCGCTCCGGTTCGTCGAGCAGGTCCCAGGACCAGTCGACGACCGCGCGCAGCGTCTGCTGGCGGGGCAGCACCGTGCGTGCGCCGTTGTTCAGGAGGCGGAAGCGGTCGTCGAGGCGGTCGGCGATCTGCCGCGGGGTGAGCATCCGCAGCCGGGCGGCGGCCAGCTCGATGGCCAGCGGCAGACCGTCGAGCCGCCGGCAGATCTCGGCGGCCGCGGCCCGGTCGTCCTCGATCCGGAACCCTGGTCGCGCCGACCCGCCGCGGTCCGCGAGCAGCCGCAGCGCGTTGGGCTCCGGAAGGGGTTCCACGGGGCGCAGCAACTCCCCCGGTACGCCCAGGGGTTCACGGCTCGTGGCGAGGACCGTGAGGCCGGGGCAGTGCGCGAGGAGCTGTTCCGCGAGGTGGGCTGCGGCGTCGATGACGTGCTCGCAGTTGTCGAGGACCAGGAGCATGCGGCGGGGCGCGCAGTGCTCGGTGAGGCGTACGACGGGGTCGTCGCCGTGCCGGTCCGACACCGCCCGCATCTCCTCGGCGCCGGCGCCGCGCAGCACCGTCTCGCGGGCGCCGAGCGCGGTGAGGACGGCCTCGGGCACGGCGTCGGGATCCTCCACCGGGGCCAGCTCGGCCAGCCATACGCCGTCCGGCGCCGCGTCGGCGACGGACTCCGCGGCCTCCTGCGAAAGGCGGGTCTTCCCCGCGCCGCCGGGTCCGAGCAGGGTGACGAGGCGGGCCCGCTCCAGGTCGCCCCGGATGGCCTCGATGTCGGCCTCCCTGCCGACGAAGGAGGTGAGCCGGGCGCGGAGGTTGCCGGGGGTGCGGGGGCGGCTCGCGGGCGGTTCGGTCGTCCGGGGCGGTTCCGTCGGCCGGGCAGGTTCCGTCGGCCGGGCAGGTTCCGTCGGCCGGGCAGGTTCCGTCGGCCGGGCAGGTTCCGTCGGCCGGGCAGGTTCCGTCGGCCGGACCGGTTCGTTCCCCGGTGCCGTGTGGTGCAGCAACTCCGCGTGGAGGGCGCGGAGTTCGGGGCCGGGGTCGGCGCCGATGCGGTCCGCGACGATGCGGCGTACGCCGTCGTAGGCGGCGAGCGCCTGGGCCGGGCGGCCCGCGTCGCGCAGCGCCCGCAGCCGCAGGGCCTGCAGCGGCTCGTCCAGGGGGTGGCTCTCGCACAGGGCGGTCAGCTCGGGCAGCGCCTGCTCGGCCCGGCCGAGGGCGAGCTCCGCCGTCAGCCGGGCGCGGCGGGCATCGAGGCGGCGTGACTCCCAGCGGGACGCCCGCGCGGTGCGGTCGGGCAGGTCGGCGAGGGGCAGGCCGCCCTGCCAGAGCGCCAGCGCGTCGTCCAGGACCGTCGCCGCCTTCTCGGCGTCGCCGTCCGCCAGGGCGCGGCTGCCTTCGCCCGCGAGGCGCTCGAAGCGGTACAGGTCGATGTCGTCCGGGGCTGCGGCGAGGCGGTAGCCGCCGTCGGACGAGGTGATCGCGTCGGCGCCGATGGCTCGGCGGAGGCGGCCGATCAGCGCTTGCAGCGCGGCGGTCGCGTCCGCGGGTGGGTCGCCGTCCCACACCTCGTCGACGAGGGCGGACACGGGGACGGTGCGGGGGGCTTTCAGGGCGAGGACGGTGAGGAGGGCGCGCAGCCTCGGCCCGCCGATGGGGGCCTGTGTCCCGTCGGTGTGGAATGCCTGGGTGGTGCCGAGGATTCGGTAGCGCACGGGGTCCATTGTCTCTGGTGACCCTACGCGAAGGACGGGGGTCGGTACTTGGAGATCAACCCGGACAGAGCGGCGGTCGTGCAGGAAGCCGCGCGCCGGGTCATCGCCGGGGAAGCGATCAACGCTGTCTGCCGGGACTTTGAAAGCCGTGGCGTACCTTCCCCCGCCGACTCCTACAACAAGCGGAAGGCCGAGCGGGATTTCGTCTGGCACCCCGCCACGTTGAAGAAGATCCTCTCCTCGCCGGGCCTTCTCGGATTCAAGACCCGCAACGAGCCCGTGGCCGGGAAGAAATACCAGAGCAAGGTTCTCGTCCAAGACGAGAACGGACAACGGATCCGCATGGCCGAACCTGTGCTGGCCGAGGAAGTCCGGGAAAGACTGCAGGGTGCTCTCGCCGCCGTCTCTGTCTCCACCAGGAAGCCTGATTCGCCCAGAACCCCACTCCTCGGCGTGATCAAGTGTGGCGGCTGCGGAAAGAACCTTCAGCTGCACACCACGAAGAAGAAACGCAAGGACGGTTCTGAGCGGTCCACGAGCAGGATCCGCTGCCTGTCGCGCACGGGCTCACCTGCGTGCAAAGGGTACGTATTCACACCGGAGGCAGAGATCGTCGAGCCGATCATGCGGTTGATCGTCGCAGAATTCGGCCACCTCCCCGTCACACGCCGCGAGTATGTGACGGGCACAGATACGGACCACTGGGACTACCTGGAGACGGGGCTGTCGTTCGCTGAGCGATGGCAAAGCGCGGGTGTCACAGCCGTGGCAGACGATCTCCTGCGAGCAGGCATCAGCGTCGACTGCCACCCCCGCGGCAGCAGCGGACTCACACTTCGAGCCCCTGGCGACGCACAGCAACGCCTCGCACGTCCATAGACCGGCCGCGGCAGGGCCTCCCTCTCGACCTGCCCCCGCGGGACGCCACTACTCTCGGCCCATGAACTCTCGAACCGCCACCGCAGGCCGTCGCGTCAGCCCGGTCTTCCTCGGGATCGTGGCGATCATGGCCACCACAGGGTGGGCGGTGTGGACCGGCTTCGCCTCGTCCCCGGGCATCGCCGTCTTCCTGTTCGTCACTGCGGCGTGGATCGTCTCGCTCTGCCTTCACGAGTACGCCCACGCCCGCGCCGCATTGCACAGCGGTGACATAACAGTTGGCGCGAAAGGGTACTTGACGCTCAATCCGCTCGCCTACACCCACGCCCTGCTCAGCATCGTGCTGCCGGTGCTCTTCGTGATCATGGGTGGCATCGGCCTGCCCGGCGGCGCGGTCTTCATCGAGCGGGGCCGGATCAGGGGGAAGTGGAAGCACAGTCTGATCTCGGCCGCCGGTCCGCTGACGAACGTGGCCTTCGCCGTGGTCTGCACGGCGCCCTTCTGGCTGGACGCGCTCTCCGGCGTCCCGGACACCTTCCGGTACGCGCTCGGCTTCCTCGCCCTGCTCCAGGTCACGGCCGCGATCCTGAACTCGCTGCCCATTCCGGGCCTGGACGGCTACGGCGTCATCGAGCCGTGGCTCTCGCACAAGATCCGCCGCCAGGTGGAGCCGTTCGCGCCGTTCGGCCTGATCGCCGTCTTCGGCATCCTGTGGATCCCCGAGGTCAACGAGGCCTTCTTCGACGCGATCGACGCGATCCTGCGCGGGCTCGGCGTCAGCGAATGGGACACGTACTGGGGCTATGAGCTGTACCGCTTCTGGGACGGGACGCCGGACATCCCGGCCATCGTCAGCTAGCCCTTGGCCGCGGCGTTCCGCTCGATCTTCGCGCGCCGCAGGTAGTACCACGCCATGTTCGACGAGAGCCCGGCGATCAGCACCCAGAGAATGCCGAACCAGTGGCCCTGGACGAAGGAGACCACCGCCGCGACGACGGCGAGGGCGCAGACCGTGAGGGCGTAGAGAGCGAGGCGGGGCATGGGGGTCGGCTCCTGATCGGGTGTCGGGGTGCGTCGTGACGTACGCCCCCCAGTGTCCCCCATGCCCGTCGGCGTCCTAGACGTCGGTGACCCGCAGCCCCGCGTGCGCCTTGTACCGCCGGTTCACGGAGATCAGGTTGGCGACCAGGGACTCGACCTGGTGCGCGCCCCGCAGTCGGCCCGCGAAGACGCCCCGCATGCCGGGGATGCGGGCGGCGAGCGCCTGGACGATGTCGGTGTCGGCGCGGGCCTCGCCGAGCACCATCACATCGGTGTCGATCTCCTCGACGGCCGCGTCCTGGAGCAGGACGGCCGACAGGTGGTGGAAGGCCGCCGTGACGCGGGAGCCCGGCAGCAGGGCGGCGGCCTGCTCGGCGGCGCTGCCCTCCTCGGGCTTCAGGGCGTAGGCGCCCTTCTTGTCGAAGCCCAGCGGGTTCACGCAGTCGACGACGAGCTTGCCCGCCAGTTCGTCGCGCAGTGCTTCGAGGGTCTTCCCATGCCCGTCCCACGGCACGGCGACGATCACGATGTCGCTGCGCCGCGCGCACTCCGCGTTCTCGGCGCCCTCGACGCCGAGGCCCAGCTCGTCGGCGGCGGTCTGCGCGCGCTCGGCCGCGCGGGAGCCGATGATCACCTTCTGGCCGGCGCGGGCCAGGCGGTAGGCGAGGCCGCGGCCCTGGTCGCCGGTGCCGCCGAGCACGCCGACGACGAGCCCGGAGACATCGGGCAGCTCCCACGGATCCTTGGCGGGAGCCTTCTGCACACTGTCGTTAGAGGTCATACGGCCGACCTTACTCACCGCCCGTTCGCGGCCTCCGTCAGGTCAGCGCCCCCACCGGTATCCGCCGGAAGGTGATCGTCTCGTACGCGCTGAAGTCCCCCGTCTCGTAGAGGAGTGCCACGGTTTCCCCGTCGACGCGTACGAGATCGGAGTACGCGGCGGGCAGCCCGTCCACGGTGTGGGCGTCCTGCCACGTGGTGCCGCCGTCGCGGCTTCCGCGCACCGTCATCAGGGCGCGGAAGCCGGGGTCGGCGGGTCCGGAGAACAGCAGCACGTCGGGCGTACGCAGCTGAAGGACGCTGCATTCGACGACGGGGCCGACGAGACCGGCCTGCGGCCGGAAGGGCTTGACGAGACTCTGGCCGCCGTCGCGGGAGTGGGCGTCGGCGCGGGTGCCGGGGGACGGCGAGTCGTTGCGGGTGTTGAAGTAGAGCCGCCCGTCGGGGAGTTCGGCCGCGGTGGTCTCGTTCACGTTCACATAGCCGTCGGTGTTGTCGTCGATGTAGCCGATGCGCCAGTTCTGGCCGAGGTCGTCGCTGAGCAGGCAGTGGCCGCCGTTGTACTTTCCCTCGGTGCCGTTGTCCGTACCGGAGGGCGGCAGGGAGTGGTTGGCGGGGACGACGACGCGGCCCGTACTGGTCTGTACGGCGTGCCCGGGGGTGGTCGCGTACCACCGCCAACTCGCCTTCTTCACCTGCCCGGTGATCTCCCGGGCGGCCGACCAGGTGAGACCGTCGTCGTTGCTGTGCTGCACCCAGATCCGCCGTCCGTTCGCCGCGGAGACCTTGCCGCGCCGGATGGCGTCCTCGGTCGCCGCGGCGGCGTTGCGGACGTGGACGAGCAGGACGCGCCCGGTGGCCAGGACGACGGGGGCGGGGTTGCCCGCGAGGTCGGCGCCGTTCTTGGCGACGACCTGGAGCGGGCCCCAGGTGCGGCCGCCGTCGGTGGACCGCTTCATGACGACGTCGATGTTGCCGAAGTCCTCCTGCGAGCCGACCCTCCCTTCGCAGAAGGCGAGGAGAGTGCCGGAGTTCGTGCGCACGACGGCGGGGATCCGGAAGCTCGCGTAGCCCTCACGTCCCGCACGGAAGGGAACAGTTGTCTCATCAGCCATCCCGGGTCACTCCCCACCCGGGGCGAATTCCCGGTGAACTCCACCTGACGAGTGGCTTGTTGGGGCAGGATGCGGCCTCATGGACGCAGTAAGGGTCGCGCTGCTGCGCGAAGTGCTCGCCGGAACCGAGTGGCCGAGCGCCACGCGCCGCTTCGCCAGGACGCTGCGGTCCTCCGTGGTGCCGCACGGCGGCGGGCTGCTTCTGGTGGGCACGGAGGAGTACGAGCCCTGGCATCTTGCCGCGCATCTCGTGGACGAGGCGGCGTGGTCCGGGACGCCCGAGCTGACGCCCACGCTCGTACGGCACCGGGTGCGGGCGGGCGACCCCGCCCACCTCTCGACCGGGCTCGGGCGGATCGAGGCGGCGCGGCGCGGCGAGACGCTGCTCGTGGTGGCGCCGGACGCGCCGGGGGCGGAGCTCCTCGAGCGTGTGCACGACGCGCGGGCGGCGGGGGCGACGGTCCTCGCGCTCGACTCCGGGGACCGCGAGCTGCACTCCATGGCGCACGAGGCGCTCGCTGTCCCGGACTCCCCCGACCTTGACCTCGACACGGTCCAGCACCTGGTGAGCGCGGCATCCGGCGAGAACTCCCTGCCGGCGGCACAGGGCCGCCGCCGACTGCGCGACCGCCTCTCCCGCCTCGCCGACCAACTGACGGCTCCGCCGCCGGCGAGGTGGTGAGGGGCCTCTGCCTCTGCCTCTGCCTCTGCCTCTGCCTCTGCCTCTGCCTCTGCCGAGGTGGCTATTCCTCGCCCTCGCGGGAGGGGGTGTCATGCCACTTCGGGTCCGTCTCCCACTCCAGGTTCCGCTCGGCGGCCGTCTGCATCGCCCGCTCCGCCTCCTCCCGGGACTCGTAAGGACCGAAGCGGTCCTTGCCCGGGCAGTCGGGGCCCTCCTCTACCCGCCGATGCTCCAGGCAGTAGTACCACTCACCCGGTTTGCCGACGGTCCGCTTCTTGAACAGGGCCATGGTCTGCTCCTCTCTCTCCCGCCATGCTGCCCCACACCGCCTGGTTAGACTCGCTGGCATGTCTGGCCAGTCACTGCTCGTCCCAGGGGAGCTCTCCCCCATCCGCCCCGTTCCGGGAAACATCAGGCGCCCGGAGTACGTGGGGAAACCCGCGCCCACCCCGTACACGGGGCCCGAGGTGCAGACCCCCGAGACCATCGAGCTGATGCGCACCGCGGGCCGTATCGCCGCGCGCGCGATGGCCGAGGCCGCCAAGCACATCGCCCCCGGTGTCACCACCGACGAGCTGGACCGCGTCGCGCACGCGTACATGTGCGACCACGGCGCCTACCCCTCCACGCTCGGCTACCGCGGCTTCCAGAAGTCGCTGTGCACCTCGGTCAACGAGGTCATCTGCCACGGCATCCCGGACTCCACCGTCCTCAAGGACGGCGACATCATCAACCTCGACGTGACGGCCTACATCGGCGGCGTGCACGGCGACAACAACGCCACGTACCTGGTCGGCGACGTCGACGAGGAGTCCACGCTGCTGGTGGAGCGGACCCGCGAGGCCCTCGACCGCGCCATCAAGGCGGTCAAGCCCGGCCGCCAGATCAACATCATCGGCCGCGTCATCGAGTCGTACGCCAAGCGCTTCGGCTACGGCGTCGTCCGCGACTTCACCGGCCACGGCATCAACACGTCCTTCCACTCCGGCCTGATCGTCCCGCACTACGACAGCCCGCACGCGACGACCGTGATCCAGCCCGGCATGACGTTCACGATCGAGCCGATGCTGACCCTCGGCACGCACGAGTACGACATGTGGGACGACGGCTGGACCGTCGTGACGAAGGACCGCAAGCGGACCGCGCAGTTCGAGCACACGCTGGTGGTGACGGAGAGCGGGACGGAGATCCTCACGCTCCCCTGATCCCTCCCTGATCCCTCCCTGAACGCTTCCCTTACCTCTGAGCGGGTAGCGTTTTTACCGACAGGACGTCGGGAACCAGTTGACTTAGGTAAGCCTAACCTGAATGATCGGTAGCGGTCGCACTGGTTCCCGCGTTCCCTCGGCTTCGGAGGTCCCTCATGGATACGCCGTCCACGCCCTTCTCCACGGTGATCCGCACCGCCTCGCACGAGCAGCACACGGAGGCGGAGACCTCGACGTTCATGGGCGATCTGCTCGGCGGCAGGCTCGGCGTCGACGCGTACGCGCGCTACACGGAGCAGCTGTGGTTCGTGTACCGGGCGCTGGAGGACGCCGCGCAGGCCCTGCGGGACGACCCGGTCGCGGGCCCGTTCATCCAGCCTGAGCTGCTACGCGTGGCCGAGCTGGAGCGGGACCTGGCACATTTGCGGGGCGCGGACTGGCGCGAGGGCCTGGCCCCGCTGCCCGCCACGGCGGCGTACGCGGCACGGGTGGCCGAATGCGCGCGCACCTGGCCCGGCGGTTACGTGGCCCACCACTACACCCGCTACCTCGGCGATCTCTCCGGCGGCCAGATCATCCGCGGCAAGGCGGAACAGACCTGGGGTTTCGCCCGCAAGGGTGACGGCGTCCGCTTCTACGTCTTCGAGAGCATCACCAACCCGGCCGCGTTCAAGCGGGCCTACCGGGAACTCCTCGACTCCCTCGGGGAAATCGTCCCGGACGAGCTGGAGCGGCAGCGGATCGTGGACGAATGCAAGCGCGCTTTCGCTTTGAATACAGCGGTGTTCCGCGAACTGGGCCAGGAGTTCCCGCTCTCGGCGTAGGCGTTTCTCTTTCCCCGACCCCGACCCCGCCCCTTCCCGAAC
>NZ_SRIC01000125.1 GCF_004684775.1 Streptomyces sp. MZ04
GCCCCGTCTCCATCCCGGGCGGCCCCACCGCGCCCGCCCCCGGAGTCAATGTCTCCGGTGACACGCTCACCAGCGGCATCCCCGTCGTACCGCCGGCCCATAACTCGCCGTTCGCCACGGGCCCGCACCCCGAGGCGCCCGTGCCGCACACGCCGCCGAAGCTCCCCGAGCCGGTGCAGCCGAACGTGCCCGCCGCTGCGTCCGCCCCCAAGAAGAAGGGGCGCAACAAGCTCGTCCTGGTGGGCGTCGCCGTGGTCGTCGTGGCCTGCGGGGCGTACGGCGCAGGGCTTCTGATGAACCACGCCGACGTGCCGAAGGGCACCACCGTGCTCGGCGTCGACATCGGCGGCGGCACCCGTGACGAGGCCGTCAAGAAGCTCGACGCGGCGATCGGCGAGCGCGTCACCAAGTCCCTGAAGCTGTCGGTCGACGGCGAAGCGGTCACGCTCGAGCCGGAGCAGGCGGGCCTGACCGTGGACAGCCAGGCCACGGTCCGCGGCGCCGCGGGCAGCGACTACAACCCCGTGTCGGTGATCGGCTCCCTCTTCGGCGGCGAGCGCGTCGCCGAGGCCGCGATGCCGGTCGACGAGGAGAAGCTGGCGGCCGCCCTGGAGCGCGCCGCGGGCGCGTCCGGCTCGGCCAAGGAGGGCTCGGTCAAGTTCGTGCCCGGCAAGGCCGTGCCCGTGTACGGCAAGCAGGGCAAGGGCATCGACGTCGACGCCGCGACCACGGCGGTCTCCGAGGCGTACAAGAAGCAGGTCGAGACCGGCAGCGCGGCCACCGTCGAGCTGCCCGTCACCACGCGCAAGCCGACCGTCTCGAACGCCGAGGTCGACAAGTTCATGACCCGGTTCGCCAAGCCCGCGATGTCCGCCAACGTCACCATCAAGGCGGGCACGAAGTCGATCCCGTTCGGTCCGGCGAAGTCGCTGCCGAAGGTCTTGGAGACGCAGGTCCTCAAGAACGGCACGCTGCAGCCGCGCTACAACCTCGTAGAGCTCAAGAAGCTCTACGGCAACGTCTTCGACGGCGTCATGATCCAGCGCGGCAACGGCGACAAGACGCCGGTCCAGCCGACGGACGTGGCCAACGCCATGAACAAGGCGCTGACCGGCAAGACGCCGGCCGAGCGGATCGGTGTGATCGAGACGAACGCCAGCTGATTCTCGTACGCACACGGAGGCCGGGCGGTCCACAGCGGTGGAGCGCCGGGCCTCCGGCATGACATGACATGACATCTGTCATCCCGGACCCGCAACACACGACACTGCCGCCGTCCGTCGTCCCTCGCGACGATGGATCACATGACAGCAGCAGTGAGCTTTGACCACGTGACCAAGGCCTATGGGGACGTCCGCGCCGTGGACGGTCTCACGCTCGACCTCTCACCCGGCGAGACCGTCGCCCTCCTCGGGCCCAACGGCGCCGGCAAGTCCTCCACCCTCGACCTGCTGCTCGGCCTGCGGCAGCCGGACAGCGGCACCGTGCGGGTCTTCGGCACGAGCCCGCGCGAGGCGATCACCTCGGGCCGGGTCGGCGCGATGCTGCAGAGCGGCGGCCTGATGGGCGAGGTCACCGTCCGCGAACTGGTGCGGCTCGCCTGCGAGCTGCACCCGAGGCCGCACCGCGTGAACGACGTGCTCGCCCAGGCCGGTGTCATCCAGCTCGCCGACCGCAAGGTCGACAAGCTCTCCGGCGGCCAGGAACAGCGCGTGCGTTTCGCACTCGCGACCGCCGGGGCGAACGACCTGATCGTCCTCGACGAGCCGACCACCGGCATGGACGTCACCGTCCGCCAGGCCTTCTGGGCCACCATGCGCGAGCAGGCGGACCAGGGCCGCGCCGTCCTGTTCGCCACGCACTACCTGGAAGAGGCCGACGCGATCGCGGACCGCGTCCTCGTACTGCACCGTGGCCGGCTCGTCGCGGACGGCACGGCCGCGGAGATCAAGGCGAAGGCGGGCGTCCGCAAGGTCTCCTTCGACCTGGAGACCGTCGACGAGGCCGGCGCCCGCGAGCTGCGCGCGCTGCCCTTCGTCAGCACGGTCGACGTGTCGGGTCGCACCGTCCGGCTCCAGTCGACGGACGCCGACGCCACCGTGCACGCGCTCTACGGGGCGGGTCTGTACCCCCGGAACCTGGAGGTCACGGGCCTCGGCCTGGAGCAGGCCTTCGTGGCGATCACCGAGGCCGAGGAGGCCAAGTCATGCTGATCAAGCTCGAGATCGTCCGCGCCCTGCGCAACAAGAAGTTCCTGTTCTTCTCGGTGCTCTATCCCGCGATGCTCTTCCTGCTGATCGCGGGCGGCCAGGACGCCACGGTCATGGTCGGTGACACGGGCCTGGGCGTGCCCGCCTTCATGATGGTGTCGATGGCCTCGTTCGGGGCGCTGACCGCCGTCCTGATGGGCAACAGCGAGCGCATCGCCAAGGAGCGCCAGAGCGGCTGGGTGCGGCAGCTGCGGCTGACCAGCCTGCCGGGGCGCGGCTATGTGCTCGCGAAGACGGCCAGCGCGGCGGTGGTCAGCCTGCCGTCGATCCTCGTGGTGTTCGTGGTCGCCGCCGCCGTCAAGGACGTACGTCTCGACGCCTGGCAGTGGCTCGCGCTCACCGCCTCGATCTGGGCGGGCAGCCTCTGCTTCGCGGCGCTCGGCGTGGCCATCGGCTATCTCGCGACCGGCGACGCCGTCCGTCCGATCACGATGATCGTGTACTTCGGTCTCTCCGTGCTCGGCGGCCTGTGGATGCCCACGACCACCTTCCCCGCGTGGCTGCGCGACATCGCGTCCTGGCTGCCGACCCACGCATACGCTGCCCTCGGACAGGCCATCGAACTGGGCGACGCCCCGCACGCGAAGGACATCGCGCTCCTCGCCGGGTACTTCGTCCTCTTCGCGGGCGGCGCGGCATGGCTGTACCGGAAGGACACCCTGAAGGCGTGAGCGACACCGACGGCACCGAGCGGGACCATCCCCTGCACAGCTTCGGGCAGCCGGTGCGGGACCGCCGCCAGCTGCTGACGAAGGCGATGTGGATCGGCATCTGGCTGGTCTTCCTGGCCAGTCCGGTGCGGGACCTGGTGGAGAGCGACCGGAGCGCCGTGGCCACCGCACTCGGCTGGCTCGGCCTGGCCGCCTTCGTGACCTGCTACCTGTCCGTGGTGTTCCGGTACACCGCCAAGATCTTCGACTGGGGCGTGGTGCGCTGGTCCCTCGCGGCGCTCCTGGTGCTGGCCGTGGTCCTCTCGTACGCGTTCGGCACGGCCTGGCTCGGGCTCTTCGTGTACGTCGCCGTGTCCGCCGGGGCGGTGCTGCCGATGGGGCAGGCGATGTGGGCCATCCCGGCCGTCACCGGTGTGATGGTGGCGGTCGGCCTGCGCACCGACAGCCTCGGGGACCTGCTTGGCAGCCTCGCCGTGCTGACCCTCCTGGTCGGCTTCGCGATGGCGGGGGTACGGCAGTTGGTCCGTACGACGGTCCAGTTGCGGCAGGCGAGGGCGACCGTCGCCCGACTGGCCGCCAACGAGGAGCGGTTGCGGCTCGCCCGCGATCTGCACGACCTCCTCGGTCACTCGCTCTCCCTGATCACGCTGAAGAGCGAGCTGGCCGGGCGGATGCTCCCGGACCACCCCGACAAGGCGGCGCAGCAGGTGGCCGACATCGAGCAGGTCAGCCGTCAGGCCCTGGTGGACGTGCGCGAGGCGGTCTCCGGCTACCGCAGGCGTACGCTCGCCGGTGAGCTCGCGGGAGCCCGCACGGCGCTCTCCGCCGCCGGTGTCGAGGCCGACGTCCCGCTGGAGGCGCCCGCCGAACTGCCGGGCGAGGAAGGGGAGGCGGCGCTTGCCTGGGCCCTGCGCGAGGCGGTGACCAACGTCGTGCGGCACAGCGGGGCGCGGCGCTGCACGGTGGCGCTCACCTCGCGGCACACCCTCGAAGGGCCGGTCGTCGAGCTGTCCGTGGAGGACGACGGCGGGGGCGGCTCGGGTGCCGCGCCGGGCAACGGTCTGACGGGCCTCGCGGAACGTCTGGAGGCGGTCGGCGGTGTGCTCGAAACGGGTCCCGCCGGGCGCCGTGGCTTCCGGCTCGCGGCGCGGGTGCCGCGGGGCCGGGGAGCCGCCGGGGCCCGCGACGCCTCGGCTCTAGGATCTTCCGCATGAGCGGCGCGAAGAGTGAAGAGGCCCAGGGCGGCGGCACGGACATCAGAGTGCTGCTCGCCGAGGACCAGTCGATGGTCCGCGAGGCGCTCGCCGCGCTGCTCGGCCTGGAACCGGACATCGAGGTGGTCGCCCAGGTGGCCCGCGGCGACGAGGTGCTCGCGGCGGCCCGCGCCCACGCGGTGGACGTGGCGCTGCTCGACATCGAGATGCCGGGCCGCACCGGAATCGAGGCGGCCGCCGAACTGCACGCGGAACTACCGGAGTTGAAGATCGTGATCCTCACGACCTTCGGCCGCCCCGGCTATCTGCGCAGCGCCATGGAGGCGGGAGCCGACGCCTTCCTGGTCAAGGACGCGCCGGCGGCCCAGCTCGCCGAAGCGGTCCGCAAGGTACTCGCGGGGGAGCGGGTCATCGACCCCACGCTCGCCGCGGCGGCCCTGGCCGAGGGCGCGAACCCGCTGACGGACCGCGAGCGCGAGGTCCTCCGCGCGGCGGCCGACGGCTCCACCAACGCCGAACTGGCCACGGCCCTGCACCTCTCCCAGGGCACGGTCCGCAACTACCTCTCGACGGCGATCCAGAAACTGTCGGCGCGCAACCGCGCCGACGCGGTGCGCGTCGCCCGCGACAAGGGCTGGCTCTGAGCGCGCCGGACCGGGGCGTCAGTTGAGGATCGCCCGCGCCTCCCGGTGCAGCGCGTCCGCAACTACCTCTCGACGGCGATCCAGAAACTGTCGGCGCGCAACCGCGCCGACGCGGTGCGCGTCGCCCGCGACAAGGGCTGGCTCTGAGCGCGCCGGACTGGGGCGTCAGTTGAGGATCGCCCGCGCCGACCGCGCCTCCCGGCGCAGCGCGTCCGCGGTGGCCTCGTCGGTGGCGGCCACCCCGTCGGCGTACGTCTCGATCTCCCGCGCACCGGCCAGGAACTCGCCGCGCCGCACGAGGAGTCGGGCCCGTTCGTAGTGCAGCCGGTGCTGTGGCGACGGCAGCAGGAGCGAGAGGTCGACTGCCCACAGCGCGACGTCCGATCGCTCGGGGCGGGCCGCCGCCCAGGCGCGGATGTTGTTGAGGACCCGCAGCACGATCTCGACCGGCTCCGCGGGGCTCAGCATCGCCGGCTGGGGCGGCGCGCCCGTGGCGCCCACCACGAGCAGCTCCACGTCCGCCCGCGTCAGGACCCGGCCCCCGTCGAACGGATTGGCGAGCACTCGCTGCTCGCCCGCGCCGAAGCCGACGACGAAGTGGCCGGGCAGCGCGACCCCGTGGACGGGCGCGCCCGCCCGGCGCGCGACCTCGATCCACACCACCGAGAGCAGGATCGGCAGCCCGCGGCCGCGCCGCAGGACCTCGTGCAGGAGCGCGGACTCCAGGCGCTGGTAGTCGCCGGGCCTGCCCTTGAACCCGCAGCGCCCGCCGAGGAGTTCGGCGAGCTCCATGGCCCACCCCAGGGGGTCGCAGGGCGGCGCGGGCAGCAGCCGGGCGAGCCGGTCCAGCTTCCGGCACGCCGCGTCCATGCCGGCGTCGTCGAGCTCCGTGTCCGCCTCCGCGCCGATCAGCAGGCACAGCAGCGCGAGATCGGGCCGCGCGGACCGTGCCTGATCGGCGAAGAGGCGTCGCCGCTCCGGGGATCGGGGATGCATATGTGCCTCGTGCCCGGCAGGGCCGATCGCTAGCGCTCCGATCTCCCTTCAGGGGTGCATCCGCGCCCCTTTCAGGACCTTGTCCACCCCGTTGCGCGGCCCGTACACGAGGAGTCCGACCAGATCGAGCCGGCCCGTCGGCACGGCCCGCACCGCCGCCCGGTTGTCCCGGTCGTTGCCGGTGGCGAACAGGTCCGACGTGAAGACGGCCCTGGGCAGCGAGCGGGACAGCGCACGGCCGTGCGCGGCGGTGAGCGTTTCCTTCGTCCCCTCGAAGACGAGGACGGGCTGACGGAACATCGGCAGGTAGGGGGTGCCGTCGGCGTCCTCGTACGGCTCTCCGATCACCTCGGGCGCCGCCGTGCCGAGCGCGCTGACCAGGAACGCGGTCACGTTCAGGCGCTGCCAGGGCTCGAGGTCGTCGCGGAGCAGGACGGCGATCTTCGTGTCGAAGCGGACGGGCGCCAGGTCGGCGGCGGCTCCGGCGGTGTCTGTCGAAGTGGTGTCCGTCGAAGCGGTGGCAGTCCCAGCGGTGGTGGCTGTCTCAGTGGTGCTTGTCATGCCCCGAGGCTGCCAAGTGGCCCACGCGCGCGTCTTGTACGTTCCTTGCAGCCGTCAGTTGAGCATCGCGCGGGCCGCCCGCGCCTGGTCCCGCACCCGGTCCGCCGTGGTCGGCTCCACCGCCGTCACGACATCGGCGTACGTCTCCAACTCCGCCGCGCCGCCGAGGAAGTCGCCCCGCTGGACGAGGAGTTGGGCCCGCTCGTAGCGCAGCCGCGCCGGATGCGCGGGCAGCAGCAGGGAGAGCTCGACCGCCCACAGCGCGACGTCCGAGCGCTCGGGGCGTGCCGCCGCCCAGGCGCGGATGTTGTTGAGGATGCGCAGGACGATGTTGAGCGGGTCGGCGGGCCGCAGCGTCGAGGGGTTCAGCGTGCCGCCCGAGGAACCGGCGACGAGCAGCTCCGCGTCCGCGCCGGTCAGCAGATGCCCGCCCGCGAACGGATCGGTGAGCACCCGCTCCTCGCGCGCCCCGAAGCCGACGACGAAGTGGCCGGGCAGCGCGACGCCGTAGACGGGCGCGCCCGCGCGGCGCGCGACCTCGATCCACACCACCGAGAGCAGGATCGGCAGCCCGCGGCGGCGTCGGAGGACCTCGTGCAGGAGGGAGGACTCAAGGCGCTGGTAGTCGGCGGGCGTCCCCAGGAACCCGCAGCGCGCGCCGAGGAGTTCGGCCAGCGCGGCCGCCCACTCCAGGGCGCCGCCGGGCCGGTAGGGCAACTGCCCGGCGAGGTCGTCCAGTTCGATCTGCGCGGCGTCGATGCCGGCGTCGCCGAGTTCCGGATCCGCCTCCGCGCTCACCAGGAGGCACAGCAGGGCCAGGTCGGGCCGCTCGGACCTGGCCTCCTCGGCGAACCTCCGCCGCGTCGCTGACGTCCTTGACTCCTCGTGCATGCGTGCCTCGTGCCTTACTTGCCGAGCCGGCCCCGGCGGGAACCTACCGAGCCGACGGGTATCGATAGTGGTGGTACGTGTGGTGCGCGGCGAAGCCAAGATCGCCGTACAGCGCCCGCGCACCCTCGTTGTCGTTCTCGACCTGCAGCCAGGCCGCCGAAGCGCCCTCGGTGAGCGCCTGCCGGGACAGCGCGGCCATCACCGCGGTCGCGAGCCCCTGGCGCCGGTGCGCCGGATCGACCTCGACCGCCATGAACCCCGCCCAGCGCCCGTCCACCACACACCGGCCGATCGCCGCGGGACCCGCGTCGGGAGAAGCCCCGGGCACGGAAGCGAACCACACCGAGGGGCCGCTCGCCAGCACCTTGAGCACATGAGGTCCCGGCACCCCGAATCGCTTGTAGCGCCTGAGCCACGCGTCGTCGTAGGAGCGCGAGAGCCGCACCCGTTCCGCTTCCGCCGCCAGATCCCCGAGCGGCGCGAGCGCGCCGATGTGCAGCTCCGCGCTCGCCTCGCGCTCCCAGCCCCGGTCCTCGAGCTCGGCGCAGAGCGTCTCCTGGGTGCCCTCGGCCCCTGTGGCGGTCTGGATGTACGCGGGCAGCTCCCGCTCCGCGTACCACCGGCGCACGTGATCGAGCGCCGCGTCCAGCGGCCGGCCGGGATCGCCGAGCGGCAGCACCGAGTTGGCCCGCCGGGTGAAGCCGGCCGCCGCCCGCAGCTCCCACTCGCCGAGGAGTTCGCTCTCGACCGGCTGCCAGGCGCGCGCGGACACCCGGGCCAGCTCCGCATAGGAGGCCGCCGGGCCACGCCTGCGGGCCGGGGCGGCGGGCACGACCTTGCCCGCGACCAGAGAGCTTTCCACGATGCGGACACGCTCGCCGTCGCGGCGTGTGATCAGTACCACACCCTCGTTCCATGATGTGAGAACACCCACCGTGTCAGTGAACTTACCGGCTGTCCTCGACCCCTCGTTGAGCCGTCGTACAGAGACCCGTTTGCCCACGTCGGCGGGGGTAATTCGGACCTCGAGCCGTCCGCCCGCAGTGAATTCCACAGCTCTGTACGCCCCTCCTGTTCGGATCATGCCCGGGAACGGAGATACTAGAGGTGGGCATCGACGACGCCGCGCTCCCGCGCGCCAGGCGAGCGGAGCCTGAGGACGGCCCGCCAACGCCCGTATCGAGGAGGAACGACAGCGTGACCTACGTCATCGCGCAGCCTTGTGTCGACGTCAAGGACAAGGCGTGCATCGAGGAGTGCCCGGTCGACTGCATTTACGAGGGCTCCCGGTCCTTGTACATCCACCCGGACGAATGCGTCGACTGCGGAGCTTGTGAACCGGTCTGCCCGGTCGAGGCGATCTTCTACGAGGACGACACTCCGGAGGAGTGGAAGGACTACTACAAGGCGAACGTCGAATTCTTCGACGAGCTCGGCTCGCCCGGTGGTGCCAGCAAGCTCGGCCTGATCGAGCGCGACCACGCCTTCATCGCGGCGTTGCCGCCGCAGAACCAGGACGAGAACCAGGACGAGAACCAGTAACGGCTGCTTGAAGCGCCGCCCCGGTCCCGTACGGCAAGTCCTGCCGCACGGGACCGAGGCGTTTGTCCACTCATGCACTACGGGAGTCAGCACGTGTCCGCAGTCTCTGACCGCCTTCCCACCTTCCCCTGGGACAAGCTCGAGCCCTACAAGGCCACGGCCGCCGCGCACGCCGGCGGAATCGTCGACCTGTCGGTGGGCACGCCGGTCGACCCGGTGCCCGAGCTGATCCAGAAAGCGCTGATCGCTGCGGCGGACTCGCCGGGCTATCCGACGGTGTGGGGCACGCCCGAGCTGCGCGACGCGATCACCGGCTGGTGCGAGCGGCGCCTGGGGGCACGCGGCATCACGCACCGCAACGTGCTGCCGGTCGTCGGCTCCAAGGAACTGGTGGCCTGGCTGCCGACGCAGCTCGGGCTCGGCCCGGGGGACAAGGTCGCCTACCCGCGCCTCGCCTACCCGACGTACGAGGTGGGTGCTCGCCTCGCGCGCGCCGACTACGTCTCGTACGACGACCCCACGGAGCTTGACCCGGCCGGTCTCAAGCTCCTGTGGCTCAACTCGCCCTCGAACCCCACCGGTCGCGTCCTGTCCAAGGACGAGCTGACCCGCACGGTCGCCTGGGCGCGCGAGCACGGCATCCTGCTCTTCAGCGACGAGTGCTACCTGGAACTCGGCTGGGAGGCGGAGCCGGTCTCGGTGCTCCACCCGGACGTGTGCGGTGGTTCGTACGAGGGGATCGTCGCCGTCCACTCGCTCTCCAAGCGGTCGAACCTGGCGGGCTACCGCGCGGCGTTCGTCGCCGGTGACGAGAGCGTCCTCGGCGACCTGCTCCAGATCCGCAAGCACGGCGGCATGATGACGTCCGCGCCGACGCAGGCCGCCGTCGTCGCGGCGCTCGGCGACGACCAGCACGTGCGCGAGCAGCGCGAGCGGTACGCCGCCCGCCGCACCGCCCTGCGCGACGCCCTCCTGAAGCACGGCTTCCGCATCGAGCACAGCGAGGCGAGCCTCTACCTCTGGGCGACCCGCGACGAGTCCTGCTGGGACACGGTCGGCCATCTCGCGCGGCTCGGCATCCTCGTCGCGCCCGGCGACTTCTACGGCCCCGCGGGCGACCGCTTCGTCCGTGTGGCGCTGACCGCGACCGACGAGCGGGTGGCCGCGGCGGTCGAGCGGCTGGCCTGAGCCGCCGACCGCAGCCCCGGCGCCAGGGCGAGGGTGACGGCGACGGACCCGGCGGCGAGCACCGCCATCGCGGCCGACGCCGACGTCAACTGGGCGACACCGCCGGCCACGGCGGCGCCCACGCCCTGCATCGTGAGCATGCCGGACGCGTGCAGCCCCAGCGCGTGACCGCTCAGCTCGTCCGGGGTGAGGGCCAGCAACTGCTCCTGGAGCAGCAGGCTCGCCGAGAACCCGACCGAGGCCAGCGCGGCGGCCGTCAGCGCGATGGGCAGCCCGGGCCGCAGCGCGAAGAGCAGATACGGCAGCGCGAGCAGCAGCCGCAGCGGCGCGCCGAGCCGCTCCCGCCACCGGCGCGGGAGCAGCCGCCCGGCAAGCACGTCACCGACGAGCATGCCGGACGCGGCACAGGCGAACAGCAGCCCCGCGTGTCCGGGCGCGTACGGAACGAAGAGCGATTCGCAGCCCACGATCAGTCCGTTGGGCACCCACAGGGCGAGATAGACCGAGCGGCGGTGCGCCGAGGACCACAGCAGCGCGTTCGTGCGCCCGGTCTCGCGGACCGAGGCTCGGCCGCAGGACCGTGGTGCCCTGCGGCCGAGCCCGAAGCGCGCGACCACCGCCGCCGCGAGATACAGCGCGGCGCCCGCGAGCAGTGTGCCGCGCGGCGAGAGCGTGGCGACCAGGACACCGCCGAGGCCGAAGCCGCAGATCTGCATCGTGCCGCCGGACATGTTGAGCACCGAGCGGCCCAGCAGATACCCCTCCTTGGAGAGGATCTCGTTGAGCAGCCCGTAGCGCACCCCGCCGCCGAGCGAGGCCAGCGTCCCTAGGCCCAGGAGCAGTGCGAAGGCCGCCCACAGCGGCAGCCCGGGGACGGCCTGTGCGGCGGTCGCGAGCCCGAAGACCAGCGCGAGGCCCGCCGTGGCGCCGCGCGGCGGCAGCCGGTCGGCGGCCGACAACAGGGCGGTGGCGCCGACCACTTGGGCGAGCGACGGGCCGAACATGCCGAGGGCGGAGAGCAGCGGTGAGCCGGTCCTGTCGTAGATCAGGGTGCCCAGGGCGAGGCCGCTCACCGTCTGGCCCGCCACCTGGAGCGAGGCGGTCAGGAAGAACGGGGTGAACTCCGGGGTGCGGAAGAGCTCGCGGTAGGTGTGCATGCGCCGGAGTCTGGGCGGGCTCACGGCGCGGGCGTTAACGTTTCGCGCAGTGGCGAAAGGTGGCTGCGGCAGGGGGCGGCGGGGCATGGGCTGGTGGCAGATCAACGCGGACACGCTCGCGGGCAGCCGCTTCGTCGTCTCGCCGCTGGCCGAGGCGACCGCGAGCCTCTTCGCGCTCGAGCGGCGCACGGCCACGCATCCGGGGGAGCGTTCCTGGCTCGAGACCCATCTGCCCGCCTACCGCGAGCGGGTGGCCGCCGAACCCGGGCTCGGGGAACTCGTACGGGCCGTGCTCGGCGACCGGACCCGGTGGATCGCGGACTTCTTGACGCCGACGCCCACGGGCGATGGCGAGCCGGAGTTCGGCGACGAACTGGCCCGGATCCGCGAGACGCCCGACGAGGCGGCCCGCGCGCATCTGACGGTGTCCCTCGGCGGCCCGCTCCCCGCCGTGCTGCTCCGGCCGGGCCCTGCGGACCGGATGGCCGACCTCCTGGAGTGGGTGTGGACGCGGACGGTGCTCCCGCGCTGGCCCCGTGTCCGTACGGTCATCGAGGCCGATGTCATCGCGCGGACGGCCCAGTTGAGCCAGGGCGGCTGGGCCGCCGCGCTGAACGGCATGCGGCCCGGGATGCGCTGGCTCGGCGAGAGCAGGCTCCAGGTCAACACGCACGACTATCCGCCGCGCGAGATCTCCGGTGCGCGCCTCCTGTTCGTGCCGGTGACACCGCGGCAGGGCTGGGTGTCGTGGGACGCGGCGGACCGGTACGCGGTCGTGTACCCGTGCTCGGGTGTGCTCGCGGAGGCGGACCGGGCGGCGGCGGTGCCCGAGCCGCTCGGCAGGCTCATCGGCCCCGCGCGGGCGGCCGTCCTTGTCCTGCTCGCGACGCCGAAGAGCACGTCCCAGCTGGTGACGCTGACGGGGCAGGGCCTCGGCTCGGTGGGCCGGCACCTCAGGGTGCTGCTCGATGCCGGACTTGTCAGACGGCGGCGCACGGGGCGGTCGGTGCTGTATTTCCGTACGGCGGCGGGGGAGGTGCTCGTCGAGGCGGAGGGGGACGGGTGAGGACAGGTGAGGAGGGCCCGGAGCCATCGGCTCCGGGCCCTCCTCACCTGCCTGGTGGTCAGCCGACCGGCAGGCTCTTGACCGGCAGCTGGTCGGTGGGCAGGCCGCCCTTGGTGACCGAGTCCGTCGGCAGGTCGCCGCCCAGCTGGTCGGTGGGCAGACCGCCCTCGGTCGCGGTGCCCGCGGTCTCGCCGAGCACCTCGCCCGCGCTGCCCGCGACGCCACCGGCGGCCTTCTGTGCCGCCGGCGTCGTGGTCTTGGCGCCCGAGCCGACGGCCTTGCCCGCGGTCGGCACGGACTTCTTCACGGCCTTGCTGCCGGTCTCGCCCGCGAGACCGGTGACGTTCTGTGCCGCGCCGTCGACGGTGTTGCCGAGACCGGCACCGTCGAGGGCGGTGACGCCGCCAAGGTCGGGGGTGGCGGGGAGTTCGGCGGCGCTTGCGGAGCCGGCCGCACCGACCACGGGAGCCGCCCCTGCTGCGATGAGCAGCGCGGCGCGGGCGATCCGGCGGGTCAGGGGGAGGGACATGATGCTCCTTCAGACGGGAGAGAACGTGGGTGTGTCCTGCCGGATGGGGCCCGGCGTTCGGACGCAGTGACTACCGCTCGAAGTCCGCGAAGGTTGCGGTGGCCCAACGCAAAGAGTTGGCAATGCATCGCATTATCGGCTGCGGATAAAAACGGGCAAAGGGATCACCTCGCGCGAGCCTGCTGAATCGTCAATGCCCTGTGTTCGCAAGGGGTTTGACGGATGCGGCGGGCGGGGCGCGAATACCTGGACGGTGCGTCGCCCCTGAGTGATCAGCGTGGTCCGATCGGGTGACGCGCCGCACTACTGCCCAGTGACGATTCGGACCTCTCCCGCGCCGTCCCCGGCGCCCGCGCCCGTCTCGTCCGTGCCCTTCTCGCCCGCCTTGCCGGGCTTGTGCCATTCCTTGCCGGAGTCCCCGACGCGCCACTCCCGGCCCGCGTACGACACCCGCTCGATGCCGAGCGCGGACGCCTGGGCCACCGCCCAGTGCGCGAGCTCCCAGCCGTGCCGCCCGGCCCCGCCGCCGGCGGTGCCCGTGGTGGCGGTCACCGGCACGGTCACCGTGCGCCCGTCACCCTTTGGTGCCACGTCGCGGCCGAAGTCGCGCACGAGGGCGGCCCGCACCTCCGCCGGGTCGCCCGGCTCCACGGGCTCCCGGCCCTCGCAGCTGAGCGTGGCCGGGGCGCGGCCGGTCAGGGCGGCGGCCAGCAGCGCCGCGTCCGGCTCGTGCTTCGCGTACGCCTGCGGATAGCCGCTGCGCTGCACGCGCTGCGCGGCGACCGTCAGGGGAAGGCGGGAGTAGCCGGGGACCTTGTCGAGATGGGCGTAGAAACGCGCGGCGGAGTACGCCGGGTCCATGATCTGCTTCTCGTCGCCCCAGCCCTGTGAGGGCCGCTGCTGGAAGAGGCCGAGCGAGTCCCGGTCGCCATGGCCGATGTTGCGCAGACCGGACTCCTGGAGGGCGGTCGCGAGGGCGATCGTCACCGCGCGCTCGGGCATGCCGCGCGAGGTGCCCACGGCGGCGACCGTCGCGGCGTTCTCCGCCTGCTCGGCGGAGAACTCGTACGACGCCCCGTCCCCGTCGCCCGATACGACCTCGCAGCGCGGCTCGGCCTTGCCGCCGAAGACGTACTGCATCACCACATAGCCGACGAGGGCGAGCAGCACCGCGACGGCCGCCCCGATACGGAGGAGGCGGCCGCGCCGGACGAGGGTGGGGGGCTCAGGCACGCGACCAAGGTACTGGAGGCCACTGACAAGGCGGCGCGCCGAGGGGCGTTAGGGTCGAAGCCATGGCTCAGACCTCGCATCAGCCCCCGCTCGACCTCACGCTCGACGCCGCCGAGCTCACCGCCAGGCTCGTCGACTTCCCGTCGCCCAGCGGCGAGGAGAAGGCGCTCGCGGACGCCATCGAGACGGCGCTGCGGGGTCTGCCGCACCTCACGGTCGACCGGCACGGCAACAACATCGTGGCTCGCACCCACCTGGGCCGCGCCGAGCGCGTGATCCTCGCCGGGCACATCGACACCGTGCCGATCGCCGACAACGTGCCGTCCCGCCTGGACGCGGACGGGATCCTGTGGGGCTGCGGCACCTGCGACATGAAGTCGGGCGTCGCCGTGCAGCTGCGCATCGCGCAGACGGTCACCGAGCCCAACCGCGACCTGACCTTCGTCTTCTACGACAACGAAGAGGTCGCCGCCCACCTCAATGGCCTCGGCCATGTCGCCGAGGCCCACCCCGACTGGCTCGCGGGCGACTTCGCGGTGCTCCTCGAGCCGACGGACTGCCAGGTCGAGGGCGGCTGCCAGGGCACGCTGCGGGTGTTCCTGAAGACGAAGGGTGAGCGCGCGCACTCCGCGCGCGCGTGGATGGGCTCCAACGCGATCCACAAGGTCGCGCCGATCCTCGACAAGCTGGCCGCGTACGAGCCGCGCAAGCCGGTGGTCGACGGACTCGAGTTCCACGAGGGACTCAACGCCGTACGGATCGAGGGCGGCGTCGCGACCAACGTCATCCCCGACGAGTGCACCGTCGTCGTCAACTTCCGCTACGCGCCGGACCGCACCGAGGACGAGGCGCTCGCCTTCGTGCGCGACTACTTCGCCGACTGCGACATCGCCGAGATCATCGTCGACGACCACACCGGCGGAGCCCGCCCCGGCCTCACCCACCCCGCGGCGGCGGCCTTCGTGGCGGCGGTCGGCGGAACGCCGCGGCCCAAGTTCGGCTGGACGGACGTCTCCCGCTTCAGCGCGCTCGGCGTGCCCGCGGTGAACTACGGGCCCGGCGCCCCGCTGCTCGCCCACAAGGTCGACGAGCGGGTCGAGGCCGCGCTGATCCCGGAGGCGGAGAAGCGGCTCACCGCCTGGCTGACATCGTGAGTTCCCGTAAGGATCCGTCGTTTGTAACGCCCATAGACCTACGCTGAAGCTGCAAGTGAGCGTGACCGCAGCGGAAGGGGATGTTCATGGGTAATCCAGAAGCACAGGGGCCACCGGAGGAGCAGTACTCGGGGCCCGTGGTGCGGCGGCGTGAACAGGTCACTCCCGGCACCACCGACCAGCGGCTGCTCGACACGCTGGGGGGCGACACGGACTGGGTGCACACCGACCCCTGGCGGGTCATGCGCATCCAGGCGGAGTTCGTGGAAGGCTTCGGCGCGCTCGCCGAACTCCCCAGCGCCATCAGCGTCTTCGGCTCGGCGCGTACGCCTCCCGGTTCGCCCGAGTACGAGGCGGGCGTCCGCATCGGCAAGGCGCTCGTCGACGCGGGCTTCGCGGTGATCACCGGCGGTGGCCCCGGCGCCATGGAGGCGGCCAACAAGGGCGCGCGTGAGGCGAAGGGCGTCTCCGTGGGCCTCGGCATCGAGCTGCCCTTCGAGCAGGGCCTCAACGACCACGTCGACATCGGCGTCAACTTCCGCTACTTCTTCGTACGGAAGACCATGTTCGTGAAGTACGCCCAGGGCTTCGTGGTCCTGCCCGGCGGACTCGGCACCCTGGACGAGCTCTTCGAGGCGCTCACCCTCGTCCAGACCCGCAAGGTGACCCGCTTCCCCATCGTCCTGTTCGGCTCGGAGTACTGGAGCGGCCTCGTCGACTGGCTCCGCGACTCGGTGGTGGCGGGCGGCAAGGCGTCGGAGCACGATCTGCACCTGTTCCACATCACGGACGACGTGGAGGAGGCGGTGGCCCTGGTCACCAAGGAGGTCGGCCGCTGAGCGCTCCGCGGGAAGTGCGGTGCTGAACCTGCGGGCCGGTGGGGGCTGGTCGCGCAGTTCCCCGCGCCCCTGACGGGGCGCGGTACCGCACCGGACTTCACCTGGGCCTAAGCCAGTCCCCGCCGGGCCACAGCCGGCTCCCGGTGCCCCGCGATCGTCGCGACCATGTCCAGGACCTGCCGCGTCTCCGCGACCTCGTGCACCCGGTACACCTGCGCCCCCAGCCACGCCGAGACCGCGGTCGTCGCCAGCGTCCCGATGAGCCGTTCCTTCACCGGCCGGTCCAGCGTCTCGCCGACAAAGTCCTTGTTGGAGAGGGAGACCAGGACGGGCCACCCCGTCTCCACCATCTCGCCGAGCCGCCGGGTCGCCTCCAGCGAATGCCGGGTGTTCTTCCCGAAGTCGTGCCCGGGATCGATCATCACGGACTCGCGCGGGACACCGAGCTCCACGGCACGCTCGGCAAGACCGACGGTGACGTCGAGGATGTCCGCCATCACGTCCTCGTACGCGATCCGGTGCGGACGGGTCCGCGGCTCCGCACCGCCCGCGTGCGTGCACACGAGCCCCACCCCGTACCGCGCGGCGACCTCCGCCAGTTTCGGATCGACGCCGCCCCAGGCGTCGTTCAGGAGATCCGCCCCGGCATCGCAGACCGCCTCGCCGACCTCGTGCCGCCACGTGTCAACGCTGATGACGACGTCGGGGAAGCGCCCCCGCACATCGGCGACGAAACCGACGGTCCGCCGCGCCTCCTCCTCGGCCGTGACTTCCTCGCCGGGACCGGCCTTGACCCCGCCGATGTCGATGATGGCCGCGCCCTCGGACACCGCCTGCTCCACGCGGGCGAGCGCGGGCTCGTCGCGGAACGTGGCGCCCTGGTCGTAGAAGGAGTCAGGGGTCCGGTTCACGATCGCCATGATCACCGGCTCGTGCGCGTCGAATTCACGCCTGCCAAGCCTGAGCATCCCCTGTGAGCCTCCTGTGTCGGTACCGTCGGCCGCCGCTGCCCGGCCGCCTGCGACCTTAACTGTCACAGCCGCATGGCACGATCGGACCCTGACAGATTCAGCACCGAGTTGCTGCATGGGCAGTCGAGCGTGGGGGCCCGAAGACATGGTCTTGTTCTTGTTCCTGGTCATCGCCCTGGTGGTGGTGGTCGGCGCGGTGACGCTCGCGGTGGTGGGCGGCGGCGATCGCGCCGCGCTGCCCGACGTGTCGCCCGAGCGGTTCACCGATCCGCTGCCCCGGGAGCGGGCCCTGCGCCGCGCCGACGTCGACGCGCTGCGCTTCCCGCTGACGGTGCGGGGCTACCGCATGGCGGACGTGGACGACGCGCTCGGCCGCCTCGGCGCCGAACTGGCCGAGCGGGACGCCCACATCGCGGATCTTGAGGCGGCCCTGGCCGGTGCGCAGGCCGCCGCGGTGGGCGGGCCCGGCCTGTTCAAGACGCACGGCCCGGCGGCCCCGGAGACGGTGCGGGACGCGGCCGAGGAAGAGGGCGACCAGTGAGCGGCGACGCGATGGCGGGCCCGGACGGCAGACTGCGCTGTCCCTGGGGCCTTTCGACCGAGGACTATGTGGCGTACCACGACGAGGAGTGGGGCCGCCCGGTCCACGGGGACGACGCGCTGTACGAGCGCCTCTGCCTGGAGGCCTTCCAGTCGGGCCTGTCCTGGATCACGATCCTGCGCCGCCGCGAGGGCTTCCGCGCGGCCTTCGCCGGCTTCAAGATCGCCGAGGTGGCGCGGTTCACGGACGCCGACCGCGAGCGGCTGCTCGCCGACCCCGGCATCATCCGCAACCGCGCCAAGGTCGACGCGACGCTCGCCAACGCGGGCGTGCTCGTCGACTGGGCCGAGGGCGAACTCGACGAGCTCATCTGGTCGCACGCCCCGGACCCGGCGTCCCGCGAGGTGCCGGGCAGGCTGGCCGACGTACCGGCGATCACGCCCGAGTCCACGGCCCTGTCCAAGGCCCTGAAGAAGCGCGGCATCCGGTTCGTCGGCCCCACCACGGCGTACGCCCTGATGCAGGCCTGTGGCCTGGTGAACGACCACCTCGAGGACTGCGTGATCCGGGTCCCGTGAGGCGGCCTCGGCTCAACGGCCCAGGTACTTGGGCTTCGCCTTGTCCAGGAAGGCCTGGACGGCGATCGTGTGGTCCTCGGAGGCGCCCGCCTTCGCCTGGAGCTCGTCCTCCTTCTCCAGGGCCTCCTCCAGGGTGTGCCCGGCCGCGTAGGCGAGCGACTCCTTGAGCGCGCCGTACGCGAGCGTCGGGCCCTCGGCGAGCGTGCGGGCCAGCTGCTGGGCCTCGGCCGCGAGGTCGTCCGCGGGGACGACCTTGTTCACGATCCCCAGGTCGTACGCCTCCTGCGCGCTGATGTTGCGCGGGAAGAGCATCAGGTCGGCGGCCCTGCCCGGGCCGATCAGGCGCTGCAGCGTCCAGGAGACCCCCGAGTCGGCGGTCAGCGCGACCCCGGCGAAGGAGGTGTTGAAGCGCGCGGTGTCCGCGACGATCCGGTAGTCCGCCGCGAGCGCGAAGCCGAACCCGGCGCCGGCCGCGACGCCGTTGACGCCCGCGACGACCGGCTTCGCCATCCCGGTGAGCGCCCGCACGATGGGGTTGTAGTGCTCGCTCACCGTGCTCATCGTCTGCCCGGAGCCCGACTCGCGGTCGGCGAGCAGCTGTCCCACGTGCTCCTTCAGGTCCTGTCCCACACAGAAGGCCCGCCCGGTCGCGGTGAGCAGTACGGCGCGCACCGCGGGGTCCGACCCGGCCGATCGCGCCGCCTCCCGCAGGGCGACCTTGGCCTCGGTGTTCATCGCGTTCATCGCCTCGGGGCGGTTCAGCGTGATCGTCGCGAGTCCGTCGCTCACCTCGTAGAGAACGGTGTCGGCCATGGTGAATCCCCTCCGGTGGTCCTGCGCCTGCCATCTTTGTCCGAGCCCAGCATGACGGAGATCGTCGAGCTCCGGCATGAGGGGAGATATGTGACCTGCGTCAAAGAATTCCGGGCCCTGCAAGGGTATGAAGCGGCGAAGTATCGCAGCCACATCGCCGAATTGAGTGGTTTTGCGGGCGCGCGTTGCGCAAGCGATCGGACCGATGTTGGTCATCGGGTCCCGCCATGCGGGATAATGGCCTGGAAGCAATGTGTTCGATGCCGGTGACACCTGGGTTGTCGGCTGCGATGAGCTGGTTTCAGGAAGGGGAACGAGCATGGCGGCCATGAAGCCGCGGACGGGCGACGGCCCGCTCGAGGTGACCAAGGAGGGGCGGGGCATCGTCATGCGCGTTCCGCTCGAAGGCGGCGGACGACTTGTCGTCGAACTGACTCCGGACGAGGCCGATGCACTCGGCGACGCCCTGAAGAAGGTCGTCGGCTGACGCGGAAGCGCGCCCAAACTTTTCACTGCCCCGGCATCGTAAAAAGTGCCGGGGCAGTGCTGTATCCGGATTCGGTACCGCAAGATCCGCGGAGCGCTACCGCTTCACGGCGCAGAGCAGCCCGTCGCCGACCGGCAGCAGCGACGGCATCAGGTCCTGGCTCTCGCGTACCGCGCGGAGCAGCTCGCGGATGCGCAGGACCTCGGCCGGCTGCGGGCCGGAGTCCACGGTGCGGCCGTCCGCGAAGGTGCCCTCGAAGCAGACGAGACCGCCGGGGCGCAGCAGGCGCAACGATTCAGCGAGGTAGTCGAGGTACTCCGTGCGGTCGCCGTCGCAGAAGACGAGGTCGTAGCCGCCGTCCGCGAGGCGCGGCAGTACGTCCAGGGCGCGTCCGGGGATGAACCGCGCGCGGTTCCCGGCGAAGCCGGCGGCGCGGAAGGCCTGCCGGGCGAACTGCTGGCGGTCGGGCTCCGGGTCGACGGTGGTCAGCACTCCGTCGGGCCGCATTCCGTGCAGGAGATGGATTCCGGACACTCCTGTGCCCGTCCCGATCTCGGCCACGGCCTTGGCGTCCGCGGTGGCGGCGAGCATCCGCAGCGCGGCGCCGGTACCGGGCGACACCGAGGGCAGCCCCGCTTCCCGGGCCCGGTCGCGGGCCCAGCGCAGTGCTTCGTCCTCGGCGACAAAGGCGTCGGCGAACGCCCAGCTCGTCTGCCGGTTGCCGGTAATGGCCCTCTCCTGTCCCCGTGGATGCCTGGCCGTGACTGTATCCGTTGGGGGTGGGAACCCGCAGATGGGACCGGGCGTTTAGTAGGGGTGTGAGGACAGCGGGGGTAACGAATGGATCAAGACTGGGCGCGGGCCCTTCGGCCAGGCAGGACACCTGGCGAGAAGCCCGTACCAAATTCCAGTAAAAACGCTTATCCGGAGCTAACGGGCGAGGTGGCTATGGTAGGGGCTCCACTGGACACCACCAGAGCCGACAGGGGAGGTGCGGCTGCGTCCGCGGATCGGGGAGGAGCGCTGAGGCGCTTTCTCAGGTTGGCGGGTGAGCCGAAATCCGTGACCGACACCGCTGACCGAACCCACACCGCCCACTCCGCTCAGACCGCGACCTTTGCCGCTGAAGCGGATTCGCAGGCGTGGACTCCGCCCACCTGGGAGGAGATCGTCAGCACGCACAGCGGACGGGTCTATCGCCTCGCGTACCGCCTGACCGGCAATCAGCACGACGCCGAGGACCTCACGCAAGAGGTCTTCGTCCGTGTCTTCCGGTCCCTCTCCACGTACACGCCCGGCACCTTCGAGGGCTGGCTGCACCGCATCACCACGAACCTCTTCCTGGACATGGTGCGCCGCAAGCAGCGCATCCGCTTCGACGCCCTCGGGGACGACGCGGCGGAGCGCCTTCCCAGCCGCGAGCCGTCGCCGCAGCAGGTCTTCAACGACACGCACTTCGACGCGGACGTGCAGCAGGCGCTCGACACCCTGGCTCCCGAGTTCCGCGCGGCCGTGGTCCTGTGTGACATCGAAGGTCTTTCGTACGAGGAGATCGCCGCGACCCTGGGCGTGAAGCTGGGTACGGTCCGCAGCCGTATCCACCGTGGCCGTTCGCAGCTGCGCAAAGCCCTTCAGCACCGGTCGCCCGAAGCCCGCGCCGAGCGCCGTTCGCTCGCCGGAGCCATGGCGCTGGGAGGAGGGGGCGCGACCGCGTGAGTGGATCACGGTCGAATCCTGCCGAACGGCATCTAGCCGAGGCCGAGCAGCATCTGGGGGACCGACTCGCCGCCCTGGTGGACGGCGAGCTGGGCCATGACGCGCGTGAGCGGGTTCTCGCTCATCTCGCGACCTGTCCGAAGTGCAAGACCGAGGCCGACTCGCAGCGGCGGCTCAAGAGTGTCTTCGCGGCGGTGGCGCCGCCGCCTCCCTCCGAGAGTTTCCTCGCCCGTCTCCAAGGGCTTCCCGGCGGCGGCAGCGAGCCGCCCGGCGGCCCGCGTGCGCCCGGTGGCGGCTTCGCCACCGCGGACACCGAGTCCGGGCTGCCCCCGACCGGGGTCTTCGGCGTCAAGGGCGAGAGCTTCGGCTATGTGCCCTCGGGCGCCCATGCCGCGGTGCTGCCCGACGCGGGGCGCGGTTTCCGCATCCATGACGTCGGCAGGCACGACGTGGGCCGGCACGATGCCGAGCGGTCGCTGTGGCGCGGCAGGCGTTTCGCGTTCGCCGCGGCGGGCGCGGTGTCGCTGGCCGCGATAGCGCTGGGCGGCGTCACGACGGGCCTTCCCGCCGATCCGGGCGACCCGCGCGCGGGCGGCTCGGGAAGCAGCAGCAACAGCAACGCGTCGCCGCTGCGTTCGCAGGGCTCGGGTACGGGCACGGCGCCCGACTCCTCGCGGCGCCGCGGCAGCGGCCCGCTCACCGCGCAGGGCCAGCGCCCTGGCGTCCTCGCGGCGCCGGTCGCGCCGACGGAGGTGGCAGGACCGCTGCTGCCCGGCGGGCCGGGGCACGGACCGCGCGTACAGGAGCCGGTCCAGGCTGCGGCGCCGCTGTTCACCGGCGCGGCGGTCATGTCCCCGCTGATACGGCCGGTGGCTCCGGGCGCCATGTCTCCCGGCGTCGCTTCCGGCGCCGCGCTGCCGGCTCCGCAGCCGGCAGCGGACCCGTCGCGCACCGCCGCGTCCTCACCGATAGAGGGCACGCTGCAGGGCACTTCGCAGATCCGCTGACGTGCTCTGCGCGTCGGCGCGGGAACCTGATTGAATCCTGGGTGGGCCGTGCCTGCCCAGGATGTGTGGCGGGCGCGGAGTTGAGCACGTAATCGGCGTCCGCCGCAGGCCAGTTGTGGGGAGAGCATGGACGAGGGCAAGCCCACGAAGGCGAAATGGTGGAGCCGTCCCCGGCCGGCGTCCGCGCCCGACGGCGGACAGAGCGACACGGGCAGCGGGTCCGCGGGCGGCCCCGACGACGCGATAGCCGCCGCCGGTCCGGCGGCGGACGCGACCTCGGGCGATTTCACCTTGGCAGCAGCGACCCCTCCGGAGCCGACCCCGGCCGCGGCAGCGCAGGCGACGCAGGCACAGGCGACGCAGGCGCAGGTGACGCCCGTACCGGCGGCTCCAGCACCGGGAGCCCCCGCGCAGGCGGCTCCCGCGTCGACAGCTCCCGTACCGGCGGATCCCGCCGTACCGGGTCCGGAGCCGACCCCGGCCGCGGCAGCGCAGGCGACGCAGGCACAGGCGACGCAGGCGCAGGTGACGCAGGCGCAGGCGACGCCCGTACCGGCGGCTCCAGCACCGGCGGCTCCAGCACCGGGAGCCCCCGCGCAGGCGGTTCCCGCGCCGACAGCTCCCGTACCGGCGGATCCCGCACAGGCGGTTCCCGTAGCTGGGACGCCCGCACAGGATGCTGCGCAGGCGGCCTCCGCCGCCGCCCACACGGCCCCCGCCCCCGC
>NZ_SRIC01000126.1 GCF_004684775.1 Streptomyces sp. MZ04
ACCCCGACCCCGGCACCCGGCTGCTCCCGCAGCTGCAGATGCCGGGCAGCGATCTCGACGAGCGGGAGCAACTCCCGTACGACGATGACGATTTCGACGGGAGAGGCGAGACCGCGGCGCGGCGGCACGGGGCCGATCCGGTGCGGCACGCCTATTACCCCGGGCGGCGGATGAACCTCGGTGTCGTGCTGCTCCCGCTGCGCGTCTTCCTCGGGTTCATCTCCATCTACGCCGGCATGGGCAAGCTCTGCGACCCCGTCTACTTCGACGGCGGCGAGCGCGGCTCCATGGTCAAGTGGCTGAACTCGCTGCACCCTTGGGCGCTCGCCGAGCCGCTGCGGGACTTCGCCCTCCAGCACCCGGTGGGCGCGGGGCTCTGCATCGCCTTCCTGCAGATCATCGTCGGCGTGCTCACGGTGCTCGGGCTCTGGCAGCGGGTCGCCGCCAGCATCGGCGTGCTGCTGTCCGCCGCGCTCATCGTCACCGTCAGCTGGAAGACCGTCCCCGCCTACGACGCGCCCGACATCATCTATCTGGCCGCCTGGTCGCCGCTGATCATCGCGGGCGCCCCGGTCTACTCCATCGACGGACGCCTCGCCGGAGAGGCCTGGCGGACGCTCGGGCCGCGCGTCGACATCTGGGAGCTGCGGCGGCGTGTGCTGCGGCGCGGCGCCCTCGTCGCTGCGCTGGTCGTCGGCCTGACGCTGCTGATCGGCTCCATGCTGGGCGGCGCCGTGCGCGACGCCGACCGGGTGACCGTGCCGGGACCCGGCGAGGCGCCGCGCAACCAGCTGCCCGGCTCACCGCTCCCCGAGGAGCCCGGCAAGAAGCAGCAGCGCCAGCGCCACTCGCAGAGCCCCACGGCCTCCCAGGCGCCGACGCAGGGCAGCTCCGCGAGCCCCACGCAGGGCGCGGGCACGACCGCCCCCGGCGAGGCGCGCGAGACCGGCAGCGTCGGCTCCGGGCAGCAGCCGACCCAGACGCAGGGCACCCAGCAGGCCCCGCCGCAGCAGTCGTCGCCCCAGCAGCCCCCGTCGTCCACCAGCGCGGGCCCGACGTCCAGCGGCAGCACCGGGGCGCCGGAGGGCGGCAGCACCGGCGGCAACGACCGGCTCGTCGGCGGTCTGCTCGGCGGCGGGTGACCGAACCTCCCGCGCGTACGTACGTGACTGGGGCCCGCACAGCAGCTGTGCGGGCCCCAGTCACGTACGTACGCGGGAAGAAAGCCTCAACGACCCTGTGCAGCAAGCTCCTTGGCCGCCTCAGTGAGGTCCTTCGCCGTGTCGATCGCCCGCCAGTACGCGCCCTGCGGCAGCGGGAAGCCCGCCAGGCTCTTCTCGCGGGCCAGGCGCGGGAAGGTGGTGCGCTCGTGGTCGCCGCGGTCGGGCAGCAGTCCGGTGAAGGAGGCGGAGAAGACGTACACGCCCGCGTTGATCAGATACGGGGACGGCGGGGACTCGATGAAGTCCGTGATGTGGCCGAACGCGTCCGTCTCGACGGCGCCCCACGGGATGCGGGGGCGGGCCAGGGCGAGGGTCGCGGTGGCGTCGCGCTCGGCGTGGAAGGCCGCCATGTCGCGCAGCGAGAAGCGGGTCCAGATGTCGCCGTTCGTCGCGTACCAGGGGCGGTCCGCGTGCGGCAGATGACGGGCGGCGTACTTGAGGCCGCCGCCGCGGCCGAGGGGTTCCTTCTCGACCACCGTGGTGACGTTCAGCGGCAGGTCCGCCGACTCCAGCCACTCCTGGAGGACCTCGGCGAGATGGCCGCAGGAGACGACCGCGTCCGTGACGCCCTCCGCGGCCAGCCAGGACAGCTGATGGCCGATGATCGGGGTCCCTGTGCCGGGGATCTCGACCATCGGCTTGGGCCGGTCGTCGGTGTACGGACGGAGGCGCGAGCCCTGGCCTCCGGCCAGGACTACGGCCTGCGTGGGCCTGTGTGCGTGGGGGTCGCCGGTCATACCGGAAACCCTACGCGGCGCCCCCGTCAGCCGTTCTGGTGGGCGGCGACGCCCGTCGCGAAGGACGTGTCGCAGACCGGGCGCGCATACGACTGGGCGCGACTCGGGCCGTACGCCCGGACGGCCGCACGGCCGAGGGCGCGGGCGATGGAGACGCAGTGCTTGGCGAGCGACGGGTGGCGGTCCACTTCCTTCTGGAGGTGGCTGAGCGCGACGCCCGGGTTCTTCTCCTGGAGCTCCAGGAGAAGCCGGTCGCGCAGGACGTCCTGCGGGGCGCGGGACTTGGCCGGTACGGAGAGGTCACCGGCGGACGCGGTGAGCATCGAGTCCGACGAGTTGCCCGACCAGTTGACGCTGGTGACCGCGAGGGTGCCGGAGAGCACCAGCATCACGGGCAGGACGAGGGCGAGGGTGCGGCCGATGCGGCGCGCGGGGCCTCGGTGGGCTCGGCGCGGCTTCTGGGTGTGGTTGGCGGAGTGCGTCACGCGAGTGAGCGTAGCGGTCGGTGATGATTTGGCGACATTTAGTCACTCGGTCGAGCGACGCGAATTGAGGTTTCTCTGGAGCGGTGTTGACGGACGGTGGGCGAAATGACCGGTCTGCCGGGGTATTTGTCGACAACGCTGGCCAAAGCCGAGGGCCCCGCACCGCCGGGCAGGCGAAGTGCGGGGCCCTCAAGGCCTGGTCGGACGGGTCAGTCGGTGAGGCGCTCGCCCGTCGACGTCGAGAACACGTGGATCTCACCCGGACGCGGGACAACGTGCAACTGCGCGCCCTTCTCCGGGACCTGGCGGCCGTTCACCCGGACCACGAGGTCCTTGTGCTCGCCGCCGACCTCGGCGGAGCCGTAGACGTAGCCGTCGGCGCCGAGCTCCTCGACGACGTTCACGGAGACGGCGAGGCCCGCCGGGGCGTCGTCGGCCTCCTTGCTGAGCGTCTTCGCGGCGGAGCCGTTCTGCTCGACGATGTCGAAGTGCTCCGGGCGGACGCCGACCGTGACGGTGCGGTCGCCCTTGTCGGCCGCGGCGGACAGTGCCTCGCGGTTCACCGGCACCACCGAGTTGCCGAACTTCACGCCGCCGTCGGTGATCGGGACCTCGACCAGGTTCATGGCCGGGGAGCCGATGAAGCCGGCGACGAAGAGGTTGGCCGGGCGGTCGTACATGTTGCGCGGCGAGTCGACCTGCTGCAGCAGACCGTCCTTGAGGACCGCGACCCGGTCGCCCATGGTCATGGCCTCGACCTGGTCGTGGGTGACGTACACGGTGGTGATGCCGAGGCGGCGCTGGAGGCTCGCGATCTGCGTACGGGTGCTGACGCGGAGCTTGGCGTCCAGGTTCGACAGCGGCTCGTCCATGAGGAAGACCTGCGGCTCACGGACGATCGCGCGGCCCATCGCCACACGCTGGCGCTGACCGCCGGAGAGCGCCTTGGGCTTGCGGCCCAGGTACTCGGTGAGGTCCAGGATCTTCGCCGCGTCCTCGACCTTCTGGCGGATCTCGGCCTTGTTCACGCCGGCGATCTTCAGGGCGAAGCCCATGTTGTCGGCGACGGTCATGTGCGGGTAGAGCGCGTAGTTCTGGAACACCATGGCGATGTCCCGGTCCTTCGGAGGCAGGTGCGTGACGTCGCGGTCACCGATGCGGATCGCACCCTGGTTCACGTCCTCCAGGCCCGCGAGCATGCGCAGGGAGGTGGACTTTCCGCAGCCGGACGGGCCGACGAGTACGAGGAATTCGCCGTCCGCGACGTCGAGCTCAAGCTGGTCGACGGCGGGCTTGTCGCCACCCGGGTAGATGCGGGTCGCCTTGTCGAACGAAACAGTGGCCATGGTGAGGGCCCCCTTCACCGGCAGGAACGTGCCGGACGATCCGAGTAGAGGGAGTGGTGTAGTCCACCTGAGCGAACTGTTCGGACGGTACCCCGGAGGCCGGTGCTCTGTCAGTAGTCCTGCGTCGGTAGTCCTGCGTCGGTGACCTTCGAGGAAATTTTCGACGGGGGCGCGGGCGGTGTTGGTTACACTGCTCGGGCACGTCAGCGCATGCCTCCCGGGCACGCGAGTGCATGCCTCCTTAGCTCAGATGGCCAGAGCAACGCACTTGTAATGCGTAGGTCGTCGGTTCGAATCCGACAGGGGGCTCTGAAAAAGGCCAGGTCAGATAGCCGCTGACCTGGCCTTTTCGCTGTTCGGGGCGCGATGCGTCACGTGGGCGGGTGCGGCGTGGTGTGCCATGCGTGAGCGATGCGTGAGCGGAGCGACCCGGATGATCTACTTCTTGGGCTTCTTGCCTTTGTTCTTGCCCTTGCCGCTCTTCTTGGCGGCCTTGGCAGCTTTGCGTGCGGCTTCCTCCTGCTCCGCCTTGCGCTGGAGGGGGACCAGCTTGGCGGTGGCCTCGGCGGCGTTCTTGCCGACCTGGGGCAGGACGCTCTGGTAGATGTCCCGCGTGATGCGGGTGTCGCTGTGCCCGAGGGTGTCGGAGACGATCTTTACGTCGACATCGGCGGCGAGCATGAGGGTGGCTGCGCCGTGGCGCAGGTCGTGCAGCCGGATCGGCGGGAGGCCGGAGGTGGCGACGAGGCGCTCGAAGAGGTCGGTGACCTTGCCGGGGTGGAGCCAGGAGCCGTCTTCCTGGGTGAACAGCACGCCTGTGTCGACCCAGGCCGAGCCCCACTCCGTGCGGTCCGCTCCTTGTCGTTCGCGGTGGCGCTTCAGGACGTCGACGGTGTCGTCGTCGAGGGCGATCACGCGGTAGCCGCTGTCGGTCTTGGGGTCGGATTCCTCGACGTCCCAGCCGTCCTGCACGAGTTGGGAGGAGACGGTGAGGGTGTGGGTGTCGAGGTTCGTCTCCGACCAGGGCTGCCCGCATGCCTCGCCGCGGCGCAGGCCGCGGAAGGCGATCAGGTGCCACATCGCGTACAGCCTGTCCTCGGCGACGAAGTCGAGGAAGGCGCCAGTCTGTTCGGGCGTCCAGACCATGACGGGCGACGGCTTCTCGCCCGTCTGCTCCCACTTGGCAACCCGCTCGTCCGTCCACACGAGCGCCTTGGGCTTGCGTACGGGGTCGATCTCGACGTGGGCGGCTGGGTTGAACGTGATGATCTGCTGGCCGATCGCGTCGTTCAGGGCCGCGCGGAGTGTGCCCTTGATGCGCTGACGTGTGGCGGGGCCGGTGACGCGGCGGAAGGGCGGCATCTCGTCGATCGCCGCCTTCATCGCCTTGCGGCGGGCGCGGTTCTCCGTTCCCTTCCAAGGGATGGTTGCCAACTCGTCGATCGCCGCTCGCCGTTGGGTGTTCTGCTCCAGGACCGCCGCGTTGGCGTCGCGGATGTCCGCGAACATCTCACTGAGGTGACTGACACGGAGCCGGTCGAGGCGCCGGTTGCCGATGCGCGGCTTGAGGTGCATGCGGATGTCGGTCTCGTAGCGGTTCAGGCCGGACTTGCGTATGCGCTTGCCCGCCAGCCACCGGTCGAGCCATTCGCTCACGGTGAGGCTGCCGATGAGGTCTTGGCCGGCGTTGAGGCGCCGCCTGGTCTCCTCGACGTCGGGTAGGGGAGTCTTCTCGCTGCTGACTTCCGTCAGCATGGCGGCGATCAGTTCGGTGCCCTCGGGGTCGTCCGCCTCGGCCAGGCCGAGGAGTGCGCGGACGTGGTCGAGGCCGGTCTGGGCGGCCTTGCGGCTGTCATAGCCGCCGCGGGCGAAGGACCTGCGGCTGCCGTCCTCGCGTGGCGGCAGCTCCTGGCGTATGGAGTAGGTGCAGTGATTCCTGCTGTTGCGCTTGGGGCAGGAGGTGCCGAGTTCCTTGCCGGTCCTGGGGTCGCGGCAGGAGCAGCGGCGGTAGGTGGAGCCCTTCAAAGATCGTTCTCCTCGGTGGTTTCGGGGGCGGTGGCGGTGTGGGGATCGGGTGGGTCGACGTCGGTGAGTGAGTGGGGCAGGTGGGGTGGGGTGCCTCCGCCTTTTCGGATGGCGTTGCGGTGGCGGCGTAGCTCGCGCTTGGCCTTGGTGGCCTGGTCGGTGTAGCGGGCCAGGGCGCGCTCGGCCGCTTCCCGCTGGACGCGGTTGGAGGCGGTCCTCACCTTCCAGCGTTGCCCTGACCGCCGGAGCGTTCTGGCTCTCGTACGCGCACCTGGCCGACATCGCCAGCCAGCACGGCCTTGGTAACTCACCGGTCCGCCGGTGGGCGTGGCCGGCCACCTTGGACGCGTTCATCGTCGCGGGCGAGCTGTTGATGCTCCGCGCGAGCCTGCGCCGGGTCACCGACCGGTGGGCGATCGGTGTGACCGCCATCGGGTCGGTCGGCTCCATCGCCCTCAACGTGGCAGGCGTCCGCAGCACGGGCAAAGACGTCGTTGTGCCCTTCCTTGACTACGTGGTCGCCGCAGTTCCGCCGACCGCCGCGCTGCTGGCCTTCGGCGTACTGATGCGGCAGATCCACCAGTACGTCGACCGGACCGCGGACCGGCCGGAACCTCCCACCGGCCAGCGGACTCAGGGCGCTGTTCCGAAAGGGGACGCTCCCGGCCAGGAGCTGGAGCACGCAGCCGCTGCCACTGCCCGAAGCGAGCCACGGTCCATCCCAACTGCCCTGCAGACGGAACCATCGGCCCAGGCCGTGCAGGAGCAGTCGCGTGGTGGCCGCCCGCCGAAGGCGACGATCGAGGAGCTCGTGGAGATTGGCCGGATCGCCGCCCACGAGCACGGCAAGCTCACCCGGGACCTGCTGCGCGCGGCGGTGGAGGACAAGGGACTGACGATCGGCAGCGCGCGGATGACGAAGGTGATGAAGATCCTCCGGCCGGAACTCGAAGCCGCCGGGATCGCCGTGTCCGCCAGCGGCTGACCGCCGCCTGACGGGTGACCGGAACCCTTCCGGTCACCCGGACACCACCCCGCTCGCCGATCCGCCCATCCACATCTGTGGACACGGCGATGCCCGTGCCGCCCAGCCCGCCGGCCCCGCCTCTCGGCTTGCCCCTCCAGCCCTTCTGTGGAGCACCACCCATGCCGCACGACCTGCACCGCCTGCACCGCCCCGAGGACGTCCCCGACGAGCCGTTGCCGCTGACGAAGTCCCCTACGCTGATGGGGCGTTTGCGCCGCGCCTTCGGACGGGCTGCCCCTGGCGGAGCCAGTAGTACCCCGAGTCCGACTCAAGGCCGGTCTTCGGGGATCTCCGCCCCGGGGGTGGCGGAGATGGCCCAGCGCCAGGGGGCGCCGGACCAGGAGGCCGGGGCCGAGGGCGGCCCCGGCCCGGACGAACTCCACGCCGTCCAGCGCGAGATTCTGCGCCCCGCGCCTGTCGCCGAGATCGCCGCCGGCGAGCCCGCCGTGAAGAGCGCACAGCCCACGATCCGCCGCTTCACCGGCGACAAGCGAGCGGAACGCGTCGGCCCTCTCCGCTTCACCCCCGACGAGTTGGCGGATGTCCAGAAGGCCGCCGCCGAGCACGGCTACAAGGGTGACTCAGGCTTTGCCGCTGACGTCGTCCTGGCCTTTGTCACTGGCCGGTTCACCGCCAACCTGCCGCTGTCCGAGGACCGCCGCCGCACCCATATGTTCCGCGCCCAGGTCCTGCGCCAGCTCAACCGGATCGGCGTCAACGTCAACCAGATCGCCCGCGCCCTCAACAGCGATCTCACCCCACCCGACGTACGGGGCCGTCTCGACGAACTCCAGCACTTGCTGGAGCTGATCGCCGAGGCCCTGCGCGAGCCCGCCGACCCGACGGAAGTCTGAGACCCACCGCAATGATTGCTGCCATCAAGCCGTCCGGCGCCAACACCCGTGGACTGCTCGCCTACCTCTACGGGCCAGGCCGCCAGGACGAGCACCTCGATCCGCACATCGTGGCCGGTTTCGCGATGCTCGCCATGCCCGACCCAGGCCGCGACGAGAGGGCCACCCTCACCGAACTCGGCCATTACCTGGATGAGCCCGTACGGCTGCGCAACAGCGAGTTCGGACAGCCGGTCACCGATCACGTCTGGCACTGCCCCGTCCGCGCCGCTCCCGAGGACCGCCACCTCTCCGACACGGAGTGGGGCGAGATCGCCCGGCGCATCGTGCACGCGGCCGGCATCGCGCCCGAAGGCGACGACCTGGCCTGCCGCTGGATCGCCGTACGCCACGCGGA
Source organism: Streptomyces sp. MZ04 (assembly GCF_004684775.1). Lineage (GTDB taxonomy): Bacteria > Actinomycetota > Actinomycetes > Streptomycetales > Streptomycetaceae > Streptomyces. The sequence goes on from NZ_SRIC01000126.1 coordinate 8,095, forward strand.
CGACCACATCCACATCCTCGCCACCACCGTCCGCGAAGACGGCCGTCGCCCCAAGCTCCACAACAGCGGCACCCGCGTCGGCGACGAGTGCCGCGAGATCGAAAAGGACTACGGGCTACGCCAGTTGAAGAAGGGCGACAAGACCGCCACCCGCCGCCCGACCCAGGCCGAGATGCACAAGGCCGAACGCCTCGGCTGGGAACAACCCGCCAAACAGTGGCTCGAGGACCGCATCCGCGCCGCCATCCCGCACGCCACCAACCCCGAGGAACTGCTCGCCTACCTCGAAGCCGACGACGTCGCCGTCAAGCCCAGGCGAGGCCCTTCCGGTGACCTCCTCGGCTACGCCGTCGGCCGCCCCGGCGACGTCAACGAAAACGGTGAGCAGATCTACCACGCGGGAGGCAAGGTCGCTCTCGACCTGAGCCTGCCCAAGCTGCAGGCCCGGCTGGCGACCAGCCCGCCGCCGGAAGAGCACCCCACCGCCCGCCGTGCCCGGAACATCACCCCCTGGCACCGGGCCACCGACGCCCTCGATACCTTCTACGCCGAACTCACCGACGCCACTGGGGACACCGGCGACACTGGCAGGGACGCACGGGCACAGGCCCACATCGCCGCCCTCGGCGAACTCATCGAGGTCACCGCACAGCGCGCCCCCGCCCAGCTGCGGGCCGAACTCCAGGCCGCATCACGGGCGTTCGCCCGCGCCCAGCGCTCCCGGATCCGCGCCGAGGACCGGGCCGCCGACACCGTACGCATCGCCGCCCGCGACATCGTCCACACCGCCACCGGCCCGGACGGCAGCGCGCTCGCGGCCCTGCTCGCCGCCATGGTCTGGGCAACGATCCTCGCCGGGCGCTGGCACGAAGCGCACGACCATGCCCACCAAGCCGACGCCGCTCGACAGACCCTCCACCACCTCCAGGACGCCGCCCATCGAGCGCTCGCACCCTCACTCGCTGAACTGGAGCACCGCCGCCCGAAGGAGGAGGCCCGCCGCACCCTGGCCACCGACGTCCGTGCCGCCGTCCCCGAGCACGCTCAGCGGATCCTCACCGACCCGAGCTGGCCCGCCCTCGCCACGGTCCTCGCCGACGCCGAGGCCGGCGGCCACAAGCCCCACCAGCTCCTCAAACAGGCCGCCGCACAGCGCGAACTCACCACTGCCCGCCAGCCCGCCCGCGTCCTGATCACCCGCATCCAGCACACCAGCCGCAACCCCGTACCCAACCCGCGCGCCGAAGCCGCCCGCCGACGCTCCACCCAGACGTCCGCACTCCAGGCCGGAGTTCCGCAACCCACATCGGTACACACAGCCCCCGCCGCGAGTCCTGGCGGCCTCACTCCCGGTGCTGACCGCCACTCACCCACCCGGTGACAGCTGCCAGACCACCGCAGCCTGCCCCGGTCCGCCACACCACCCAACACCTGTGGGTGCCACCGGCACCCCATCCGACAAGGAGCCCCACTTGCAGACCCATCCCGCCGCCGACATGTTCCCGATGCTCAGCGAGGACGAGCTGCACGACCTGGCCGAATCCATCAAGGCCCAAGGCCAGCACAAGGACATCGTCCTCGACGCCAACGGCGTCCTCCGGGACGGCCGCAACCGCCTCGCGGCCTGCAAGCTCGCCGGCATCGAGCCCCGCTTCACCACTTACACCGGCAACGACCCGAAGGGGGTGATCTTCTCCTACAACCTGTGCCGCCGGAACCTCAGCAAAGGCCAGCAAGCCATGATCATCGCGATGGCCCGTTCATTCTCGGAACACTCCCTGCGCCACCACGCCAAGCTCCACAGCATCAGCCTGACCCGCATCTCGAACGCGGCCACGGTCCTCAAGCACAGCCCCCACCTCGCCGAACAGGTCCGCATCGGTGCAGTCCGCCTCGACGCCGCCTATGCCACCGTCCGCGAATACAAGGCCCGCTCCGCCGCGCTCCGGGCCCAGCATGACCGCCTGCGCGAGCATGCTCCCGACCTCGCCGAACAGGTCACCGAGGAGCTCATCACCCTGGACGACGCCACCGCGGCACTCGACCAGCGCCAGCACGAACAACAACTGAGGCAGTCCGTGCAGGACAGCGACGCTGTCCGCCTCGCCGACGGCGACCCCACCCCGCCCCTGGCCCAGCTCGCCGAACAGGGAGACATCACCTGGGACCAGGCCCACCAGCGCGCCGAGCAATTCCTCGCCCAACGGCAAGACGCCATCCGCCAAGCCCAGGACGAGCTCCAGACGCTCACCAATACCTGGGCCGTCATCCAAGACCTCGCCGCCCGCCCCAACACCCCCTACACGCGGGACATCCTCGACGGCCTCACACCCGAAGCCCGCTCCCTCATCAAGAACCTGACCACCCTGGTCTGACATGGCCATCCCCCTGGGGCCGGCCTTCCTGGCTCCGGCCCCAGGGGTAAGGGCGGTGAAGCCCGGAGGCACTGCCCGCGTCCACGCTGGGGCTGGAAGCATGGCGGATTCCGCTGAGCCATGGTTGGCCGGAACGCATTGCAAAATTCCCTGTGAAGAGGATTAGGGCGGTGATACTGTCACGGTGGCTGATCATCAAAGGGGGAAACTTAGTGATCACGCTCAAGAGGGCTGCCGCTTTGACCGTCGCCTCCGGTCTACTGACCATTGCCGGAGCGGCGCCGAGTGGCGCTGCAGCCAATGACGTTGACCCGAAGCACCACATCACTTGCAAGTGGAACAAGCGCGCAGGGACGCCCTACTCGCCTTCGGCCAAGGTCGTGACGGGGTTTGTCCAGGTTCATTGCTCGGACTCCTTGGATAACGCCAACACCAGGGCGCAGGTTCAGATCTTCCGAGGTGGGAAGTGGAAGAACCAAGGTAACGGAGTCACCAGTCACAAGACGTCCAAGGTGATTCACGTGAACGACAAGTCTGCGAAGCGCATCGGCAATTGGCGCTACCGCACAAAGGGAACTCACTTCGGCCAGCACGGCAACATCTGGACGCTCCCCACCTTCTACTCCCCTTCCCGTATGTTGTGGAGGAAGGGCTGAATGCGGGAGATGTCTGACGGCGCGCGCGACCTCCTGGGCATCGCCCAGGAGGTCGCGCGCGGCCGCGGTGCGCAAGAGTGCTCCACCAGGGATCTCGCCATCGCCGCGGTGGTCTACCGCCACATGGTGGCGGATAGGGATCCGGACTATGAAGATGGCCCCCAGGAGACCACCTCGCCTGGAATGCTTGTCATGGGCGTATCCCTGCACCGATGTATGGCAAGCGAGAACTCGGGGACGCTTCATATTTCCGAGCTTCTTGGTCTAGCGGCTTCCGAGAACCCTGACCTCTCCGACTATCTTGGGTGACAAGTGACGAGGCGTTCCAGGGTCGGCCGTGCCGTCACCGCAGCTATTGGTGTCACTGCTGCTTTCGGACTCGGGGCATGCGGTGCGGAAAAGGTTGATCAGAAAAGACCGAGGCATGTAGTGCCTCAAGAGGTGCAAGAGCTCGAATCGGCTGGCTGGGAAAAGCAACCGATTCTATCGGGAGCTGAATCAGTTGCCGGCGAGGTGTCACCGGTAGCTTGCAGGGACTTGTTTCGAATTCTGGATCGTCAGGCTGATGGTGACACCGTTTCCGGGTTCCAACACAAGAAGCGTGGTTCATATCTCCTGACCCGAGACTGGCCCGCTCAAAAGGATGGAAACCTTCCGCGCACGCTGGCTGAGGCGGCGCGTGCATGTCCACGCATGACCATGTCCTACGACTCCACGAAGCTCGTGTATTCGGTGAAGACCGTGAGTAAAGAGAGTCGTGAAACCCGGGTCCTCCTATCAGCCCGAGACGACACGGGGGCCAAGGTGACGGAAATGCTCATTTCCGCGTCTGAGGCGGCGACACGGAACCGACTGGTTCGCGCGATGAACGAAAGAGGAATCGGGGCACGAGAGCGAGCGGCAGTGGATGTGACCACAACTGCCAGCTGAGCTCGTCGGCCAATCTCTTGCCTCGAACGTTGCGTCGTACAAGCTGCGACCTCGCATGAGCATGCGTTCCCCACAGAACCGAACTCATACGAAGGCCGCAGAGGCATAGCCTGCTGTACCACGACGCCCAAGCTGCGGCATTCGACCTGGTGGCACCTGGGGCGCGTACTCCGCTCAACTCTTGAGAGCGGCGACTTCGCGCGTCCGGCCCGCCAGCTCTCGTACTGAGCGCACCGTGGAGTGTGTGCGCAGCCTCTTGCGCATGGTGTCGAAGTGTTCGTCCCCGCGCGCCGATGAGACGTGCTCGTACTCGTCGAGGAAGCAGCCCCACGAGGCGCAGGCTGCGTCCAAATGCCCGTACTCGTACTGCCGTTGGGCAAGGACGGCATAGGAGTGGACGCGGCCTTGACGCTCGTTGGGTGCTTGAACGCGTAGCGAGTTCTGCAGGGCCTTGATCGAGCCGGGCAGGTCCCCGGTCTCGTTGAGGACGTGCGAGACGTGGAACAGGTAGGCGGTCTTGTCGTATCCGCCGATCGCGTCGCGCCGGTTGTCCGCCCTCGCCAGGGCCGCTTCGGTCTCCCGGAGCCGGGAGAACGCGGCGGCCTTGTTGCCCGTCATCGCCTCGGCGTGGGCCTGCTGGCCGCGCAGGAACGCCACCAGGCGCGGGCCGGCCGAGGGTGCGGCCTCTGCGGCGGAGTCAGCTAGATTCAGCGCCAGTTGGCCGTGCCGGAGGTTGGATGCCTGCAGGCTCATGCCGCGCAGAGTGCGGCAGTACGTGACGTGGTCTTCCGCGTCGGAGGCCAGGCGCAGGGCCTTGACGTAGTAGGTCTGGCCGAGGCCGTGGGCCCGCTCGTACATGGCCATCCAGCCGGTGAGGTACACGAGGTCGGACGCGGCGGCGAGCATGTCCCTGCGGACTTGTTGGGAGGCTTCGGCCTTGAGCCACGGGCCGACGGTGTTGGTGAGGAACGCGGCCGCCATGGGGCGTGCGTGGCCGGCGCCGAGTTCGTCGAGGATGTCGGCGATCCGGTCGGTCATCGTGCGTACGGCACGGACCTGGGCCTCGCCGATGCGTACGGTCTTCTTGCCCGGTGCGACTGGTTCGGTGGCGTGTGCGGTCAGGCTCTCGAAGAGGGGCACCACCAGGGCCGCGCTGAAGATGCCGGCAGCCACCACTTTGCGACGGGTTGGGTCCATGTCCGCCCTTGTGAGGTCGATCAGTTCCTCGACAGTGTCGTCTGATTCTGCGGAGGCAGGTGGCGTGAGCCCGGCTTCGGCGTGGGTGACGGGGCGACGGAGCCTCCGCTCGAACGCGGCCAGAATCAGCGGCCTGACCTGCTCTCTCGGCTGCGCGCCGTTCAACCAGTGCGCCACCGCTGGCTGTTGATAGGTGAGCTTCAGTCCGGACTCGGTGCCGATCCGGTTCACCTGCTGGGCGAGTTGGCGCTCCGACCAATTCGCCTGGTCGAGCAGGCTCCTGAGTCCTGTGTTGGGGGTGCGATCACGGTCCGCCATTACCAACTCCCGCCAGTGTTAATGGCATTAATGCCCCGGCCTCTCTTCCAAGCTACCCGCCTTGCGTGCCCCGGGAGTTAGCTCTTCGTACGCGATCCAGCCAACCGAGGGGACCAGCGGTGACGACGGTGGAGCAGGACGAGCCCAGAGCGGCAGTACCCGACGAGCAGGATGCGCGGCCGATCGATGTGGCGCAGGTCGACGCCGATACGGCGTGGGCCCTGGAGATCCGCTTCGACGTGCCCGACCGGCCCACCATCGACGTGCGCACGCTGCGTATCGCGGGCGCCCTGAACCTGCTCGTACGTGAGGGCCTCGGCGAGGAGAACCCGGACTTCCGGGCTCTGCACAGGGAGGCAGACGGTCTCCTGAAGATCGACACCAGTGCACTGACGGATACGCAGGCGTACGACCACTGCCGGGCACTGGCCCGCATCGCCCGCACGTTCTGCCTCGTCTACAGCCGCACGCGCCGCCACCACTGACCCACCCCTCACCCGCAACGAAGGAGAGCAGCATGTCCACAGCACCGGTCATTCCCTTTGCCGCCCGAGCAGCGGCACCGCCATGCCTGGCCCTCACCTCGACCGAGGGCGTCGCATGGGACGAGCATCTGCAACTGAACGTCCATGCCGACGGCTCCCGTTGGCACACCTCGTCCCTGGCCGCCTCGACCACGGACACCAACCTCGACGGCCAGGGCGACGACGTCGACGACCCGTACTTCGCTCCCGCCTCATGAGCAGCGCCGCCCGCCCCGTGCTCGTCGTCGCAGAGAAGCTCGACGCCGCCGCAGACATGGTCGTCGATCAGCTCAACCAGCGCGACGTGCCCGTCATGCGCTTCGACGCCGCCTCATTCCCGCAACACGTCACTTTGAGCGCCGAGCACGGGCACACGGGGCCGGGGTGGGGCGGCGTGATCGAGGACGAGTTCCGGACGGCGAGGCTCGAGGACATCCGGGCCGTCTACTACCGACGGCCCGGACGCCCTCAGATCGTCGACACCGTCCCGGAACCGTTCAGGACCTGGGCACAGAACCAGGCCGACTGCGCCCTGCTCAACGTGCTTGCTGCGTTGCCGGTGCGTTGGATCAACAACCCGCACCTCGACCGGATCGCCGCGCACAAGCCGCAGCAGCTCGTCGCCGCCACCCGGGCCGGACTGCGCGTGCCCCGCAGTCTCATCACCAACGACCCGGAGGCAGCGCGGGAGTTCGCGAAGCGGCTCGACGGGCCGATGATCTCCAAGCCCGTACTCGGCGGACGGCTGCCGACCCGCGAAGGCCGAAGCCTCATGGTCGCCACCCACAAGGTGGACGCGGCCGACTTCGACGACACGATCGGCCTCACCGCCCACTACTTCCAGGAGGACATTCCGAAGGCGTACGAAGTCCGGCTCGTCGTCGTGGACGGGAACCTGTTCGCCGCCAAGCTCACCGGCACATCCGACAAGGCCCGCACCGACTGGCGCACGGACTACGAGCACATCGACTACGACACCACCACCGTGCCCGACCACGTCGCCACCGCGGTACGCCGCTTCATGGCGTCCTACGGCATCGTCTTCGGCAGCATGGACTTCGCCGTCACCCCCGACGACGACTGGGTGTTCTTCGAGAACAACCCCGCCGGCACCTGGGCATGGGTGGAGAACCACTCCGGTCTGCCGATTGCCGCCGCCCACGCCGACTACCTCCAGGGAGCGAACGAATGACTCACACGGATGTCACGAGTACAAAGGCGGTCCGGCGGAGGTTCGTCGAGTGCCTCGACCCCGAGGAGTCGAGCAAGTGGAGCGCGGCGTTCGCGGAGGTTCCCCGGCATGTGTTCGTACCCGCCTACCATCTGCAAGGCCCGGACGGGCAGTGGCGGCACATCAGTTGGGATGATCCCGCCTACCTCGAAGGCGTGTACTCCGACCAGGCCCTGACGACACAGCTCGACGAGCGCGGCATCCCCACGTCGTCATCGAGCGAACCGTCCCTCATGCTCACGATGCTCGAAGCGCTCGACGCGGACGCCGGAGACAACGTCTTCGAGCTGGGCACGGGCACCGGCTACAACGCCTGCCTGCTCGCACACCGCGTCGGCGACGCCCACGTGACGAGCATGGACGTGGATCCCGTCCTCGTGCATGAGGCACAGCAGCGGTGCCGACAGGCCGGCTACCAGCCGCATCTCCATGCCGGTGACGCGACGTACGGGCTCGCCCGGCGCGGCCCGTACACCAAGACCATCGCCACCTTCGGCCTGCACAACGTGCCGCGTGCGTTGCTGGGCCAGAGCGCGCCAGACGCGGCGTTAGTGCTCCCCATCGGCTACGGCGTCGCGCACCTGCACAGTCCCCAACCCGGCTACGGCGACGGCCGATTCCTCCCACGCCCGGCCTACTTCATGCCCCGCCGCACCACACAGGCAGGGCCCGACTTCGCACGCCTGGACGGGCAGAGGGCGAGACAGTCCGACACCCCGCCGGGGGATGCGGTGGACCGGCTGCGCTTTCCCCTTTCCCTCGCGCTGCCCGACTACCACTCGTGCTCCTGGCGCGACGAAGGCGGCGCGCTCTCGGCCGTCGGCCTGTGGACCGACGACGGCTCGGTCGCCACCGCTCACATCAGTGGCGCTGTAAGGCAGGACGGGCCCCGCGCGCTCTGGGACACCGTGGAAGACATCGCTCGCCTCTTCCCGGTCGGCATCCCAGCACGGGAGGATTTCGGCATCACCATCACGCCCACCAACCAGCGGGTCTGGTACGGCGAACAGGATGGTCCGACCTGGGATCTGCCCAGCCGGTAGGGGAGATGAGCAGGGCACGGCAGGCTGACGGCAATCGTTGGCAATCGATGGTGGCCGCATGCCCTTGGACTCGGTTGGTCATCATCGATCAGGCCAGACCTGGATGAGCCATATCTCCAGTGGGTCCTCGTGCGGACTCACTGGAGGGAACTCGTCGAGGGACTCCAGGGCCGGCGTGTGCTCCCGGCCTCGGCACAGGAGGCGAACGTGGGCCGGACCGGGTGTGACCGGGGCCCGCCCGTATGTCACGCCGTTGAGGTCGAGCACGCCGAGCTCATCGGTCAGTGTCGCGTGGAACTCGCGCTGATGGTCCCAAGCCTCAGCCGGGAGTGGTGGCTCACCATCCCATGCCTCGATGCGGACGAGGGGGTAGAAGTCGTTGTCGCTTGAGGTGAGAGCGAGCCCGTCTCCTGGGACCTGGATGACCTCGTCCTCGGCGGGTGCTTCGCTGAAAGTCATGGGGCCGACCTGGATGGTGCGGTAGTACACGCGAGGCCGGACGTCTTGCCCCTGGACCAACCGAGCCACAAGTACCCCCAAGTCCACGATCGATACGGCCCGTTACGCTACGCCTGCTCCACAAGGACGCCCAGGGTGACGGCGGGGCCAGTGCTCGGTGAGCTGTCTCCATGAGGGCGGACTGCGTGAGCGATGCGTGAGCGGACGTGTCAGCACCCGCCGGACCGGCCGTCATGCCGACCGAGGCTGATAACTCTCTGACCTGGTGAAACCGGATCGAGCGTGATCACGGATCAGAGTCCGTCACGATCTTGCAGGCCCTTGTAATGCGTAGGTCGTCGGTTCGAATCCGACAGGGGGCTCTGTCGAAGCCCCAGTTCAGACGACGTCTGAGCTGGGGTTTTTTGCTAGCGGGGTGTGGTGTCGTCGGCCTTGAACGGGCCGCCGTGGCCGGGCACGATCAGGTCTGCGGCGGTCAGCACGCGGAGCCGGGAGGCGCGCAGCACCTCGCGGTCGGGGGCTACCCCTTCCGCATCCCGGTTCCTCCACTGATTCCCGAGGTACTCCACCTTGTGGTCGTGCACCCGGGCCCGTCCGAACAGGCCCACGTTCATGGTGTTGTCCGGGTGGTGGTGGCTGAGCACCACGTCGGTGATGTCGTCGGGGCCGAGCCCCAACTCGGCCAGCGGGGCGAGGATGTCGTCGTGACTCGCCACCATGCCCGGGTCGAAGATCACATGCCGGCCGGCGTCGGATATGTAGGAGACGGTGGCGGCGACTCCGGGGCCGGTGGAGCCGACATATCCGGTGGTCAGGATCGTGTACACGGCGCTGCGGCCGAGCGGTGCGTCTGTCATGGCCGCCATCCTTCCGGGCAGGCCGATCGTTCACGAGTGGCACAGCTGCCGCTGATCGCAGGATTAGTGCACACCGCGCGTGCCTCCCTTCGTGACCGTCGCCGCGTACACCCCGCCCGGAGTCGGCATGCTCGCCGTCGGCATCGTCACCGAGGTCTTCGGCCCGCACGGCGCGGCACTGCCCGGCTTCGACTTCGCCCTGTGCACCGACCGGCCCGGACCGGTCCCCACTGACCTCGGCGTGCCGCTCACCATCACGCACGGCCTGGACCGGCTCGCCTCCGCCGATCTGGTGATCGCCCTGCCATGGGCCAGCTTCCGCACACCACTCGCTCCCGCCGTGCTCGACGCGCTGCCGGCCGCACACGAGCGCGGCTCACTGGTCGCGGCCCACTGCGTCGGCGCTTTCGCGCTCGCCGCCGCCGGACTGCTCGACGGTCGGCGGGCCACCACCCACTGGCGGTTCGCCGAACTGCTCGCCCGCCGCCACGCCGACGTCACCGTCGAACCCGACGCCCTCTACATCGACGAAGGACGCATCATCACGGGCGCGGGAGCCGCCGCGGGCTTCGATCTCTGCCTGCACCTGCTGAGGCGGGAGCACGGAGCCGCGATGGCCAACGCTGTTGCCCGGGACGTGGTGCTGCCCTCCCACCGCGACGGCGGGCAGGCCCAGTACCTGGCCGCCCCCGTCCCCGAAGACTGCCGCGACGAGCGTCTCGCCGAGGTACTCGCGTGGGCCCGCGAGAACCTCCATGAGCCGCTCCCTGTCGCGGAACTGGCCCGGCGTGCCGTGATGAGCAAACGCTCCTTCGCCCGCCGCTTCACCGCCGCGACCGGCACCACCCCCCACGCCTGGCTGCGGAGCCTGCGTCTGAGCAGCGCCGAAGAGCTCCTGGAGACCACCGACCTGCCGGTCGAGGAGATCGCCCACCGCGTCGGATACGGAAGCGCGGCCGTCCTGCGCGAACAGTTCGTGCGCCGCCGGGGAGTGCCGCCCCGCTCCTACCGCCGCTCCTTCACGAACACGCCGTAACGAACCCCTAAGGGCCGGGCAGGTGACCGCCCGCGTGGGCCAGCGTCAGCGCCGCCAGGGACATTCCGTCCTCGATGCGGCCCTCGGCCACCCACTGCCACAGCTCCCGGATGGGGAGCCAGCGCACGGCGGCGACTTCTCGTACGTCGACCACTTCCCCCGTGGGGTCGTCGACCCGTGCGAGGACGATGGCGACCCGGGTCGCCAGCATTCCCGAATCCGGTGTCATGGCGCCCAGGAGTTCGAAGTCGGCGTCCTGCACGCCGAGTTCTTCGTGGAGTTCCGTCCGGGCCGTGACGAGGGGATCGCGACCGTGGGAGAAACCGCGGGGCAGGCCCCACTGCCATGACCCCACCGGGTAGCGGTATGTCTGGACGAGCCCGACGGTCATGCCGTGGACGGGCAGGATCACGACGCCCGGACCTTCGCCCCGGTGCGCGATTCTCAGGTACCGGCCAGGGGTGCCGTCCGGGAACTCCACCTCGTCGTCGAAGACCTCGGCGAAGCGATTCGCGTAGGCGAGGACCTCGCGCCTCCGGCGGATGGGCTCGTGCCCCGGGTTGCTCAAAGTTGTCAGCCCCTTACGTTGACGACTCTTCCGAGTGCGTGGGCCCTGCGCCGTGTGCCTTGCCGGCGGCGGAAGGATTCAACTCCCTTTTGGGCGACGGCAGGTGCGACTGCCCCGATGGCTATTGCGGGGAATTCGAGGATACCGGGAAATTCCCAGAGCGCGGCCGCGATCGCGGGTCCTGCGGCACCGCCACCCGTAAGGGAAACCTGCACTCCGAATTTTCCTACCAGGCCCGCATCGCCCTGACCGCCGAGAATGGAGGCGACGCAGGTGAGATGGGCGTCGAGTGCCTTTTGGGCGGCCGCGGAGTCCGCTGCCGCGGCCAACTTGTCAAGGCCCTTCCAGAAGGGCGACCGGGCCCGGCCCGAACCTCCCCGCTGTGCACGGGCGTCAAGGAGAGCGGCGATGGCGTCCACCGCGCTGTCCCGCAGATTCGACAACTGGCCACGGGCCTGTTTCTCCGTGGCGGCGGCCTGCGAATCGAGCCGCACTTCGAACAGTGGATGTTCTGTCGATTCGCCTGTCAATTCACCGGTCGACGCGTCCTGGCGTGGCAGCCAGGCCGCTTGGCGCGCTCCGGAACGGTACTGCGCGATCGCGAGCTCTTGCGCGATCGCGCGTGAGATGAGGACCCGGTCCCCGGCGGCCACGTCCGTACTGAAGGTCGCGGGCGCGATCCCGATGGAATCGGCCACGATCGCGTTGTACAAGGTGTCGACGAACTCGATGACCAGGTCGAGAGTTTCCTTGTTTCCGACGATTTCCTCTGGTGTCCGACGGTCCGGATCGTTGGGCCACGGGTCTCGTAGGCGGAGTCGACTGCGTTCGTTGAACGGCTGTGAACGGGCCGGGCCAAGGCGGCGAATCGCGTTCACGAGCTCCGCGTGGACCTCGCGGAAAGGTTCGGGGAGGGATTGTGCCGCCCGGCCCATCGGGGATGTCTCCTCGATGGAGGAAGCGAGTAGATCTCCCAGTCCCAGGGGTGTCGCCGGGGGCTTCGCCCTGACGCGAGGCAGGGCTCGGAATTCCGCACGGATGTCGTTCAGCGCCTGTGCCCGGTCGACGCCTATCCAGTCGCTGTTGAGGAGGAGATCGACGCTCTCGGACTGCCGGCGGACGTCACTGGGATCGAGGTCGAATTATTCCGGATTGTGGAGTTCTGGTAGTAGAGAACTGACAAATGGGCGATTCTTGTCGAAGGCGCGGCTGAGCATGCTTGATATGGCGCCTTCGAAGGAATCCACCCCGAACAGGTGAATCCGGAAAGGGTGTTCATTGGTGGCCGAGCTGTTGCGGACCTGGAGTACCGTGCGTGCGACATTGAGAAAGCCCGTGGAATCGAACGCGTAGGACTGAGGGACGACGACATTGCGTCCGAGTGCGAGCGTCATGAGTACTTCGACGAAGACCTGGAGCTCGTGGTCGTCCCGTCGTTGCCGCTCGGACTCCGATATGCCGGTCGGGCCCGGCCAGGGCATCCGTACGGAGTCGAGTGACTCCAGGTACTGGAGACGGAGATCTTGACCGCCTGATAAAGCCATGGTCTCTCCCGAGATGCCGATTCGATGTCCCTAGTGCCGCCCCGACAGTCTGTCCGCGATGCGGGCCAGGCGCGGTGCCTGTGTGGTCGGTGTCGTCAGTTCGTGGCGGTCGGCGTTGCGGTACGTCGCGTACATGCCCTGGACGCCGATCCAGCGGAAGGGCTCCGGCTCCCACTTGCGGACCTTGTGGTTGACCCAGGGCAGTGTCGTCAGGTCGGTGGCGCCCGCCTGGCCCGAGTCCTGCTGGACCAGGTCGCGCAGGGTGCGGGCCGCCAGGTTGGCGGTGGCGACGCCCGAGCCGACGTAGCCGCCCGCCCAGCCCAGGCCCGTCGCGCGGTCCAGGGTGACCGTGGCGCACCAGTCGCGGGGGACGCCGAGCACGCCGGACCAGGCGTGGGCCACCTCGACTCCGGCCAGTTGAGGGAAGAAGCGGGTCAGGATTTCGTGGAGGGCCTCGATCGTCGCGGGTTGCGTGCGGCCGTCGTTGTCCGTCTTCGAGCCGTAGCGGTACGGGACGCCGCGGCCTCCGAGCGCGATGCGGCCGTCGGCGGTGCGCTGGGCGTACATGTACGCGTGCGCCATGTCGCCGAGCGTCTCGCGGCCCTGCCAGCCGATGGACTCCCACTGGTCGTCGGTGAGGGGTTCCGTCGCGATCATCGAGGAGTTCATCGGGAGCCAGGTGCGGCGCTGGCCCTTCAAGGATGCCGTGAAGCCCTCCGTGCAGCGCAGGATGTAGGGGGCGCGGACCGTGCCGTACGGAGTGATCGCGTGCTTCGGCTTGATCTCTGTGACGGGGGTTGATTCGTGGATCGTCACGCCCAGTGCTTCCACCGCCGCCGCCAGGCCCTTCACCAGCTTCACCGGGTGCAGGCGTGCGCCGTGCGGGGTCCAGGTCGAGCCGACGGCGCCCGCGACGCGGATCCGGTCGGCCGTCTCGCGTGCGCCGTGCAGCGTGCGGTCCTTCTCGCCGTACGCGATCTCCGTCTCGTGGAAGGCCTTCAGGCGTGCCAACTGAGCCGGGGTGTACGCCACTTCGAGTACGCCGCCGTGGTGGATGTCCGCATCGATCTGCTCGTCGGACGCGGCGCGGATCACCTCGTCGACCGTCTCGTTCATCGCCTCCTGGAGGCGGACCGCCGCCTCCTTGCCGTGCAGCCGGGAGTAGCGGTCGCGGCCCGCGATCCCGTTGTAGAGCCAGCCGCCGTTGCGGCCCGAGGCGCCGTAGCCGCAGAACTTCTGCTCCAGGACGGTGATGCGGAGGAAGGGGGCCGCCTTCTTCAGGTAGTACGCCGTCCACAGGCCCGTGTAGCCGCCGCCGACTATGCAGACGTCGGCACTCTCGTCGCCCGGCAGGGGTTCACGCGGGGCCGGGGTGCCGTGGTCCGCGTACCAGAAGGAGATGCCGCCATTGATCGTGCTGCTCATGTGCCGGACGTTACTGCGCTGGTGGGGGTTTTGGGGCTGTCTCTTATACAC
>NZ_SRIC01000127.1 GCF_004684775.1 Streptomyces sp. MZ04
CTTCATGGGCACTCGGCACTTGGGCTGTGCCCACAGCAACGGACGGCCTCAACCCGAACCACCCCGCCCGCCGCAGGCGACATCGCCGCACCCACCTCCAGGTTGGCCCAACCCCCGGCGCCCCCATGGCAGGATCGTCCTGCCATGACTGCGCCCACGAAGCCCATGCCGATGTCAACGCCGACGTCCACGCCGATGTCCACGCCGATGTCCACGCCGAACGCCGAGCCCGAGCCTCCGCACGAGGCCGCCGGCAAGGCCCTGCACACCCCCGTCATCGCCTGGTTCGACGCTCACGCCCGTGATCTGCCGTGGCGCCGGGCCGACGCCGGTCCCTGGGGCGTGATGGTCAGTGAGTTCATGCTGCAGCAGACGCCGGTGAACCGCGTCCTGCCCGTGTACGAGCAGTGGCTCGCCCGCTGGCCCCGCCCCGCGGACCTCGCCAAGGAAGCCCCGGGCGAGGCCGTCCGCGCCTGGGGGCGGCTCGGCTACCCCCGCCGCGCGCTCCGGCTGCACGGCGCCGCCGTCGCCATAACGGAGCGGCACGGCGGCGACGTACCGACAAGGCACGCACAGCTGCTCGCGCTGCCCGGCATCGGCGAGTACACGGCCGCGGCCGTGGCGTCGTTCGCGTACGGGCAGCGGCATGCCGTGCTCGACACGAACGTCAGGAGGGTCTTCGCGCGCGCCGTGACCGGCGTGCAGTACCCGCCCAACGCCACCACCGCCGCCGAGCGCAAGCTCGCCCGTGCCCTCCTCCCCGAAGACGAGCGCACCGCGTCCCGCTGGGCCGCCGCGTCCATGGAGCTCGGCGCCCTCGTCTGCACCGCCAAGAACGAGGACTGCTCCCGCTGCCCCATCGCACAGCAGTGCGCCTGGCGGACGGCGGGGAAGCCCGCGCACCAGGGCCCGGCCCGCAAGGGCCAGACATACGCGGGCACGGACCGCCAGGTCCGGGGCAAGCTGCTCGCGGTCCTGCGCGACGCGGTGGCCCCCGTACCGCAGTCGGCCCTCGACCGGGTGTGGGACGAGCCGGTACAGCGGGCCCGCTCGCTGGACGGCCTCGTCTCCGACGGCTTGGTCGAGCCGCTCCCGAACGGCTTCTACCGGCTGCCCCTCACCTGACAACTCCCGCCAAAAAGCCCCCGCTTTACGTCCCGCCTACTTCTGTTACACAACCGACGGAAGGCCGTGCGCCCTCCGCTGGCTGCTCCGCACAGCCCCGTGACAAGCCCTCCGTAGCTTCATTCCCGTACCGCACAAGCGGTTGTCGGTGAACGGAGGCGGTTGGGTATGGCGCACGGCGAGGTGCTCGAGTTCGAAGAGTACGTCCGCACTCGGCAGGATGCCCTGCTGCGCAGTGCCCGGCGCCTGGTGCCCGACCCTGTCGACGCCCAGGACCTGCTGCAGACCGCACTGGTGCGGACGTACGGCCGCTGGGACGGCATAGCCGACAAGCGGCTCGCGGACGCCTATCTGCGCCGCGTCATGATCAACACGCGTACGGAGTGGTGGCGGGCCCGCAAGCTCGAAGAGGTCCCCACCGAGCAGCTCCCCGACGCGAGCGTGGAAGACTCCACCGAACAGCACGCCGACCGCGCCCTGCTCATGGACATCATGAAGGTGCTCGCACCGAAGCAGCGCAGTGTCGTCGTGCTGCGACACTGGGAGCAGATGTCCACAGAGGAGACGGCCGCCGCACTCGGCATGTCGGCAGGAACGGTCAAGAGCACGCTGCACCGGGCGCTCGCCCGGCTCCGCCACGAGCTGGAGAGCCGGGACAGCGAGGAACCCGCGGGTGGCGCGCTCGAACGTGAGGAGCGGGAGCGTTGCGCGGCCTAAGCACCCGGGCGAGAAGGACCCTGAGGGCGGGGAGTACGGCGGTGGCCGTGCTCGCCGCCGTCGGCCTTTTGCTCACCGCCTGCTCGGCCGGCGGCTCCGGCGCCCGCGACGAGGGCCCCGCCAACCGCGGCGACACGGTGGTGTCGCCATCCCCGACCGTCGCCTCGTCGTCATCGGCGGCGCCCGCGCCCGCGGCGGACGTCGACCCCGTGCAGCTCATCAAGCACGACCCGAAGGTCAGCCAGTCGGTCAAGCGCGAGCTGCAGCCCTGCTCGGCCGACGACTACCCGGTCGACGTCTCGTACGGCAACCTGACCGGAGGATCCGCGTCCGATGTCGTCGTGAACGTCATGTCCTGCGACGACCCCGTCGGCACCGGTACGTACGTGTACCGCGCCGACGGCGAGAAGTACCAGAATGTCTTCCAGGACGAGGAGCCTCCCGTCTACGCGGAGATCGACCGGGGCGACCTGGTGGTCACCAAGCAGGTGTACCAGAAGGGTGATCCGGTGGAGCTTCCGTCCGTCGAGGACGTCATCACGTACCGCTGGACCTCGAACCGCTTCACGGAGACGGACCGCACCCGCAGTCACTACGGCAGAGCGGCGGGCGGCGACGCTCCCGCCCCGACGCAGAACTGAGAGCACCGATGGCAGAGCACACGCACGTCCTGTTCGTCGAGGACGACGACGTCATCCGTGAGGCGACGCAGCTCGCGCTCGAACGGGACGGCTTCGTGGTCACCGCGATGCCCGACGGGCTGCTCGGCCTCGAGGCGTTCCGCGCGAACCGCCCCGACATCGCGCTGCTCGACGTGATGGTGCCCGGCCTCGACGGCGTCTCGCTGTGCCGCAGGATCCGCGACGAGTCCACGGTCCCGGTGATCATGCTCTCCGCGCGTGCCGACTCCATCGATGTCGTCCTCGGCCTGGAGGCGGGCGCCGACGACTACGTGACCAAACCGTTCGACGGCGCCGTGCTCGTCGCCAGGATCCGCGCCGTGCTGCGCCGCTTCGGCCACGCGAGCGGCCCGAACGCGGCGCCCGCGGCCGGTGAGGCCGGCTCGCCGGACGGCGGCGTGCTGCACTTCGGCGATCTGGAGATCGACACGGAGGGCATGGAGGTCCGCAGGGCCGGCGCTCCGGTGGGGCTGACGCCGACCGAGATGCGGCTGCTCCTGGAGTTCTCCTCCGCGCCCGGCACGGTCCTCTCCCGCGACAAGCTCCTCGAGCGGGTGTGGGACTACGGCTGGGGCGGGGACACCCGCGTCGTCGACGTCCATGTGCAGCGGCTGCGTACGAAGGTGGGCCAGGACCGCATCGAGACGGTCCGCGGCTTCGGCTACAAGCTCAAGGCGTGAGGGACATTCACCGCCGGGCGGATCAGTCGGATCAGGCAGATCACAGGGGACGGATATGAGCAGGGGGACGCCGGTCGCGCTGCGCGCCCGCCTCCGCGAGACGCTGGGCTGCCGGCTGCGCACCGGCGTGCGCTGGAAGATCAGCGCGGCGATCGCCCTGGTCGGCGCGCTGGTCGCGGTGGCGCTCAGTCTCGTCGTACACAACGCGGCGCGCGTCTCGATGCTCGACAGCGCCCGCGATTTCCAGGACACGAAGCTCGCGTACATGCAGCGGGGCTACGAGAACTCCGCGGGGCGGGCCGTCGGCTTCAAGATCGACGACCCGGATCTGCCGGACGGGCTGCGGGACAAGGTCGTGGCCGGGCGGCGCGGGACCTTCGTGGAGGAGCATGCCGAGGGCGTGCCGGACATCTGGGCCGCCGTGCCGCTCAGCGACGGCCGCATCCTGTCGCTGCACACGCCCCTGCCCGACCGCAGCACCACCGTCATGAAGGACCTCGACCAGGCCCTGGTGATCGGCTCGATCTCGGTCGTCTTCGGCGGCTGCGCGCTCGGTGTGCTGATCGGCGGCCAGCTGTCGCGGCGGCTGCGCAAGGCGGCGGCCGCGGCGCAGGACGTCGCCCAGGGGCAGACGGATGTCAGCGTACGAGAGGCCATCGGCGGCGTCGTACGCGATGAGACCGACGATCTGGCGCGGTCGGTGGACGCTATGGCGGACGCCCTGAAGCAGCGCCTGGAGGCCGAGCGGCGGGTGACGGCGGACATCGCGCACGAGCTGCGTACGCCGGTGACCGGGCTGCTCACGGCGGCCGAGCTGCTCCCGCCGGGCCGCCCGACCGAGCTGGTGAGGGACCGCGCGCAGGCGATGCGCACGCTCGTCGAGGACGTACTCGAAGTGGCCCGTCTGGACAGCGCGGCCGAGCGTGCCGAGCTGCAGGACATCATGCTGGGCGAGTTCGTGACGCGGCGGATCGCGGTCCTCAACTCGGACGTGAAGGTCACGGTGGTGCACGAGTCGGAGGTCACCACCGACCCGCGCCGCCTGGAGCGCATCCTCGGCAACCTCCTCGCCAACGCCGCCAAGCACGGCAAACCGCCGGTCGAGGTCAGTGTCGAGGGCCGCGTGGTGCGGGTCCGCGACCACGGCCCCGGCTTCCCCGCGGGTCTCCTGGAGGAGGGTCCGAGCCGCTTCCGCACCGGCAGCACGGACCGCGCGGGCGTCGGCCACGGCCTGGGCCTGACGATCGCGGCGGGCCAGGCGCGCGTCCTCGGCGCCCGCCTCACCTTCCGCAACGTGACCCCGTCGGGCGCGGGCCCCGACGACCCGGCGGAGGGCGCGGTGGCAGTCCTCTGGCTCCCGGAACACGCCCCGACGAACACGGGCAGCTTCCCGATCCTGCAGCTGCCGGACATGTAGCGGGCGCCTTCGGCGTACGAAGCGCAGGCGCACAAGGCACAGCCGTACAAGGCACAAGCCGTACAAGGCACAAGCCGTACAAGGCACAAGGGAAGGCCCCCGGAGCGTATGCACGCTCCGGGGGCCTTCCCTCTGCCGAGGAGAGGGCGGCTCAATCCGCTCAGACGGTCTGTGCGACCGTCTTCTCGCCGTCCCGTGCGGCGTCCCCGGCCGCACCCTCGACCGGCTTGTCGGCCCCGGTGTCCATCGACCCGGATTCCTCCGGAGCGGAATCCTGGGGCTCGGAGTCCGTGGGCTCGGAGTCCGTGGGCTCGGAGTCCGTGGGCTCGGAGTCCTTGGGCCCGGCCCCCCGCAGCGGGACCTCCTTCACGAAGAAGGCCGCGATCAGGGCGACGACACTGATCGCCGCGCCCAGCAGGAAGGCCGAGTGCGTGCCCGCCGACACCGCGTGCTGGTAAGCGTCGCGCGCCGCCTCCGGCAGCTTCGCCAGGCTGGCCGCGTCCAGCTGCGCCGACTTCTCCGTGACGTTGCCGCCCAGCGCCCCGGCCCGCTCGGTCATGACGTCGTTCACGCGGTTGTTGAACAGCGCGCCCATGATCGCGACGCCGAACGAGGAGCCGAGCGTACGGAAGAGGGTGGTCGACGAGGATCCGACGCCCATGTCCTTCATCTCGACGCTGTTCTGCGCGACCAGCATGGTGATCTGCATCAGGCAGCCCATGCCCGCACCGAGTACGGCCATGTAGATCCCGGAGGTCAGCCGCGAGGTCTCGGTGTCCATCTGCGAGAGCAGGAACAGACCCACGACGAGCAGCGCACCGCCGACGATCGGGAAGGCCTTGTACCGCCCGCTGTTGGTGGTCACCCGCCCCGCGACCAGCGAGACGACCATCATCGCGCCGAGCATCGGGAGCAGCAGAAGCCCGGAGTTGGTGGCCGATGCCCCCTGCACGGACTGCTGGTAGAGCGGCAGGAAGAGCACCGCTCCGAACATCACGAAGCCGGTGATGAAGCCGATGACGGACATCAGCGTGAAGTTGCGGCTCTTGAAGATGTGCAGCGGCATGATCGGCTCGGCCGCCTTCGTCTGGACGAAGAGGAAGCCGATGAGCGAGGCGACGCCGATCCCGATGAGCTCCATGATCACGGCAGAGTCCCAGGCGTACTCCGTACCGCCCCAGGTGGTGACGAGGACGATGGAGGTGATGCCGACGGTCAGCAGGGCCGCGCCCAGGTAGTCGATCCGTACCTTGGACCGCTTCTTCGGCAGGTGCAGCACCGCGCTCACCGCGAGCAGGGCCACGACGCCGAGCGGCAGGTTGATGTAGAAGGACCAGCGCCAGCCCCAGTGGTCGGTGATGGTGCCGCCGACCAGCGGTCCGCCGATCATGGCGAGCGCCATCACGCCGGCCATCATGCCCTGGTACTTGCCGCGCTCCCGCGGCGGAACGAGGTCACCGATGATCGCCATGACGCCGACCATCAGACCGCCGGCGCCGAGCCCCTGCAGGGCGCGGAAGCCGATGAGCTGCCCCATGTCCTGGGCCATTCCGCTGGCCGCGGAGCCGACCAGGAAGATGACTATGGACGTCATGAAGGCGCCCTTGCGCCCGTACATGTCGCCGAGCTTGCCCCAGATCGGGGTGGAGGCGGCGGTGGCGAGGGTGTACGCGGTGACGACCCACGACAGGTGCTCCAGGCCGCCGAGCTCGCCCACGATGGTCGGCATCGCGGTGCCGATGATCATGTTGTCGAGCATCGCGAGGAGCATCGTGACCATCAGCGCCAGCATGACGACGCGCACACTGCGCTGCTGCGGCTCTTGCGAGCCCTCGATCGGCTTCTTCGTTTCCGCCATGATCCCCACTCCCCGGATTCCCCGACTGCGAACCGCTACTTACTTGCCGCCCGGCAAGTTGACTACACTGAGGGAAGGTAGACCCCTAACTAGCCGGGCGTCAAGTAAGTTAAGTTGAGTCCGAGGATTCGAGCCGAGGGAGCCGAGGAGTACCGAGATGGTCACGGGCACGGGCAAGCAGCAGCGCCGCGGGAACACGCGCCAGCGCATCCAGGACGTGGCCCTCGAACTCTTCGCCGAGCAGGGCTACGAGAAGACGTCACTGCGCGAGATCTCGGAGCGTCTGGAGGTCACGAAGGCGGCGCTCTACTACCACTTCAAGACCAAGGAAGACATCCTCACCAGCATCTTCGAGGACCTGACCAGGCCCATCGACGAGCTGGTGGAATGGGGCGAGGACCAGCCGCACTCGCTGGAGACCAAGCAGACGATCCTGACCCGCTACAGCGAGATCCTCATCGGCGCGGCGCCGCTCTTCCGCTTCATGCAGGAGAACCAGGCGACGATGCGGGACCTGAAGACGGGTGAGACCTTCAAGGACCGCATGCTCAGCCTGCTCGACATCCTCAAGGAGCCGGGCGCGCCGATGACCGCGCAGGTGCGCTGCGTCAGCGCGCTGTTCACGATGCACGGCGGGATGTTCGTCCTGAAGGACGTCGAAGGCGACCCCGAGGAGAAGCGCAAGGCCATCCTGGAGGTCGCCATCGATCTGGTGACACGGGCGCACGAAGACGCCTGAATCCCGGTGGGTCAGACGGTGACGCCCTCGGACCGCAGGAACGCGACGGGGTCGACCGCGGAGCCGTAGTTCGGGGTCGTACGGATCTCGAAGTGCAGGTGCGGGCCGCTGGAGTTGCCGGTGTTGCCGGAGGCGGCGATGTGCTGCCCGGTGGCGACGCTCTGGCCGACCCGCACATCGACCTTCGAGAGGTGCGCGTACTGCGAGAAGGTGCCGTTGTCGTGCTTGATCACGATGGCGTTGCCGTACGCGGGGCCGTCACCGGCGCCGTTGCCGCCGGCCTTGACGACGGTGCCGCCGTGCGCGGCCTCGACCGAGGTGCCGATCGGCACCGCGAAGTCCTGGCCGGAGTGCTTGTGCGACCACATGTTGCCGCCGAGGCCGAAGGACGCGGAGAGCGTGTACTTGTCGACCGGGTCCTGCCAGGACGCGGCCTTCTTCGCGGCGGCCTGCTTGGCCTGCGCGGCCTTCTGCGTCGCGGCCTGCTTGGCCTGCTCGGCGGCCTTGGCCTGAGCGGCGGCCTGGGCGGCGATCGACTTGGCGGAGATGCCGGGCAGTGCACCGGCACCGTCGGCAGCGGCCGCGACACCGGATCCGAGAACTGCCGATGCTCCGAGCCCGAGGGCCGCGACGGTGACGACGGCCGTCCGCGTACGGAGCAGGGACAGGCCGGAATGGTGGGTCGTGGCGCGCTTCGACATGCTGGATTACCTCCGGGACGGGGGGCGTGGTCCGGCTCGCGTCGGCGGGCCGGGCATAAAGGCACCCGGCACACGCAGCTCTGCGTCCCGCCGGGTTGGCCATCCCTTGGTAACCCGCACCCCCACCTCCACTCAAACCCCCCATCTACTACGGAAAGCCGTAGCTCATGGCGACCCTTTCCTCCCCTTGACACCCCCCAAATCCGACAATTCCCCCTTCAGCCACTTGCCGGAATTAGCCACCAGAGGCGGGTTTAAGCCCACATTGCGGAGCCCTCTCACGCCCACACCCACCCGCATCGAAGGCTCCGCACCCCGACGCGACGAAGGTCCCGGAGGTTGCGGACCGAAGGTCCCGACCGCACCCCCACACGCCACCACTATTCCGCCTAGTACCGGACATAACGCCTGTGCGCCATGTCACCGGGGCCCGAGATCCACATCCCCCGGAATGTGACCGGCACTACGCTCACGCGCATGGATCCCGCGGTCATCGGCACCCGCCTCGCGTCGGCAGCCGTAACCCCTCTGATCAAGAAACTCTTCGTACGAGAGGGGCCCGGGGCAGGCCTGGTGGACCGCCCGGTACGCCTTTCCGCCCTGCTGTCCTTCCGGGGCGAGAAGCGCACCCTGACGGAGAAGGACCTGGCCGCTCTCGCCTCCGCCCTGGTCCGCCAGGCCCTGCGCACCGGCGAGCGCCCGGTCACCCCCGACGAGGAACGGGCGGCGACGGACGCCCTGACCCGCACCCTGCACGCACTCGGCGACCTCACCCTCAGCGACCTGGAGGCGGTGGAGCTGGGCCACGCCGCGCTGGCCGCCCGCCTCCGCCAGACCGCCGACCGCCCGGACCGCCACCTCTCGGCGGACGCCACGTACTTCTACGAACGCCTGCTGGACGCCACCTGCCTGCACGTCCTGCACTTCTTCACCCAACGCTCGACCTTCGTGGCCGCGACGCTGGTCGCACAGAGCCGCCGCCAGGCGGAACTGATCACGAAGATGGACGAGCTGATAGCCCGGAGCCCGCTCCCCGGGGCGGAGGACGTGGCCTTCGAGCAGCGCTATCTCGCGTACGTCGCGAAGAAGCACGGGAAGCTGACGATCTTCGGGATCGATCTGGCGAATTCGCCGGGGCGGTGGGCGTTGGATGCGGCGTATATGTCGTTGGAGGCGACGGGGGGCCTTGGCCGGCTCCAGCCGTCGCCGGGGTACGTGGCCATCGCGGGCCCCGCGCAGTGGGCGGACCAGGTGGACCAGTCGGCCCCAGCACCCCAGCCCGCCGACCAGGCCCTCGCCGACCACGACCGCGTACTCCTACGAGGCGAGGCCGGCTCCGGCAAAAGCACGCTCGTCCAGTGGCTGGCGGTGAGCACGGCGGGCGGTCCCGCCGCCGAGGACCGTATGGCGTACCTCCACGACCGCATCCCCTACGTACTCCCCCTCCGCACCCTCACCCGCCACGGCGAGCGCCTCCCCGCCCCGTCGGACTTCCTCGCCTCGGTCGGCTCCCCGCTCGCGGGCACGCAGCCGTCCGGCTGGGAGTCCCGCGTACTGACGGCGGGCCGGGCACTGGTCCTGGTGGACGGAATCGACGAGATCCCCGAGTCGGAACGCGCCCGCACCCGGACCTGGCTCACCGACCTGATCGACGCGTACCCCGGCAACCGGTGGCTGCTCACCTCCCGCCCCTCCGCTGTACGCGAGGACTGGCTCGCCGAAGAGGGCTTCACCGAGCTGACGCTCTCCGAGATGAGCCGAGCGGATGTCGCCGCCTTCATCGGCCGCTGGCACGCGGCCGCCACGACGGGCGTCCCGGACGAGGACGCGGCACTGCGTTCGTACGAGGAGCAGCTGCTTGAAGCGGTCACGTCGAAGCCGGACCTGGCCCTCCTGGCGACCAACCCCCTGATGTGCGGCCTGATCTGCGCCCTGCACCGCGACCGCAGAGGCTTCCTCCCCCTCAGCCGCAAGGACCTCTACACGGCGGCGCTCTCCATGCTTCTCGTACGCCGCGACCGCGAACGCCACATGGGCGCACCGGAGCTACGCGAGGAACCACAGCTCCAACTCCTGCAACGCCTCGCGTACTGGCTGATCCGCAACGGCCGTACACAGATGGACCGTTCGCGAGCCGAGTCCATCATCGCGGACGCGCTGCCTGCCGTGCCGGAGCTGGCGTCACTGGGCGACGCGAAGGCGGTGTACGCGCACTTCCTGCACCGCAGCGGTCTCCTCCGCGAACCGTCCCCGGACACGGTCGACTTCGTCCACCGCACCTTCCAGGATTTTCTGGGGGCGCGGGCGGTGGTCGACGAGGGCGACTTCGGGGTACTGGCGCAGCACGCGGCCGACGACCAGTGGGCGGACGTCATCCGCATGGCGGTGGCACAGGCGCGCCCCCGGGAACGGGCCGAGCTGCTCAGGGAGTTACTCGGCTACGGGGACAAGCATCCGGAGGAACGAGCCCGTAAACGGATCCATCTTCTGGCGGCGGCCTGCCTGGAGCATGCGGCGGAGCTGGCGCCGGCGGTGCGGGAGGAGGTTGAGCGGCGGACGTCGGCGCTCATTCCGCCGCGCAGCAGAGAGGACGCCCACGAACTCGCGAAGCTGGGTCCGATGGTTCTCGACCTGCTCCCTGGTCCGGACGGCCTGAGCGACGAGGACGCTCGGGAGGTGGCCATCACAGCGACAAACATCATCTCGGACGCCGCGATCCCATTCCTCGCACGATTCGCACGCCACACCTCCCTCACCGTGCGCAGCCAGCTCATGTGGGGTTGGAGCCGATACGACTGCCGCCTCTACGCGGAGCAAGTCATCACCCAACTCGACGACGGCAGGGTGTATTTCACCATCCGTAGCGACGAGCAGCTCTCAGAGGTCATGCGGCTGAAGCTCCGCCCGAAGCGCCTGGACATCCGAGAGGACGTCTCGCCAACGGCCGTCTCCCGACTGCTGGTTGCCTGCGCCCCCACAACCCTGCTGCTTTCGACCCCGCCCGGCCGCCTCTCACCTGCGGCACTCGCCGCACTGCACGGAGTGGAAACGCTCCGCTTCTTCAACCTCGACGAGCCCTGGAGCCTCTCCGCCCTCTCCGCGGACGCACCTCTACGTGACATCGGCTTCTTCCGTTCCCGCCACCACCTGGACGATCTCCGACACATCACCCGTTGGCCAACGTTGGCGCGGGTTCTCTTCGACCCACAGGACGCGCCGGCCTCAGCCGACGAATGGAACCTGCTCGCGAGCCTTCCGCGCCTGACCTTCCTGCTCTTGTCGTCACAGAGCCTGACCTGCGCACCCCCCGGGCTGACTCTGCCCAACGTCACAAGCATGCAGGTGACCCCCACGGGAGACTGGGACAGTGCCGCGCGTCGCCTCCCTAGCCTGCTTCCAGGCATGAAGCACCTTCACGTTTTCCGCCCTGCCGAACAAGGCGTGATCGACGTGGCTCCCCTGGCACACCTCCCGGCCCTCACTCACCTGGAAGTCCCTGCCTCCCGGGTCACCGGCCTGGATGCTCTTCCCACCCACATAGAAGTGGACGCCTACGCCAGCCTCACCGATTGAGCTGAAACCACACCCCTTTGCCACCCCCGGTAGGCGTCACCCCGCACACGTCCGACAGGGCGGTCACGAGAAACAACCCCCGCCCACCGGTGTCTTCAGCGGGACCCCGCCGGGGTGAGGGCAGTTGTTCGCTCCCGTCGTACACGGCGATGCGTACGTGGGTCGTGGCGACGGCAGCTCTCAGATGCACGTCACCTTTGGTGTGCTGAGGTGGCACTGGCTGGGGTGAACAAGGTGTAGGTCTGCGGGAGTTGATCACTCTCAGGTACGCCCATCAAACGCCTCCAGGCGTCGGGTCCGCCGTGACGGTCACTCACGCGCACGGGCCCGTCCGCAGTGGCCTACCACCCCTCGCGAACAACCTCCCGTCCGGCACGGAGAGTTGGATCGGGCGGTGCGCTTCTGCGGTCAGGCATGGCTGCGCTGCGTCGACAGCGAGGCTTCCGGCATCTCTGCGTGAGCGTCGCTGCACTCAAGGTAGCGATTTGGTGCTCAGATCAGCAACCTGATCGCGGAAGTTGCTGGACCCTGCTCGGCCGGTAGCGGCAAACTGTGGCCCAACCACCAGGAAGGCCCGCATGGCGCTGCGCACCCACATCACGGAACGACAGAGGCGACTGGGCTCCGAACTCCGCAAACTTCGTGAAGCCGCGGGGATGTCGGTCAATGCAGCCAGCGCCCGGATCGGCATGGGCGCCGCGCACCTCAGCCATGTCGAGGCCGCCCGAACGGCGATCTCAGCCGACCGCCTTACCGCACTCCTGTACGCATACGACGTCAGATCTGAGCCCTACGCCGAGGCGCTCGCCGCCATGTCGGAGAGCGACGGCAAGGGATGGTGGACCGAGTACCGCAAGGACCTCCCCCAACACACCCTGGACCTGGCCGAGTTGGAATCCAGGGCTACGGGCATTCAAAGCTACGAGACCCTGCTCATCCCTGGCCTTCTCCAGACCGAGGCCTATATGCGAGCCCTCTTCCACAGCTCAAGGCCAGGAGCCTCGCCTGCGGAGATCGAGACGCTCGTCGGCTACCGCCGCGCACGCCAGCAGATCGTCGCCGACGACTCCCGCACGACCGTCCACGCCGTCATCCATGAGGCCGCCCTGCGCATCACCGTCGGCAGCGCGGGCGTCATGCGGGAGCAGCTCACCCACCTCGTCCGTGCCGCCCAGCGCACCGGGACCACCATCCAGATCCTGCCCTTCGACGCGGGGGCCCGCGCCTGGTTCGGCACGCCGCTGCTGGTTCTCGGCTCTGTCGCACCGGGGCTGGAGACGGTCATGCTGGAACACCCGGCCGCGCCTCTCCTGCTCGGCGACGACGAGTCCATCGCGCGCTACAAGAGCACCTTCGACTCGCTCAGCAGAAACTCACTCCCGGCAGTGACAGCCGACGGCCGGCCGGGCAGCCACGAACAACGCGACTCCTGGGGACTCATCCACCACATCCTCTATACGTACTAGGGAGCGCCTCATGACCACTCACTCTGCGCCCGCCAAACTTCCCGAACTCACCTGGCAGAAGTCCACGTTCAGCGACGGGGCGGGCGCCAATTGCGTCTACGTCGCCACCACGGCCACGGGGACAATCCACCTCCGCGAAAGCGACACCCCGGAGACCACCCTCACCACGACCCCCAGGGCCCTGTCCGCCCTAATACGCACCCTCACAACAGCCACCTGAGGGCGGGGCTTTGCTGGGCCGGCGCTGGTGTTCGTACCGGCCCAGCAAAACCCGCCCCCCACTCGTCACACTCCCCCGACGCGCTCCGTCATAGAGGCGAGGCACCAACAAATGCCCGCCCCAGCAAGCAACAAGGAGCCCCCAATGTCCACCGCTCACATCATCGTCACCCTCCTCGCCGCCGCCATGACCGCCTTCTCCGCCGTCTCCGTCTTCCTCCGCGCCAAGTGGGTCGTGGAGCCCATGGCCGACTACAAGATTCCCCAGTCCTGGATGCCCTGGCTCGGCACGGCCAAGGCCGCCGGCGCCGGCGGACTGCTCGTCGGGCTCTTCGTACCAGCCATCGGCGTCATCGCCGGGATCTGCCTGATCGCGTACTTCACAGGAGCCGTCATCACCGTGATCCGCGCCCGCTGGTACGCCCACATCCCCTTCCCCCTGGTGTACGCCGCCCCGGTAATCGGCGCCCTGACCCTCGGCCTCGCCGCCTGAGCAACGTCAACACAAGATGGGGAAGAGGATTTGTCCCGCGTGGTCCAGCAAGCCGTCGACAGCGTCGACCCGGGGTGAGGTCCAACCCACTGCGCGGCGCAGGTGCAGCAGGCGCAGCAGGCGCAGCAGGCGCCGTTACCGGATCCCGCTCACCGCCCCGACATCCACGCGGAGTTCACCTAACCTTGACGCTCCAAGACAACCCACCCACAGGGACCCCCAATGTCCATGGAGCCCGTTGTCCGCATTCCCACGACGCTCGCCGCTCCGCTCGTTCAACGGCTCATCCGCACCCCGCCCCAACAGCAGCCCACCGCACCGGAGTTGATCGCCGCCCTCACCACCTGGCGAGGGCCCGACGCACCCGCGACACCGGACGACGTCCACCGCACGGCCGCCGAATTCGTCCACCTCGCCGCCGAGGCACACACCGCGCCCAGCGGTGAACTCACCGCCGTAGCCGACGTGTTGGCCAGGACCCTGCTCGCCGTCGGGGAACTCGACCTCACCGACGTCGACGCCGTACGCCTCGGCCCGCAGGACTACGCGCGGCGCCTCCGCGGGGCCGTGCAGGGCGCGGACCGCGCCCTGACCCCCGACGCCGCCTGGTTCCACGACGAGCTGCTCGTGGCCGTGTGCCTGCACATCCTCTACCACTTCGTACGTCGGTCTCCGCACATCCAGCAGCAGATGCCCGGACGCTCCAGCCGCATCCGCCAGCTCGTCGACCTGAACGACGCGGAAGCCGCCGCCCGGCAGCCCGAACGCTCCCAGGAGGACCGGGACTTCGAGGCCCTGTACGCCGAAGAAGTCGTACGGCAGCACGGCTGGCTCACCATCGTCGGCGTGGACTTCGCCAACGCACCGGACCGCTGGCCCCTTGAAGACACCTACCTCAGCCTGGAAGCCGAGGAGAGCAGCGGCAGCGGCGTACCGGGCGAGCCCCGGACCGTGCTGCTCGCCGACCGGGCTCTGGAGGGGCACGAGCGCGTGCTGCTGCGCGGCGACGCGGGCTCAGGGAAGACGACCCTCGTGCAGTGGCTCGCGGTCGCCGCGGCCCGCGAGGGCGCCCGCGTGCCGTTCGTACTTCCCGTACGCCGCTTCGCCCGCGAAGGCTTCCCCGCCCCCGACGACTTCCTGCACGCCATCCGCCACCCGCTGGCCGACCGCGCCCCGGAGGGCTGGGTCGTCCGTACGCTCCTCGCCGGCCGCGCCATGCTCCTGGTCGACGGCATCGACGAGGCCCCGGAGGCGTCCCGCGGCGAACTCCGCGGCCAGCTCCGCCGCCTCCTGCGCATCTTCTCCGGCAACGGCTGTCTCGTCACCTCCCGTCCCTCCGCCGTCGAGGATGGCTGGCTCGCGCAGGAGCGCCTCGCCGAAGAGGGCTTCCGGGAGTTGTCGCTCGCGCCCATGTCACGCGACCAGGTCACCCGGTTCATCCACGACTGGCACGCGGCCGCGCTGAGCGACGACGCGTGCAAGGAGCAGCGGGACCGCGACGAGCTGAGGGAGTACGAGCAGCGCCTCCTGCACTCCGTACGCATCTATCGCGAACTGCGCCAGCTCGCCACCAACCCCCTGATGTGCGGCCTCATCTGCGCCCTCAACCGCGACCGCTCCGGCTCGCTCCCCAACGGCCGCAAGGAGCTGTACGACGCGGCCCTGGAGATGCTGCTCCAGCGCCGCGATCCCGAGCGCGATGTTCTGTACGCCGATGACGTGCGGCTCCAGCAGGGCCCCCGCGAGCTGCTCCTGCGCAAGCTCGCCCACGCGATGGTCGAGGAAGGCGTCTCGGAGCTGCCGCGCCACCGCGTGGTCGGCATCCTGGACGCCGCCCTGCCCGCCATTCCCTCCGCCCGCGCGGCGGGCGACGGCGAGAAGATCTTCCGGCATCTGCTGCACCGCACAGGGCTGCTCCGCGAACAGGCGGGCCTCTCGGTGGACTTCATCCACCGCACCTTCCAGGACTATCTGGCCGCCAAGGAAATAGTGGCCCGCGGGCAGTTCCGTACGCTCGTGGATCACGCGCACCGCTCCGAGTGGGAGGAGGTCATCCGCATGTCCGCCGCCCACGCCCGGCCCGAGGAGTGCGCCGACTTCCTGGAGCGCCTGCTGGCCGCCGCCCCCAACCTGCGCCGCCCGCACGTGAATCACCGGCGCCTGATGGCCGCGGCCTGCCTGGAGCACGTCACCGAGCTCGACCCCGCGGTGCAGCAACTCGTCCATGACCGCACCAAGAACCTCGTACGCCCCACGAACGAACTGGCCGCCCGCAGCCTCGGCTGGGTCGGCCCCATCGTCCTGGAGCAGCTGCCGGACCCCGAACAGGTGCCGAGCGACCAGCAGGCACTGCTGCTCGCCATCACGGCGACCCGCGTCCAGGACGACGCCGCCATCGACTACCTCGCCCGCCTTAGGCACCGCTCGGCCCTCTCCATCCGGGCTGAACTGGCCCGCCCCTGGCGGCACTTCGACACGGAGCGGTACGCGCGCGAGATCATCGCCCATCTGGATCCTGTCGGCCTGTACTTCCCCGTCTCCGACACCGCCGAGCTGGCGGCGCTGCGGCAGCTGGGCGGGCGGCCCTGGATCCAGGTGGTCGGCGTCATGCGTACCGAGGAACTCCTCGACGGCCTCGAGCACGAGCAGCTCACCCACCTGTGGATCACCGCCGAGCTCACCGACCCGGACATGTCCTGGCTCGCCGGCTTCCCGAACCTGAGCGTGCTGCGGGTGAACCCGCGGCTGCCGCGAGTGCGCAACGTACCGGAGGGCGTGACGATCACGTCCTAGCGCCCCGTAGCCCCGTAAGGGGCGCGGGGAACTGCGCGACAAGCCACAAAGCACCCGCAGCCAAAATCAAACCCAGAAAGGGGCTGCCCCGGACCGCGATAAACGATCCGGGGCAGCCCCTGCACTGCTTAAGGCGGGCCGCAGGCCTACGCCTCCTTGCTCAGGTTCGGCCCAGCACCGCCGCCGGCGGCCTGCTCGATCGGCGGGACGTCCGGCAGCGCCGTCTTCTCCTCGCCACGGAAGGTGAACTTGGCGTTCTCGCCCTCGCCCTCCGTATCGACGACCACGATGTGGCCGGGGCGCAGCTCGCCGAAGAGGATCTTCTCCGACAGGATGTCCTCGATCTCGCGCTGGATCGTCCGGCGCAGCGGCCGGGCGCCCAGGACCGGGTCGTAACCCTTCTTCGCGAGGAGCGACTTGGCGGTCGAGCTGAGCTCGATGCCCATGTCGCGGTCCTTCAGGCGCTCGTCCACCTTGGCGATCATGAGGTCGACGATCTGGATGATGTCTTCCTCGGTGAGCTGGTGGAAGACCACCGTGTCGTCGACACGGTTCAGGAACTCCGGGCGGAAGTGCTGCTTCAGCTCGTCGTTGACCTTGGTCTTCATGCGCTCGTAGTTGGTCTTGACGTCACCCGACGCGGCGAATCCCAGGTTGAAGCCCTTGGAGATGTCACGCGTGCCGAGGTTGGTCGTCATGATGATGACCGTGTTCTTGAAGTCCACGACCCGGCCCTGGGAGTCGGTCAGGCGACCGTCTTCCAGGATCTGCAGGAGCGAGTTGAAGATATCCGGGTGGGCCTTCTCGACCTCGTCGAAGAGGACGACCGAGAACGGCTTGCGGCGGACCTTCTCCGTCAGCTGACCGCCCTCTTCGTAACCGACATATCCGGGCGGCGAACCGAAGAGACGCGAGACCGTGTGCTTCTCGCTGAACTCCGACATGTCGAGCGAGATCAGGGCGTCCTCGTCACCGAAGAGGAATTCGGCGAGCGTCTTGGAAAGCTCCGTCTTACCGACACCGGACGGGCCGGCGAAGATGAACGAACCACCGGGGCGCTTCGGGTCCTTCAGACCGGCGCGCGTACGCCGAATCGCCTGCGAAAGCGCCTTGATGGCGTCCTTCTGACCGATGACCCGCTTGTGGAGCTCGTCCTCCATGCGGAGCAGCCGCGAGGACTCCTCCTCGGTGAGCTTGAAGACCGGAATGCCCGTCGCCGTGGCGAGGACCTCGGCGATGAGCTCGCCGTCGACCTCGGCGACGACGTCCATGTCGCCGGCCTTCCATTCCTTCTCGCGCTTGGCCTTCGCGGCCAGGAGCTGCTTCTCCTTGTCGCGCAGGGAAGCGGCCTTCTCGAAGTCCTGCGAGTCGATCGCGGACTCCTTGTCGCGGCGGACGCCGGCGATCTTCTCGTCGAACTCGCGGAGGTCCGGCGGCGCGGTCATCCGGCGGATGCGCATCCGGGAACCGGCCTCGTCGATCAGGTCGATGGCCTTGTCCGGCAGGAAGCGGTCCGAGATGTACCGGTCGGCCAGGGTGGCGGCCTGGACCAGCGCCTCGTCCGTGATGGAGACCCTGTGGTGGGCCTCGTAACGGTCGCGCAGACCCTTGAGGATCTCGATGGTGTGCGGCAGCGACGGCTCCGCGACCTGGATGGGCTGGAAGCGGCGCTCGAGGGCCGCGTCCTTCTCCAGGTGCTTGCGGTACTCGTCCAGCGTGGTGGCGCCGATGGTCTGCAGCTCACCGCGCGCGAGCATCGGCTTCAGGATCGAAGCCGCGTCGATCGCGCCCTCGGCGGCGCCCGCACCCACCAGGGTGTGGAGCTCGTCGATGAACAGGATGATGTCGCCGCGGGTGCGGATCTCCTTGAGGACCTTCTTCAGGCGCTCCTCGAAGTCACCGCGGTAGCGCGAACCGGCGACGAGCGCGCCGAGGTCCAGGGTGTAGAGGTGCTTGTCCTTGAGGGTCTCGGGCACCTCGCCCTTGACGATGGCCTGCGCCAGGCCCTCGACGACGGCGGTCTTGCCGACGCCGGGCTCGCCGATGAGAACGGGGTTGTTCTTCGTACGGCGGGACAGCACCTGCATGACCCGCTCGATCTCCTTCTCGCGCCCGATGACCGGGTCGAGCTTGGACTCACGAGCGGCCTGGGTGAGGTTCCGGCCGAACTGGTCGAGCACCAGGGACGTGGAGGGCGTGCCCTCGGCAGGACCGCCGGCGGTGGCGGTCTCCTTGCCCTGGTATCCGGAGAGCAGCTGGATGACCTGCTGCCGCACCCGGTTGAGATCGGCACCCAGCTTGACCAGGACCTGGGCGGCGACGCCCTCGCCCTCGCGGATCAGGCCGAGCAGGATGTGCTCCGTGCCGATGTAGTTGTGGCCCAGCTGAAGGGCCTCGCGGAGCGAAAGCTCCAGGACCTTCTTGGCACGGGGGGTGAAGGGGATGTGCCCGGACGGGGCCTGCTGGCCCTGACCGATGATCTCCTCCACCTGCTGGCGGACCGCCTCGAGCGAAATCCCGAGGCTCTCCAGGGCCTTAGCGGCGACACCCTCGCCCTCGTGGATCAAGCCCAGGAGGATGTGCTCGGTGCCGATGTAGTTGTGGTTGAGCATCCGGGCTTCTTCCTGAGCCAGGACGACAACCCGCCGCGCGCGGTCGGTGAACCTCTCGAACATCGTTAATCGCTCCTCAGAGCGGTCAGAAAGATTGGGGACGATCCCCTCCCTGTCCTTCCGCAGCTTAGTCCCGCAAGCGGGGACCGCTCATTCCAACTGCCGACACCCGGCCGAGAACAAGAGGTGCCTCCTGACCCCGAACGCCGACAACTGCTCCAACCCGATGGTGCGAGACGATGTTCCCGCAGGCCAGGCACTTACCCTCACCGCCACTACGCCGATGGCGAACGTGAGACGGCCTGGCGCGCGTGTCGCCCCTCCCCACTAGGGATGTCTTACCCGTAACGACTGACACTCCATGCGGCGCGCGCCGGTTCCCTCCGCTACGGGCGAACACCCTTGCGCCGCCGAACACGCTTTTACGCCGCCAATTCGGACACGACGCGCGTTCGTCTGGGCACCCTGCGTAACCCACCGGTCCTGCGGGCGGTTGCTCAGACATGGCCCTCACCGTTCCCCAGCCCCGCCTGCCGTACGAGCAGAGCGATCCGGTGCGTCAGTGGTACGAGAACGAGCTCGGCTGGGCGACGACGGAACCGCGTCCCGGGCTGCCGGTGGGGCTGCTCACGGGGCTGCGCTTCGACGTGCTCGAACTTCCCGCGGAGGCCGGCTTCGCCGCGCTGCGGCATCTCGGGCCGAAGGCTCCGGTGGCCCTGCGCGGGGAATCCATGCGGCTCTTCGTGGCCGCGGGGAGCGCCGAGGAGGTGCCGGGACTCCTGGAGTGGCTGGAGTGGGGCGGCATCCCGCTGGAACTCACGGCCATCGGGGCGGGCGGCCGGACCGCTGCGCCCACGCCTCCGGGCTGGTCCGGCTCGCGGGGGGCGGCCGTCTGGCTGCGCCCCCCAGAGCCCGGGTGCGAGGTGGAGCCGACGCTGCCGGCACTGCCGTCCCTGTGCTGCGTGGGGGGTGGCACCGTGCCCCACAGCGACCCCGCCGTGGGCTCCGGTCTCGTACGACTTGTGGACACGGCGGCAACGCACTGCCACCGGGTCCGTCTGCGACGTAACCGTCGTCAGCCGTTGGCCTTCTCGTAGGCCTCGCGGATGGAAGCGGGGACGCGGCCGCGGTCATTGACCTCGAAACCGTTGTCCTTCGCCCAGGCGCGAATGGCCGCGGTGTCCTGACCACCGCCCGTGGCGGCGGCACGAGCCTTGCCGCGCCCCGCGGAACCACGGCCACCGGTACGACGACCACCCTTGAGGTAAGGCTCAAGAAGACCGCGGAGCTTGTCCGCGTTCGCAGTGGTGAGGTCAATCTCGTACGACTTGCCGTCCAGCGCGAACGTCACCGTCTCGTCCGCCTCGCCACCGTCGAGGTCATCGACAAGAAGGACCTGAACCTTCTGTGCCACCGGATTTCCTTTCATCGATAACTTCAGGGCCGGACCGTGCGGCGTGAGCCGCTGAATCGCCGCCCCCTGTTATATGCAGTACTGCAGTACATCGGAAAGCAAACCGCTTTTGCTGGAAAAACACAAACCCCCGGGAGAGACCGGGGACCCCGAGAACCCAGGAAACATGCGCGTTTCGGACATAGGGAACCGGGGCAGCAGGCGTTGTGAATACCCGGCGACGATCACAGATGCAGAAGCATCCGGCTGTTGCCCAAGGTGTTCGGTTTCACTCGTTCGAGGCCGAGGAACTCCGCGACGCCCTCGTCATTGGAACGCAGCAGCTCGCTGTAGACATCTCCGTCGACCGGTGTCTCGCCGATCTCCACGAAGCCGTGGTTCGCGAAGAAGTCGACTTCGAAGGTGAGACAGAAAACCCTCCGGACACCGAGCCAGCGAGCGGTCTGGAGCAACTTCCCCAACACCTGATGTCCCACTCCGACGCCCTTGACATCGGGCTTCACCGCGAGTGTGCGAACTTCCGCGAGGTCTTCCCACATCACATGCAGGGCGCCGCAGCCGACGACCTCGGCGTTGTCGTCGCGTTCCGCCACCCAGAACTCCTGGATGGACTCGTAAAGCGCGACCGTCGCTTTGTCGAGCAGGATCCCCTGACGGGTGTAGGAGTCGAGGAGGTCGCGCACGGCCGGGACATCGGCGGTGCGCGCCCTGCGTACGGAGACTGCTTTTGCGCTGAGTTCAGGGGGTTCTGCTGGCATGACCGGACGCTATCGTTCTGCGTCGCCCTCCGCCGCGCCGGGGTTCGGCGGGTTCGGTCCCTGAACGTTCGGTCCCTGAACGTTCGGTCCCTGAACGTTCGGTCCCTGAACGTTCGGTCCCTGAACGTTCGGTCCCTGAACGATGCGCATCGCATCGCTGAGCGCTTCGCGCTGTTCCGGCGACATCATGCCGAAGAAGGCGACAAGAGCGGCCGCGGGGTTGTCACTCTGGGACCAGGCTTCGTTCATCAGTGCGGCCGCGTAGGCGGCCCGAGTGGAGACCGCCTCATATCGATAGGCGCGGCCTTCCGCTTCACGGCGCACCCAGCCCTTCTGATGGAGATTGTCCAAAACGGTCATGACAGTGGTGTAGGCGATGGACCGTTCCTGCTGAAGGTCTTCAAGGACTTCCCGAACGGTCACGGGGCGGTTCCACTTCCACACCCGTGTCATGACTGAGTCTTCGAGTTCTCCCAAGGGGCGAGGCACACCAGAACAATAGTGGGAGATGTCACTAATGCCGTGACGGACGTGGCGGAGCGGTCATTTACCCAACAAAAAGGGCGTACGACTCGGAATGTGAGCGAGTCGTACGCCTGTGGCCGGGGCCGCGATGGGGGGCGTCAGGGCTGCCGGGCCTGCTGGACGCCCTCGGCGCGGGTGATCGCGGCGTCGACGGCCGCGTCCTCCTTGGCCTTGTTGGCGCCGCCCTGGGTCTTCACGATCGTCACGATGAGACCGCCGAAGAACACGGCCATCACTACGGGGGGCAGGAGCGCGGAGACGTAGTCCATGCCCCCCAGAGTAGCTAGCCCGCCGCGAGCTGGTGCGCCGGGTCCGCCTGATTTGCCGTCGCTGCCGTCGCTGCCGTCGCCGCCGTCGCTGCCGTCGCCGTCGCTGCCGGGTCCGCCGGGTCCGCCGGTTCTGCCGGTTGTGGCGGCTGCGCGGGGCGGCGCTTGGGCGGGAAGACCTCGGCCGGGGTCGGCAC
>NZ_SRIC01000128.1 GCF_004684775.1 Streptomyces sp. MZ04
GGAGCGGGCGGGGCGGCGAGGGCTGATGGAGGCGGTGCTGCGGCGGGTGACGTATCGAGGGTGTGGCGGGGCCGCAAAGCCGGACAGCGATGCCCCTCTTACGGGCGATGGCGCATGCGCTACTTTCGAAGTACTTTCAAAGTTATGAGACACGAGAATGCAGCCGTTCACGCCTCCACGACTGCCGTGAACTTCTCCGAGCTGGTGAACAAGAACAAGCAGACCATCGCCCGGCTCAAGGAGTCACCGCGGCTCCTTCTGCACCGCAGGGACGGCGAGGACCTGATCCTCACGACGGCGGCGCGGGCGGAGCAGGACCAGACCGTGGTGTCGGCGGCGACGCGGATGCTGGCCGCGATGGCTCGACGGGAGCCCGGCAGCATGGAACTCCTCCTCGACATACTGCCGGACGCGTTCCCCTGGGTCCGCTTCCTTCCGGAGCCGGACGTCCACGCCTTCGCCGTCGAGCTGGTCGACACGATGCGGGCGGCCGACTCCCTGGCCAACAACTCGTCGGTGGCCCAGCTCCTCATCGCGTGGCAGCACACGGCTGAGGTGCACTCGGACCCCGAGCTGCTGGCAGCGCTGACCAGGGACCACAACGCGGACTACGGTTCGGCGCGGGACCCCGAGGAAGCCGGGTGACGGCGGGCCGAGGTGACCGGGCCGCTCCACCGGCGCCGCTGGGCCAATGGGACGTCCGATTCGCCGACGCGGCTTCGGCGAAAGGGTGGGAGAGCCTGTGCCAGCAGGCCCGCGGGAACACGTACCGAGCCTGGATCAGCATGCGCACTGACCCGAGACCAGCCACCGAGACGCCTCGCCACCACCGGCTCAAAGGCACGTTGGCCCATGGAACACACCGTGCGCAGACCTGTGAGCAGTGGCAGATCGAGGTGACCGGGGGCGGGCGCATCTGGTACCTCATCGACACCGCACACGAGACCTGCTGGATCACGTACGCGAGTACGGCGCATCCGAAGGCGACGGATCGTCGGTAGCTGCAGACTTCCGCACTGACTGACCAGGCAACGACACGGAAGTTGAGGTGAGGGCTACCGTTCCTGGGCCATCGCAGCAACCCGATCTTGGACCAAGTCCAGCCACAGCAGCGGCAACGGCGAATGCCCAGAAACAGCCCCCTCACACCGCCCGCATCAGCCGATTCGCCAGCGTCGACATCGTGTACGTACCGATGCCGAGGACGACCTCCAGCGCGTTCCGCTCCGTGTAGCCGTGGGACAGGAACATCTTCAGCCGCTCATCCTCCACGCCACCCGCAGTCGCAAGCACCTCCAGCGTGAACTGCCGTACCGCCTCCAGCCGTTCGTCCTCCAGGGGACGCCCCTCCCGCAGCGCGGCAATCAGCCCCGTCTCCGCGCCCAGCTTGCGCAGCTTGCCCGTGTGCATGGTCACGCAGATGTGGCAGTCGTTGCGTACGGCCACGGTCATGATGACGACCTCGCGGGCGACCGGGTCCAGCGTCGCGCCCTCGAACGCCGCGCTCAACTCCAGGAAGCCGTTGAGGAGTTCGGGCGACTCCGCCATGCGCGCCACCGCGCTCGGCGTCTTGCCGAAGGCCGCCGCCGTGCGCTCCATCGCGGCACGGGACTCGGCCGGTGCGGTTTCCACAGTGTGTTCAGCGAACAAGAGGTACCCCTTACGATGGACAACGTGGTTGACGATAAGAAGAAGGTAAACCAGGTTGTCGAATATCACAAGGGTGATCCCTCGGAGGGCCCGGACGACCCGGAGAATCCGGAGAACCCTGAGAGCGACGGGCGGGGCTACGAGCTGCCCCTGCTCCTCTTCGCCGGGTTCCGCACCCTCATCGACCGGCTGCACGCCGAGCTCGCCCGGCAGGGACACCCGGACGTCCGCCCGGCCCACGGCTTCGCCATGCAGGCCATCGGGGTGCGGGGCGCCAGCGTCAGTGAGGTCGGGCGGCGGCTCGGCGTGTCCAAGCAGGCCGCCGGAAAGACGATCGACCGGCTCATTGCCCTCACCTACGCGGAACGCACCGACGACCCCGCCGACGCCCGCCGCAAGCTGGTCCGGCTGACCCCGCACGGCATCGACGCGCTCGCTCGTTCAGCGGCGATCTTCGAGGAGTTGCACGCGGGGTGGGCGCGGCAGTTGGGCAGGCGGCGCCTCCGCGAGATGGAGGACGATCTGCGCACCGTCGTCCCGCCGAAGGCGTTCCGGCTCGACGCGGCGGGGTGGATGGGCGGCTCGTGACGGACGTGACCTTGGCTCCGTGCGTATCGTTGTACTGCGCGGCTGTACTCGATCGAGGGCGGCCGGGGAGGAGCGCCACGATGACCGTCGTAGAGACCGACAGGATCGCCATGGCCGACGACAACGCCAAGAGCTTGGACGCGTGGTTCGAGCTGATCGAGCGGATGGTCCCCGAGGGAATCAAGGCAGAGGTTGTCGAGGGGGCTGTCTCGATGGTGCCGCAGCGGAATGTGCACTGGCAGATCATCCGGAGGATCCTCTACGCGCTGGACGACAAGTTCAGCCGGGATGTGCTGGCGATGACGGACGTACGCATCGACTTCCCCGGCTACCAGAACGGCTTCTGCCCGGACATGGCGAAGTTCCGCGACGGAGCGGAGGCGGACGAAGAAGGGCGCTGGCGCTACGAGGACGTGGAGTTCATCGCCGAGGTCATCTCCCGAGGCACTGGGCTGAACGACTATGGCCCGAAGAAGGCCACCTATGCCGAAGCCGGTGTCCCCATCTACCTCATCGCCGATCCGTACCAGGGCCGGTGCCACGTCTACACCAACCCCAAGAACGGCGACTACCTCACGGTGTCGAGGTCCGACTTCGGCGACGAGATTGACCTGACCGGAACCATCGTCGACCTCACCCTCAAGACCGACGACTTCCCCCGCGACTGACGAGCCGAGGGCCGGCTGGGCGGCTCGTGACCGATGACCGTCGTAGAGACCGGCAGGATCGAGATGGCTGAGATCAGCGACAGGCTCACCTTGGACATGATGTTCGAGTGGCTTGAGAGGATGCCCGTCCCCGAGGGAATCAAGACCGAGATCGTCGGGGGGCACATCTTCATGTGGCCACAGCGGGACACCCACTGGGCCATCACCTTCGGCATCCTGACCCAACTCAGCCGCGTATGCCGAAGCCGGAGTTCCCGGCTACCTCATCGTCGACCCGTACCAAGGCCGGTGCCTGCTCTACACCGACCCAAAGGACGGCGAGTACGACACCGACCGGAAGCTCGTATTCGGCGACATGGTGGACCTCACTCACACCACCGTCGGTCTCACCCTCAGAACTGACGAGTTCCCCCGCGACTGACCGGCCCCCGCCTGCCCCCTTGCGTCGAGCGCACTCCAAGTCGTTGGCTAAGCAGTCATGAAGTACACGCAGCTGGGACGCACGGGACTGAAGGTCAGCCGGCTCACGCTCGGGACCATGAACTTCGGGCCGCAGACCAACGAGGCCGACAGCCACACGATCATGGACGCCGCGCTCGGCGCGGGCATCAACTACTTCGACACCGCCAATGTCTACGGTCAGACCGCCGGCAAGGGCCGCACCGAGGAGATCATCGGCACCTGGTTCGCGGAGGGCGGTGAGCGGCGCGACAAGGTCGTGCTCGCCACCAAGCTGTACGGGAGCATGGCCGTCCACGGAGAAGCACCGTGGCCCAATCACGACAAGCTCTCCGCCCTCAATATCCGCCGGTCGGTCGAGGCCTCGCTGCGGCGGCTGCAGACCGACTACATCGATATTTACCAGTTCCATCACATCGACCGCCGGACTCCCTTCGAGGAGATCTGGCAGGCCGTCGACGTACTCGTGCAGCAGGGGAAGATCCTTTACGCCGGGTCCTCCAACTTCCCCGGCTACAAGATCGCCCAGGCCAATGAGGTGGCCGCCCGGCGCGGCAGTTACGGACTCGTCAGCGAGCAGTGCCTCTACAACCTCGCCGAGCGCAGCGCCGAGATGGAGGTCATCCCGGCCGCCCAGGACTACGGCGTGGGGATTATTCCGTGGTCGCCGCTGCACGGCGGGCTGCTTGGCGGCGTACTGAAGAAGGAGGGCGAGGGCTCGCGGCGCACCGGCGGGCGGGCCGCGGCAGAGCTCGCCAAGCCGGAAGTGCGCGCGCGGGTCGAGGCGTACGAGGAGCTGCTCGACAAGCACGGGCTCGAGCCCGGCGAGGTCGCGCTGGCCTGGCTGCTCACGCGGCCCGGCGTGACCGCGCCGATCGTCGGGCCGCGTACGGCGGAGCAGCTCGCGTCCGCGCTGCGTGCGGTCGAGCTTGAGCTGTCGGAGGAGATTCTCGGCTCGCTGGACGAGATCTTCCCGGGGCCGGGGCCGTCTCCGGAGTCCTTCGCCTGGTAGGGCGGTACGCAGTACCCACGGGTGCGCTGGTAGGGCGGTACGCAGTACCCACGGGTGCGCGGGCGGGCCGCCTGGCTAGCTGCCGAACGCGGCCGCCACCGCCACTACGACGAACATCATCACGAGCACACCGGCCATGATCCGGTTCCTGGTTTTCGGGTCCACGTAGTCGAGGTTAACCGGCGCCGCCGAGCGGCCAGCGCCCGACCACCTCGTAACGGGGGCGTTCCCCCGGCATCCCGCTCTTGGGCAGATTGCTGCGTACGAGGGTCAGCTCGGTCACGGTCCACTCCTCGCCCTGGAACGTGGCGAGGGCCTCGGCGTACGGGGCGAGGGGTGGCTCGCCCTTGCCGCGGGCCAGGGTGAGGTGGGGGCGGTAGTGGCGGTGCTCCTCCATGGTGATGCCGGATTTGCGGGCCGCGGCGTCCGCGCGGGCGGCGAGCAGGCGGAGGGTATCGATGTCGCCTGCGGCGCCGGTCCACAGGGCCCGGTCGCCGAAGTGGCCTCCGGCGTGGAGGGAGAGGGGGAAGGGGGCGGTGCGCTTGGCCGCGCGGGAGAGGCGGTCGGAGAGCTCCGGGACGGTGGCGTCCTCGACCTCCGCCATGAAGGCGAGGGTGAAGTGCCAGTCCTCCGGGGTGGTCCAGCGGAGGGCTCGGGCGCCCGGCAGGGTTTTCAACTTGGCCGCTGCTCGGGCGAGTTCGGCCGCCTGCGCGTCCGGCGGGAGCACCGCCGCGAAAATTCTCATGGTGCGAGTGTGGGCCTCCGGCGGTTCTTTCCCCACTGTATTCATTATTCATTTGCGCGCTCCGCGCGCGGGCGCCCGTTCCCGAAACCGAGCCCGTACCGCGACGGCCCGCGTACCGAGTGACTACGACGGTGGCAGGGTGGCCGTGACGATCAGGCCTCCGCCGCCCCGGGGTTCGGCCTGGACGTCGCCGCCGTGTGCGCGGGCGACGGCGCGGACGATGGACAGGCCGAGACCGGCGCCGGAGGTTCTGACGCGCTCGGCCCCCAGCCGGCGGAAGGGTTCGAACAGGCTCGACACCTGGTATTGGGGCACAACGGGGCCGGTGTTGCTGACCTGGATGCGGGCCGAGCCGTCGGGCGCGGTGCCGCTGCTGACGTGGACCCAGCCACCCTCGGGGACGTTGTAGCGGATCGCGTTCTCGAAGAGGTTCTGGACGAGTCGTTCGAGGAGGACGACGTTTCCGGTGGTCGGTGCCTCCTTCGCCGCGGTGGTGAGACGGATCCCGGCAGGGGCCGGGTGCTCGGCCAGCCGCTCCACCATGTCCGCGAGATCGACGAAGGACCGCTCCTCCACCTCCCGCTCCGAGCGCGCCAGCAACAGCAGCCCGTCGATCAGCCGCTCGTGCCGCGCGTTGATGTCAAGCAGCGTTTCGCCCATCTGCCGCGCGTCCGCCGTGGTGGTGGGACGTTGCAACGCCACTTCGATCAGCGCCCGGTTGAGGCCCAGCGGCGTGCGCAGCTCGTGCGAGGCGTTCGCGATGAACCGTCGCTGTCCGTCGAAGGACTGATCCAGACGCGCCAGCATCACGTCGAAGGCGTCGGCCAGGTTCTTGAGCTCGTCGGCCGGTCCCTTCAGCGCGATCCGCTCGTGCAGCCCCCGGTCCGCGGCCGGGGCCTTGGCGATCCGGGTGGCGGTCTCGGTGATCCGGTGCAAGGGCCGCAGCAGCCGCCCCGCGACCAGCCATGCCAGGCCGGTCGCGGCGAACGCGACGGCTCCCAGGGCGACCCCGCCCTGCGTGAACAGTGCGTCGAGCGCGGCCTCCCGGGAGAGGATGAGGTGCCCGGCCCTGGTGTCCGTGTCACCGCCGGGAACGGGCCGGACCGTACCCGGTTCCGGCGATTCCGTCGTCACCACCGTGCCCGGCGCGGCCACCGGCCCACCGGCCTTGCTGTCCTGCGGCAGCTGCTCGCCGACCAGGAAGTACGTGATGCCCAGGAGCAGCAGACACGCGAGCACCGCGAACCCGCACTGCACGAGCGTGAACCGGGCCCGGATGGACAGACGGGAGGACTTCCGCGTGGACTTCCGCGTGGACTTCCGCGTGGACTTCCGCGTGGACTTCAGCCCGTCGGCTGCCGTGTGGCTCATATGATCCGGTACCCCACTCCCGGGTCCGTCACCACGACCGCCGGATCGCCCAGCTTGCGGCGCAGCTTGTGGATCGTCATCCGCACGGTGTGCGTGAACGGGTCGGTGTTCTCGTCCCACGCCTTCTCCAGGAGCT
Source organism: Streptomyces sp. MZ04 (assembly GCF_004684775.1). Lineage (GTDB taxonomy): Bacteria > Actinomycetota > Actinomycetes > Streptomycetales > Streptomycetaceae > Streptomyces. The sequence continues at coordinate 6,630 of NZ_SRIC01000128.1, forward strand.
GCTCGGCCGAGACGGCGGCGCCCTCGGCGCGCAGCAGCTCGGCGAGTACGGCGAACTCCTTGCGGGACAGCAACACGTACCGGCCGTCGCGGTACACCTCGCGCCGGTGCAGGTCCAGCCGGATCCCCGCGCGTAACAGCACCGGCGGCGCGACCTGCCGGGAGCGCCGTCCGAGCGCCACCACCCGTGCCTCCAGCTCGCGGAACGCGAACGGCTTGGCCAGGTAGTCGTCCGCCCCGAGCGCCAGGCCGGCCACGCGGTCGTCGATGTCGGAGGCGGCGGTGAGCATCAGGATGCGGGCGGCCGGTCCGGCGGCCACGAGCTCACGGCACACATCGTCGCCGTGCACGACGGGCAGATCGCGGTCGAGCACGATCACGTCGTACTCATGGACCGAGGCCCTCTCCAGCGCGGCGCCGCCGTCGTACACCACGTCGACGGCGTGTGCGGCTCCCCGCAGCCACTCGGCCACGGAGTCCGCGAACAGGGGTTCGTCCTCCACCACAAGGATGCGCATGGGTTCATCCTCACAAGTGCGGTGTCACTTTTCCGTCATCGTCATCAGTTACGCCCGGATGACGCCCCGCCGACTCCAATGACTTCACCGGCCGGGAGCTGCCCGGCCGCCGGGAGAAGGAGACGACATGCGCGTCAAGACAGCGCTCGCGGTCGGTCTGCTGGTGATGGCGGGAGTGACCGGCTGCGGCAGCGGCGGTGACGACAGCGGCGTGGCGTCGGCGAACGGCGGCTCGTCCAAGCCGTCGAGCAGTTCAGCCGCCAAGGCGGACAAGAAGAGCGACCAGGAGAAGGCCCTGGAGTACGCGAAGTGCATGCGGGAGAACGGCATCCCGGACTTCCAGGACCCGGAGGTCAAGGACGACGGTGCTCAGCTGATGCTGCCCGAGGGCGTGGACCCGCAGAAGGGCAAGGAGGTCTCCGAGAAGTGCAAGCAGTACCTGCCCAGCGGTGGTGAGAAGAAGGGCGTCGAGGACCCCAAGGTCACCGAGCAGCTGAAGAAGCTCGCGGAGTGCATGCGCAAGAACGGCGTGTCCAACTTCCCGGACCCGCAGGCCGGTGGCGGCGGCGTGGTCGTCGATGAGGACCAGACGGGCATGAGCCCGGACGACCCGAAGTTCAAGAAGGCCCAGAAGGCGTGCGCCGCGCACCAGCCGGGCGGCGCGATGAACCTGAACCCGAGTCAGGGTGGCGGCCCCGGCGGGAGCAAGGGATGAGCGGCGCGACCAAGAAGCGGCGTCGCGCCGCCGGCCGGGCGGCACTGGTCGGGGCCGCCGTGCTGGCCGTCGGGGCCGGGGTGGTCGCCGCCACCGGGATCGGGTTTTCGTCCGGCGACAAGGCGAAGGCGCCACACAGCACCCTCCCGCCGGCGACCGTGAAGGTGACCGAGCGGACGCTCCTCGATACGCAGACCGAGAGCGGCAAGCTGAGCTACGGCGACTCGACGACCCTGGTGGGAAAGCTGTCCGGCACCGTGACATCGCTGCCGACCCCCGGTTCCACCATCAGAAAAGGCCAGGAGCTCTACCGGGTCGACAACACTCCCGTCGTCCTCATGTACGGCAAGCTGCCGACGTACCGCGCACTGACGGTCGGCACCGAGGGCGCCGACGTCAAGCAGTTCGAACGGAACCTCTGGGACCTCGGCTACCGGGGATTCACCGTGGACAACGAGTACACCGAGGCCACCGCCACCGCGGTCAAGAAGTGGCAGAAGGCGATCGGACTCCCGGAGTCCGCCCGGACCGGCACCGTCGACCTGGGACACGTCGCGTACGTTCTGGACGCCGTGCGGGTGGACACCGTCACGGCCTCCCTGGGCGATGCGGCCAAGCCGGGCGACGCCGTGCTCACCCACACCGGCACAGTACGCGGTGCCACCGTCGAGCTCGCGGTCTCCGACGTGCGCCTCGCCGTCAAGGGCGCCGCGGTGACCGTCAAGCTCCCCGACGGCAAGACGGTGAAGGGGAAGATCACCGACACCCGGAGCAAGGTCAGCGACAGCGACAGCGGAAACGGAAGTGGCTCAGGCTCCGGGAACGGCTCCGGCGGCGACGACTCGTCGAGCAGCGAGACGAAGATCCTGGTCACCATCGCCTTCGCCGGCAAGAAGGCGGTCTCCGGCTTCGACCAGGCAACGGTCGACATCGGTTTCACGGCCTCGAAGCGCGAGAACGTGCTGACCGTCCCGGTGTCCGCGCTGCTCACGCTCGCCGAGGGCGGCTACGGAGTCGAGGTCGTCGACGGCAGGACCACCCGCACCGTCGCCGTGAAGACCGGCCTGTTCGCGAACGGCCGGGTCGAGATCAGCGGCGACGGCGTGTCCGAGGGCATGAAGGTCGGAGTGCCCGCATGAGTACGAGCGCCTTCGCGGACCCCGAAGTGATCACCCGGACGAACGCCGTCGTCGAGCTGGAGAGCGTCACCAAGGAGTACCCGGGCGGAGTCAAGGCCGTACGCGGGGTCTCGATGGAGGTCGGCTACGGCGAACTGGTCGCCATCGTGGGCCCGTCCGGCTCCGGCAAGTCCACGATGCTGAACCTGATCGGCACCCTGGACCGCCCCTCGGCCGGCACGGTGCGCGTCGACGGCCACGACATCGCCGCCCTGTCCGACCGCGAACTGTCGGCGCTGCGCGCCCACCGCATCGGGTTCGTGTTCCAGCAGTTCCACCTGGCGCCGGGCGAGACCGCACTGGACAACGTCGCCGACGGGCTGCTCTACACGGGCATGGCGATGAGGGAACGCCGGCGCCGGGCGGAGGAGGCGCTGCTCCGCGTCGGTCTCGACGACCGGCTCGACCACCTCCCGCACGAGCTGTCCGGCGGGCAGGGCCAGCGCGTCGCCATCGCCCGCGCGGTGGCGGGCCGGCCGGCGCTCCTGCTCGCCGACGAGCCCACCGGAAACCTGGACTCGGCCTCCGGGGCGGCGGTCATGGAACTGCTCCATGACCTGCACGACGCCGGCACCACGGTCCTGGTCATCACCCACGACCGGGACATCGCCGCCGCACTGCCCCGGCAGATCACGATGCGCGACGGAGAGGTGGTGAAGTGAGCGCGTCACTCTCCCCCGCCCGCCTGCGGCTGCGGGACGTCCTGCGAGTCGGCAGCGCAGGTCTGCGTACTCGGCCCCTGCGGGTGTTCATGTCCGCGCTCGGCATCGCGATCGGCATCTCCGCGATGATCGCGGTGGTCGGTATCTCCTCGTCCAGCCGCGCCGATCTCGACCGGCAGCTCGCCGCACTCGGCACCAACATGCTCACCGTGGCACCCGGCAGCACCATGACCGGGGGCGACGCGAAGCTGCCCACCGAGTCGGTGGCGATGATCTCGCGCATCGGCCCCGTGGAGAAGGTCGCGGCGACCGGCAAGGTCTCCTCGGCCAAGGTCTACCGCAACGACAAGATCCCGTCGGGGGAGTCGGGCGGCATCTCGGTGCTGGCGGCCGACCTGAAGCTCCCTTCGACCGTGGGTACCACGATGGCCCACGGGATCTGGTTCAACAAGGCGACGGAGAAGTACCCGGCCGTCGTACTGGGCTCCTCGGCCGCCAAGCGCCTCGGCATCGCGGCGGCGGGCGTGGACGTCCAGGTCTACCTCGGCAGCAAGTGGTTCACCGTCGTCGGCATCCTCGACCCCGTGCCGTTGGCCCCCGAGCTGGACGGTGCCGTGCTGGTCGGCTGGTCGGCCGCCCAGACGTACCTCGGCTTCGACACGCACCCGACGACCGTGTACACGCGGACCGAGGACAGCGCCGTCGAGGCGGTCCGCTCGGTGCTCCCCGGGACCACCAATCCGCAGGCGCCGAGCGAGGTCAAGGTCTCGCGCCCGTCGGACGCCCTGGCCGCCCGCGAGGCCACCGACCAGGCGCTGACCGGGCTGCTCCTCGGCCTGGGCGGCGTGTCCCTGCTCGTCGGCGGCGTCGGAGTCGCCAACACCATGGTGATCACCGTCCTGGAACGCCGCGGGGAGATCGGCCTGCGCCGTTCCCTCGGCGCGACCCGCGGCCAGATCCGACTTCAGTTCCTCGCCGAGTCACTGCTCCTTTCGGCACTCGGCGGCATCGGCGGCGTCGTGGTCGGCATCGCGGTCACCACCGGGTACGCCGCCGCGCAGGGCTACGCCGCCATCGTCCCGCCGTGGGCGACCGCCGGCGGTGTGACATCGACCTTGCTCATCGGAGGCATGGCAGGCCTGTACCCGGCAATCCGCGCTTCCCGCCTGGCCCCGACGGAGGCTCTCGCGATGCCGTGACCCCGCCACGCAAGACAACGAAGCAGGCCCAGGTCTCTGACCTGGGCCTGCTTGCGAGAGCGGGTGACGGGAATCGAACTCGCGCTCTGAGCTCGGGAATCTCCCTGCTCCGGTCGACTGCTACGCGAGGCCTTCGTCTGCTACGCGAGGCCTTCGTCGAGGGCGACGGCACCTGGCCGGGCCAGGTCCTGGCCCGGCGCGTGCAGGACACCGAAGACACCGGAGAACGGGCTACGCCGCCGTCGCCAACTGCTCACGCGGCACGAACTGCACATGCTGCTGCCCCCGCCGCAGATCCAGCTTCAGGCGAAGGTTCGCCGCGCGCGCCAGCATCAAGCCCACGCCCACCGCCGCGAGTGCGCAGATGAGGCCGCCGACGGCCATGCTGACGCGGACTCCGTACGCGTCGGCGAGCCAGCCGAAGAGGGGGCCGCCCAGCGGCGTACCACCGGTGAAGACCATCATGAAGAGGGACATGACACGGCCCCGCATCTCCGGGTCCGTGGCCATCTGGACCGAGGAGTTGGCGGTGACGTTCACCGTCAGACCGAGGATGCCCATCGGGACGATCAGCGCGACGAACATCCACAGCTCGGGCGCGAACGCCCCCACCATCTGCAGCACGCCGAAGGCGATCGCCGCCCCGGCGAGCACCCGGAGCCGTGAGGTGCCACGGCGGGCGGCGAGCAGCGCGCCCACCAGCGAGCCGATCGCCATCAGGGTGTTGAAGAGCCCGTACATCCCCACGCCACCGTGGAAGATGTCGTCCGCGAACGCGCTCAGCCAGATCGGGAAGTTGAACCCGAACGTGCCGACGAAGCCGACGAGGACGATCGGCCAGATCAGCTCGGGGTGCTTGGAGACGTAGTTCAGGCCTTCCCGCAGCTGCCCCTTGCCGCGCGGCTTGCGCGGCGTGGGGTGGAGCTCACTCGTACGCATCAGGAGCAGACCCGTCAGCGGCGCGAGGAAGGACAGGCCGTTGGCGAGGAACGCCCAGCCGGGGCCGACGGCCGCCGTCAGGCCGCTCGCCACGGCGGGGCCGACGAGCCGCGCCGACTGGAAGTTCGCCGAGTTGAGGGAGACCGCGTTGCGGACCTGGTCCGGGCCCACCATCTCGGAGACGAAGGACTGCCGGGTCGGGTTGTCGACGACCGTGACGAGGCCGGTGAAGAAGGCCGCCAGGTAGACGTGCCAGACCTGGACGTTGCCGCTGAGCGTGAGCGCGGCGAGGAAGAGGCCGCTGATGCTCATCGCACCCTGGGTGCAGAAGAGCAGCTTCCGCTTGGCGAACCGGTCGGCGATGACGCCGCCGTACAGGCCGAAGAGCAGCATCGGCAGGAACTGCATCGCGGTGGTGATGCCCACGGCCGCGGACGATCCGGTGAGGCTCAGGACCAGCCAGTCCTGGGTGATGCGGGCCATCCAGGTACCGGTGTTGGAGACAACGGCGCCGGAGGCGAACAGCCGGTAGTTGCGGATCTTCAGCGAGCTGAACATCGACGACTTACCGGCCGGGGTCTTGTCGAGGGCGGTTGGTGCGGGGGCGGAGTCTGCTCCGGATCCCGTACTCAAAGTGCGTTCGCCTCCTTGGCGTACGTGACAGGGGTTCCTGCCGGACAACAAGCGACAGGGGTTCCTGTCGACTACAGGTGTGCCAGCTTCTCCAGGACCGGAGCCGCGGCACGCAGCCGCGCCCACTCGTCCTCGTCCAGGTGCTCCGCCAGGCCGGCGAGCCAGGCGTTCCGCTTGCGGCGGCTCTCCTCGAGCATCGCCTCGGCGGTCTCCGTCTGGGTCACCACCTTCTGGCGGCGGTCCTCGGGGTGCGGCTGGAGCCGGACGAGACCCTTGGCTTCGAGCAGCGCCACGATGCGGGTCATCGACGGCGGCTGCACATGTTCCTTGCGGGCCAGCTCACCGGGGGTGGCGTGGCCGCAGCGGGCGAGGGTGCCGAGCACCGACATTTCGGTGGGGCTCAGCGATTCGTCGACCCGCTGGTGCTTGAGTCGACGGGACAGGCGCATCACGGCGGAGCGCAGTGAGTTCACGGCGGCGGCGTCGTCACCCTGGGAGAGGTCCGGCATGTTCGTTAGAGTAACTCATTACTCTACCTAAAGACCACTCGGTTCCCGTGTCTGAGTACGCAGAACCTTTTCGTCACCCATATGAGTGAGGTGACTTCGGAAAGTGAGACGCGCGCGGCGGGGCGGCGGCGACCCTGTCACGCATGGGATCGACAGTACTCAGCCTGCGGATAGACGGTGAGCTGCTCGACCGGCTCAAGCAGCACGCCGCCAAAAGAGGAATGAGCGTCCAGGACTATGTGGTCCGGACGCTCATCCGTGATGACTTCGACGAGCGGTTCGCTACGTCCGTCGAGGAGACAGAGAAGTTCTACGGGGCCGCGTGAGCGTCGGGGCCCTTACGTGAGACCCAGAGCCGGCATCAGGTAGTAGAAGGCGAACACCGCCGACACGACGTACATCGCGACCGGCACCTCCCGGCCGCGGCCCGAGGCGAGGCGCAGCACGGTGAAGGTGATGAAACCGACGCCGATGCCGTTCGTGATCGAGTACGTGAACGGCATCATCGTCATCGTCAGGAACGCCGGGATCGCGATGGTGAAGTCGCTCCAGTCGATCTGCCCGACGGAGCCGGACATGATCAGGAAGCCGACCGCGAGCAGCGCGGGCGTGGCCGCCTGGGACGGCACCATCGTCGCGATGGGCGTGAGGAAGAGCGCGACCGTGAAGAGGCCGCCGGTGACGATGTTGGCGAAGCCCGTACGCGCGCCCTCGCCGACGCCCGCGGTGGACTCCACGAAGCAGGTGGTCGCCGATGAGGACGAGGCGCCGCCGGCCGCGACGGCGATGCCGTCGACGAACAGGATCTTGTTCATGCCGGGCACATTGCCCTTGGAGTCGGTCAGCTTGGCCTCGTCGCTGACGCCCATGATCGTGCCCATGGCGTCGAAGAAGGTCGACAGCAGCACCGTGAAGACGAAGAGGATGCCGGTGAGCATGCCGACCTTGCCGAAGCCGCCGAACAGGCTGATCTGACCGACGAGACCGAAGTCCGGGCTCGCGACGGGATTGCCGGGCCACTTGGGCGCCGTCAGACCCCAGGAGGGGACCGTCGCGACGGCGTCGATGATCATCGCGGTGATCGTCATGGCGACGATGCTGATGAGGATCGCGCCGGGCACCTTGCGGACGAGCAGGGAGAGCGTGAGCAGCGCGCCGAGTACGAAGACGAGAACCGGCCAGCCGGTGAGGTGGCCGTCGCCGCCGAGCTGCAGCGGGACCGTGGTGTGCGCGGCGTCCGGGACGCGCGAGACGAAGCCGGAGTCGACGAGGCCGATCAGCATGATGAAAAGGCCGATGCCGATCGCGATGCCCTTGCGCAGGCCCAGCGGCACGGCGTTCATCACGCGCTCGCGCAGGCCGGTCGCGACGAGCAGCATCACGACGAAGCCCGCGAGGACGACCATGCCCATCGCGTCGGGCCACGACATGCGGGGCGCGAGCTGGAGGGCGACGACGGTGTTCACGCCGAGACCGGCGGCGAGCGCGATCGGGACGTTGCCGATGACGCCCATGAGCAGCGTGGTGAAGGCGGCGACCAGGACCGTCGCGGTGACGAGCTGGCCGTTGTCGAGCTGGTTCCCGTACATGTCCTTCGCGCTGCCCAGGATGATCGGGTTCAGCACGATGATGTAGGCCATCGCGAAGAAGGTGGCGAAGCCGCCGCGGACTTCCCTGGCCGGCGTGGAGCCCCGCTCCGTGATCTTGAAGTAGCCGTCGAGGCCGCCTTGCGGGGGCTTCGGCGGCTCATTGCTGGCGTCGACCGGGGCGGTGGCCGAGGAAGGCATGCGGGACCTCGTGAGCTCAGGGAAGGGAAAGATCGTTAAGCGGCGACCTCGAGGTCAACATTAAGATCGAATTGTTTCTTCGTACGAAAGCAATCGGCCATTAACGAACCGTTTCAGTATGAATACATGAGACCGAATTCGCTATCTCCGCGCGTAGACCCTTGAGCCACAAGGCCTGCTCGCCCCGGGGCGGGGTGCGCCCAGCACTCTCGTAAGCTGTGCCCATGGCGAAGTGGACCCCCAAGCACGAGGCACCGGAGCCCCTGGAGGGGCCCGTCGTCGCCACCATCACCGGCGGCACGATCCTCTGGTTCGTCCTCTTCCTGGTCCAGCTGCCGTTCTATGGCTGGTTCGACGACCGCGACGCGACCTGGTGGGTGTGGACCTGCCTCGCCGGGGCCGGCCTCGGCCTGATCGGCATCTGGTACGTCCGTGGCCGTGACGCCGCGCTCAAGCGAGCCGCCGAGGATTCAGCGCGCAAGGCGGCCGAGGCAGGGGCTTCGGAGTAGCTCGGAGCAGTCCGTACGACCACGGGACCGTTCGCGTCCTACCGTGGTCGGATCTTTCCGCCACTCAAGGGGTGAACGCCCCTTCCCGCCCTTACCGTCGAGGGCATGACGCATATCGACGCGGGCGCCGAGCTCGACCCGGTCCACCCGGTGGCTCCGGCCACCGGACGCGCGGCGGGGCTGACGGCCGCCGAGGTCGCCGAGCGGGTCGCACGCGGCGAGGTCAATGACGTACCGATCCGCAGCAGTCGCTCCCTGGGCGAGATCGTCCGGGCGAACGTCTTCACCCGGTTCAACGCGATCATCGGCGTGCTCTGGGTGATCATGCTCGGCGTCGCGCCGATCCAGGACAGCCTCTTCGGCTTCGTCATCATCGCCAACACCGGCATCGGCATCATCCAGGAGCTGCGCGCCAAGAAGACCCTGGACGGACTCGCGGTCATCGGCGAGGCCAAGCCGACCGTGCGGCGCGACGGCGTGGCCGCCGAGATCTCCACCTCCCAGATCGTCCTCGGCGATCTGGTGGAGCTCGGCCCCGGCGACAAGATCGTGGTCGACGGCGAGGCGGTCGAGACCGACAGCCTCGAGGTCGACGAGTCGCTCCTGACCGGTGAGGCCGACCCGGTCATCAAGAAGCCCGGCGACCGGATGATGTCGGGCTCGTTCGTGGTCGCGGGCGGCGGCGCGTTCACCGCGACGAAGGTCGGCCGTGAGGCGTACGCGGCTCAGCTCGCCGAGGAGGCCTCGCGCTTCACGCTCGTCCACTCCGAGCTGCGCAGCGGCATCTCCACGATCCTCAAGTACGTGACGTGGCTGATGGTGCCGACCTCGATCGGGCTCATCATCAGCCAGCTCGTCGTCAAGGACGACAACTTCAAGGAGTCCATCGCCTACACCGTGGGCGGCATCGTCCCGATGATCCCCGAGGGGCTCGTGCTCCTCACCTCGGTCGCCTTCGCGATCGGTGTCATCCGGCTCGGCCGCCAGCAGTGCCTGGTGCAGGAGCTGCCCGCCATCGAGGGCCTGGCCCGCGTCGACACGGTCTGCCTGGACAAGACCGGCACCCTCACCGAGGGCGGCATGGACGTCACCGAGGTGCGCTCGCTGAACGGCGCGGACGAGAGTTACGTACGCAAGGTCCTCGGCGCCCTCGGCGAATCCGACCCGCGCCCCAACGCCTCGCTCCAGGCGATCATCGACGCCTACCCCGACGCGGAGGAGTGGCGCTGCACCGAGTCGCTGCCCTTCTCCTCGGCCCGCAAGTACAGCGGCGCCTCCTTCAGCGAGGGCGACGGCGACAACTCGACGTGGCTGCTCGGCGCCCCCGATGTGCTGCTGCCCTCCGACGACCCCTCGCTCGCCGAGATCGAGGGCCTCAACCAGCAGGGCCTGCGGGTGCTCCTGCTCGCCCGCGCCGCCGGTGAGCTGGACGACCCGGACGTCGCCGCCGGGGCCCGCGCCACCGCCCTGGTCGTCCTGGAGCAGCGCCTTCGCCCGGACGCCGGCGACACCCTGCGCTACTTCGAGGAGCAGGACGTCGCGGCCAAGGTCATCTCCGGCGACAACGCGGTCTCGGTGAGCGCGGTCGCGGGCAAGCTCGGGCTGCCGGGCGCGGAGAACACCGTCGACGCGCGGCACCTGCCCGCCGAACAGGGCGAGATGGCCGAGGCCCTGGACGCCAACTCCGTCTTCGGCCGGGTCACCCCGCAGCAGAAGCGCGACATGGTCGGCGCCCTCCAGTCGCGCGGCCACACGGTCGCGATGACGGGCGACGGCGTCAACGACGTACTCGCCCTGAAGGACGCGGACATCGGTGTCTCGATGGGCTCGGGCTCGGAGGCGACGCGGGCGGTCGCCCAGATCGTGCTCCTCAACAACAGCTTCGCGACGCTGCCCTCGGTGGTCGCCGAGGGCCGCCGGGTCATCGGCAACATCACGCGCGTCGCGACGCTGTTCCTGGTCAAGACCGTCTACTCGGTGATCATCGCGCTGCTGGTGGTCTGCTCACAGGTCGAGTACCTGTTCCTGCCGAGGCACCTCACCCTGCTCTCGACGCTCACCATCGGCGTCCCGGCCTTCTTCCTCGCGCTCGCCCCCAACAAGGAGCGCGCGAGGCCGCACTTCGTGCGCAGGGTCATGCGGTACGCGATCCCGGGCGGTGTCGTCGCGGGCGTCGCGACCTTCGGCACGTATCTGCTCGCCCGGCACTACTACGAGGGCGCGGGCGCGCGGGAAGCCGAGACCAGCGCGGCCACGCTGGCGCTGTTCCTGATCGCCATGTGGGTGCTCGCGATCATCGCCCGTCCGTACACGTGGTGGCGGATCGGGCTGATCGGCGCGATGGGTCTCGGCTTCCTGCTGGTGCTCACCGTCCCCTGGCTCCAGGACTTCTTCCAACTGAAGCTGGTGGGTACGACGATGCCGTGGGCGGCGGTCGCGATCGCGGCGGTGGCCTCACTGATCATCGAGGTCGTCTACCGCTGGGTCGGCCGCCGCTTTCCGGCGTGACGCTGCTGACTACTGGACGTCCACGAAGTCGCTGGTCGACGTGGTGGCCGGGGTCGTGGACGTACCGGCGAAGACGTAGCGGTAGTAGCCGTCCGCGGAGGCCGTCACGGTCGTCTTCAGGGCGCCACTGGCGCCGGACGTGATCGTCTTCAGCGTGGTGTAGGAGGTCGCGCCCTTCTTCTTGTACTGGAGCTTCACGGACTGGTTGGTGTAGCCCGCGTACTTGAAGGTGTCCCAGTTGGCGCGGGTCAGGGCGCCGGTGACCGTGAGGGTCTTGCCCTTCTTGACCGGCTCCGGGGAGGCGTTGGTGGTGAGACGGGAGTTGCGCTGGATGTTGGCGTCGGACGCGTACGACTCGCCCTCGGCCGAGTCGCCGTCGTTCGCGCCGATGGCGGCGTAGACCTTCCAGCCCGACCCGGCCAGACCGTTGTAGAGGCCCGTCTGCGGGTCCGCGATCACCGTGACGGAGCAGGTCGAGGTGGTGGCGTCGACGACCTTGCAGGTGCCGTCGAAGTCGTCCGGGGCCAGGACACCGTCGGCGGTGTCGATGCTGCCGCCGTGGTAGAGGAAGGCGCTGCCGCCCGCGATGCCTTCCGGGTCGGTGGCGGTGACGGCGACGGTGAACTGCACCTTGTTGGTGGTGCCGACGACGACGTTCTTGCCGCCGTTGACGGAGACCTTCGTGATCTCGGTGTCGCCGACGTTCGCACCCTGCGCGGCTATGCGAGGGGCGGACGACGGGCCGTCCACGGCCTGAGCGGCCGGAACGGCGAGTGCGGACAGAGCCAGGGTGCCGGTCAGTGCGGCCACGGTGGCACGGATGCGCATGTGTTTCCCCAGTTGGAGAAGGGGCCCCGCGGTGCTTCGACAGCGGTCACGCGGGGCCCAAGTGATCTAGGAGTCTGTTGACTCGGAAGAGGAGACCTTCCAGGGGGACGGAGGGTTGTACGGGAAGTGAAGGTTTTGTGACCGGGATCTGGGCGCCGGATTCTTGTCTGCGGGTGCGTCGTGGCTGGTCGCGCAGTTCCCCGCGCCCCTGCGGGGGCCCCCGCGTCAATCGAACCAGCGGTCCCTCTCAAGCTCCTCCGTTCGCGACGGGTCCTCAAGGAGCGCCGCCACCTCGAACCGCCGCGGCCACTGCCCCGCTGCCCAGGCGAGCCCCGCGGCCACACCCTCCAGCGTCGCGGCATGGATCGTGCCGTCCGGCGTACGACGCCAGTCCAGCTCCACGCCGCCCGCGATCAGCTCGTCGTGCTCGATGTACGTCTCCGGGGTCGCGGGACCCAGCAGGATCCGCACCGGCTCCGGCACCGGATGCTCGGCACCCTCCCCCGCGGGCTCCACCGCCGCCGTCTCGCTCAGCCGCCGTACCTGGAACAGCTCGGCCAGGTCCGCCGCCTTGCGGGGCTGCACGGGAAGCAGCGCCACGCCGTCGGCCACCGGCAGCAGATCGGGGGCGTCCGCGACCACCGCGTCCGCCACGTCCACCACGACGACCTCGCCGTCCAGCACGGCCCGCACCTCGTCCGGCAGCGTGACCTGCTCCGGGTCGAGGTCCGCCAAGGCGCCGTACAGGGCGTGCAGTTGGGCCGCCGAAACGGTCCTCTCCGGGTCCGCGAGCCGGTCGAGCAGCTCGGCGGCGCCGCCCGGCTCCTCCAGGAGGGCGGCGACCGATGTGCGTACGCCGAGGGCGCGAAGCACCTGCTCGTCGTCGAAACCGGAGGCGTCGGCGGCGTCGTAGAGACCTTCGAGCAGCGGGTCGCCGCCCGAGGCCCGAAGCCCTGCGGGACGGCGGCCGCCGAGCACGGGGTTCCCGCGCAGCCACCACGCCGTGTACGACCGCACGGTCTCCGTCGTGCCGTCCGGGAGCAGGATCCGCAGCGGCTGCGTCAGCGCGTCCCGCAGCGGCGGGCGCGAGAGCAGGGCGAGCGCCTGCGGCCAGCGGTCCTCGTCGACCAGATCGAGATCCCGTACGGCGACGATCTCCGTCGCCACGGGCGGCACCGGGGTGTCCGGCAGCCGGTCGAGCACGTCCTCGCACCACACGTCGACGGCGTCGAGAAGACCGGCGTCGTCGGTCTCGGCGAAGTCCCCTTCGCGCGGCTCCAGTTCATCCGGATCGAGTACGACGTCCGTGGCGCGGACGAGGGCGAACGTGGCCAGCACGCCGCACGCGGCCAGCGGCTGCTCGCCCCAGCGGTCGGCGAGATCGGCGTCCACCATGGCGAGTTCGTCCTCGCGCATGATCTCGGCGAACGGGCTGCCGGGCAGCACGAGTTCACCGGCTGGCGCCGGTTCGCCGTCCTCGTCGGGCAGCGCGAGCGCGCCGAGCCAGGGCTCGTCACCGGGCTCGAGACTGGCCCCACGGACGAGTCCGAGCACGACATCCGCGAGCTCCTCGGCGTCGAGGGCGTCCTCGTCCCAGGTGTCGTCGTCGAGGGAGGCGGCGACGGCGGCTCGGACCTGCGGGGTGGTCAGGACGGCGCGGGGCGTGGCGGGCAGCGCGCCGAGCTTCTCCAGGAGGGGGTGGACGGCGTCGGGGTGCGCGACCTTCAGGCCGAGGCGGGCGAGGGAGGCGGGGTCGGTGTCCTGGTTTTCGTCGCTGGGGACGGGGAGCAGGACCTGGCGGGGGCCGATGGTCGTACGCCCGTCGGCGAGCGGCACGGGAAGCCCGGTCAGCCGGTCCGGATCGACGCCGGCGAGGGCGTCGTAAAGCCGCCGCCACCAGTCCGGCTCTTTTTCGAGTCCTGCCAGGCGGTCGATCGCCTCGGTCAGCGGGACCCGGGCGACACCGAGGGTGCGCAGCTCGGCGCGGCGTTCGAGCCCGGCGGGCAGCAGGCTGGGAAGGACGTCGGCGAGGACGCGTACGGTCTCGGCGCCCGCGCCCTCCACGACTTCCGCGTCACGGGGCCGCAGCGCGACGGGAACCTGCCACTCGGGGACGTCCGGGTCCTCCTGCGGTACGGGCTCCACGGCGGGCGGCAGGAAGGCGGTGCGGGGCAGCCGGTCGAGAATGGCCTGCCGGAGCCCGCCGTCGAGCTCGCTCTTGCCGAGCGGCCCGGGAACGAGGCCGATGATCTCCTCCCCCACGGGCCGCCATCCCGCGAGGAGTTCGGCGTACGCGTCGGCCGCCCGCTGCACGAGGAAGTCGGTGAGGGGACCGGGAGCCGCATGCCGCCGGGTCGTGTCGAGCGGGAACGAGGCAATGAGGAGGGCAGGCACCCCGAGCGGCTCGTCGCTCGGGGTCGGCGCGTGCAGGACGGGGGCGCTGCGGGGCGGCAGCGGGGCGCCGTCGCGGCCGGTGGGAACGGCCCAGGTCACGGACCAGTGGGGCCGCAGCCGCTCTTCGACGGGCCGGTCGGCGAGCAGCTCCTGCTCGAGGGGCCCTTGCCGACTGACGGTGCGCCAGCGAGTCGTACCGGCACGGCTGTCGGAGATGTCCACGTGATCGGGTGCGGCGGTACGCCGGAGAACGCGCGGCTCGGCATCCCCGACCTGCACGACGACTTCTTCGAGTCCGGGAAGGGCGAGGAGCAGCGCGTCGTCGATCCCCTCCAGCAGCCGGGTGACGAGATCCTCGGCGGCGGCGTCGCGCAGGGGGAGGATGACGACGGTGTCGTACCCGTCGGGGGCGGTGCCTTCGGCGGCGAGCGGCAGCCGCAGCAGCGGTAGGTGCCCGTCCCGGCGCCGGATCTCATCCCCGAGCCCCGGGCTGAACCGGGCGGTTTCGGCGGCGAGTTCGCGGGCCTCGCCGAGGGACCAGCGGACACCGCCGGTACGGCCCACGAGGGCGGGTTCGTCGGAGACGGCGAGCACGGCGGCGAAGCCGACGCCGAACCGCCCGACGGCGGTCTCCTCGTGCCCCTCCCGCTTGGCGGAGGCGCGGAGGGTGGAGAGGGACTCGACTCCGGCGGCGTCGAGGGGGGCGCCGTTGTTGGCGGCGGCGAGTACGCCGTCCCGGAGGGTGAGGGCGAGGCGGCCTCGCGTTCCGGCCCGTGCCGCCGCGTCGGCGGCATTCTGCGCCAGCTCCACTACGAGCCGGTCCCGGTACCCGCCGAGGGCGAGGTCCTCCTCGGCGTTGGCATCCTCGCGGAACCTCGCCGGGCTGGCCGCCCAGGCGTCCAGGACTCCCCGTCGGAGCCGAGCCGTGCCGAACGGGTCAGTCCCCTCGGCCGCCGGCCGCACGGTCTTGCTCACGGTGTCGTCTCCCTACGATTGGTTCGCGGGCCGAACGGTACCGCGTCCGTCTCTTATACCCATCTCCCAGCCCACGAGACGCTCATG
>NZ_SRIC01000012.1 GCF_004684775.1 Streptomyces sp. MZ04
GGCGGGAGGGGCGTGCGAAGGGTGTCCAGCATATGGACCGGAGCCGGTGATGCAAGCCGAAACGACCGCCTGACCTGCGGGTTAAGGTGATTTGATTTTCTATCGGAATCTGGGGTCGACCGGAAAGCATCGGTGCTATAGGCGCGGGACATATGCGCCTGGCGATCAGCGGTCGCGCGGGGCCACCAGGCCGGACTCGTAGGCCAGAACGACCAGTTGGGCGCGGTCGCGGGCGTGAAGCTTGGTCATGGCTCGGTTGACATGGGTCTTCGCGGTCAACGGGCTGATCACCATGCACCCGGCGATCTCGTCGTTGGACAGGCCCTGCGCGACCAGGGCGACGGCCTCGCGCTCGCGATGGGTCAGGCCCTTCAACTCCGTTTCGCCGACGATGGCGTGGGGCGGCTGCGTGACGTACCGGTCGATCAGCTTGCGGGTGATCGACGGTGCGAGCAGCGCGTCGCCGCGCGCGGCGACGCGCACCGCGTGCAGCAGGTCCTCGGGCACGATGTCCTTGACGAGGAATCCCGCGGCGCCGGCGCGCAGCGCGTCGAAGACATACTCGTCGAAGCCGTAGTTGGTCAGGATCACGACGTGCACCCCGGCCAGGGCCGGGTCGGCGGCGATCTGCCGGGTCGCCTCGATGCCGTCGACGACGGGCATCTGAATGTCGACGAGCGCGATGTCGGGCAGGTGCTGTCTGGCCAGCGCCACGCCCTCCTGCCCGTCGGCGGCCTCGGCCACCACCTCGATGTCGTCCTCGATGTCGAGGAGCGCGCGAAAGCCGCTGCGCAGGAGCGGCTGGTCGTCGACCAGCAGGACACGGATCACGACATACGCTCCACGGGAAGCTCGGCCTGGACGCTGAAGCCGCCTTCGTCACGGGGTTCCGCGTGCAGGCGGCCACCCAGGGCGGTCACGCGTTCGCGCATCCCGAGCAGCCCGACGCCGGGCACCGGGACGGAGTCCGGCGATGCCTTCCCGTCGTCGTCGACCCGTATGGCCAGGGCGTCCGGCCGGTAATCGATCCGGACCGACGCCGTGTCGGCCGCGGCGTGCCGGGCGATGTTGGTGAGCGATTCCTGGACGATGCGGTAGGCGGTGCGGTCCACCGTGGCCGGCACATCGTGGCGTCGCCCTTCGATCGTCAGCGTCGCGTCCAGGCCGTTGCCACGGGCCCGTTCCACCAGCTCCGGGATGTGCGCGAGCCCGTGCGGCGGGGCCTTGCCGTCGTCGCGCAGCGCCTCCAGGGTCGCGCGCAGCTCCCGGGTCGCCTCACGGCCTGCGTCCCGGATCGCCAGGAGGGCCTCCGGCACCGCTTCGCCGCGCTTGCGGGCCACATGGACGGCGGCTTCCGACTGCACCTTGATGACCGAGATCTGATGGGTGAGCGAGTCGTGCAACTCCCGCGCGATGTGCAGCCGTTCCTCGTCGGCACGGCGCCGCGCGGTCTCCTCGCGGGTGCGTTCGGCTTCGTCGGCCCGCCGCTCGGCCTGCCGCAGCGCTTCCCCGGCGGCGCCGGCCGCGATCAGCCAGGCAATCTCCAGGGCGCCGCGGGCCCGTGCGTACGCCTCGCCCGTGTCGTGCAGGGAGACCAGGGCGGCGAGGGGGAGCGCTGCCAGCATCAGCACGCTCGCCACCACCGTGACGACGCGGTGTCCCGCCCGCATGGCCGCGTACACCGCGAACAAGAAGGCGACGACCGGCACGTCGAAACCGGCCGCCTGATACCCCATCGCGCACAGCCCGGTGGCGGCCAGGACCGCGACCGGAGCCCGGCGGCCCGCACCGAGCGCGAGGCCGCTCGCTGCCAACAAGGTGTAGCCGAGCACGTCGAGATCCGCGGCGGAGTGCTGCTCGGACCGCCCGGCGATCAGCAGCGCCCCTGCCACGCAGACCGCGACCACCCCGTCCCTGACACCGGCGGGAACGCCGAACCGTCCTGTGCTCATGCGGGCACCCTAGCCGGACGCCGTGGCGGGGGAGTCCGGCTGACGAAGGGGTGGACGCCTACCGCGTACGCAGTACTTCCGCGCCCCCTGCCACATCCGCGGCAGCACGAAGTGTCTGCGCCTGCGGGACGACCGGTGGCGCGCCCGGCGACAGGATCGGAGCCCTAACGAAGAATGAGGAGAAGGACATGATCTCGTCAGGACCCCTGATGACCGCCGCCGACGTGTACTCCATGAGTGCCGGACGCCTCGGGGCCACCACGGCAGCCGTGTTGGGGCTGATCGGCGTGGTCGCCGGCGGCCTTGCGCTGGCCCGCCCCGCCGGTCGCCTGGGCACAGGCACCGGGCGGCTCGGAGCCAACGCGGCTCTGGCGGCGGGGCTGATCGCCGTGACCCTGGGCGGTCTTGTCACGGCCACCGCCGACGGCGGCCTCGGTACCGGCAACGGCCTCGGCGGGGCCATCGTCGCCCTGGTGGTGGGCCTGATCGCCCTGGTACTCGGCGGCCTGGCCCAGGCCCGCGCCCGCCGCACGCGCCCGCTCACCCCAGCGTGACGGTCACCCGCTGGGTGGCGCCCAAGGTGTCGCTGAGATCGCCGAACGTCAGCTTCAGCGAGGCGCCCGTCGTCGCGGAGGTGACGGTGGCGGGCTTGGACGTCACCGCGGACACGGCGCGGTTCCAGGTGAGCGTCAGGGACGTCTGCGCGCGCATCGGATCGCTGACGCAGACGACCGCGGTCCCGTCGGTGTTCTCGCTGATCTGGACAGAGCAGGGGGCGCTCGCGGTGAGCGGGCCCGCCGTGCCGCCGAACCAGAAGTTCACGCCGGTGAAGCCCTGCGACGGCACGGAAACGCCTTGCCGGTCATCGGAGTTGGCGAGGATCCGCAGCCAGCCGGTGTCCGCGGCGCGGGCCGCCGTCTGGGCGGCGGACGCGCCCGGCATCAGCTGATAGGCGTACGTGCCGTTCGTCGGGGCGGTGCCGTGATCGACGTACAGCGTGAGGTACTTGCGGGCGATCGCGGTCGTGGCGCCGCCCTTGTTGATGTCGCTCCACTTGCCGGAGCGCTCCTCGCGCAGCGCCTTCACCGTCGCGCCGCCGGGGAAGACATAGCCGCCGTGGCCCCCGATGTGGGCCCACTTGGCGCCGGGCAGGGTCGCGGACCAGGGGGTGCTGGTCGGCTTGGTGACTCCGTCTACCTGGAAGGGAGTCGTACCCGTCGGGCCGAGGTTGCGGTTCTCGATCGTCGACTCGATCGCCGCGCCGTCCGTGCAGACGATGCCGGCGCCCAGGCAGACGATCGTGTCGTCCAGGCAGAACCAGGACTTCTTCGCCCGCAGCGTGCTCTGCAGGCCCTTCAAGTACTGGCCGATGGCGGCCCGTTGACCGTCGCTCGCACCGCCCACCCACTTCACGTCCGGCAGCGACGCGCCCCAGTCGCCGCCCGCCGCGTCCGCGAGCGGCTTGCGGGAGGCCGTGATGCCGGGCAGCCGGTAGGGGTCGACGGTGGGCCAGAAGGCGTCGCTGTACTGGCCGTTGGCGTAGGTGTCGCCCCACCAGTAGAGCATTCCGGATCCGGTGTGCCAGCCGCGCAGATTCTCGCCGTTGCCCGTCTCGTAGTACGTGATGCGGGGGTCCGCCATGCTGATCGACGCCGCCCAGCCGGGGCGCCGGTGCGTGGCGCGCGCCATGTTGGTGAAGAGGCGGTGCCCGGTGGGCTCGGCGGCCGGGGTCACGGAGGCGTCGTCGTCAACTCCCTTCAGGCGGGCGAGACTTGTCAGGCCGAGCGAGGGGTCGCTCAGGGGCGGGCTGTAGTAGTCGCGGCGCATCCAGCCCTTGACCAGGCCGCGCCAGCGGGCGTTCTCCGCCGCGCTCGCGCCCTGACCGAGCAGCACGATCGCGGACATGATGGGGTGGCCGCGCAGATGGTCGTCGGCCTGGATCTTCTTGGCGTCGGATGCGGCGAGGCCGCGGCTGATGGCGCGGCCCGCGACGCCGTCCATGACGAGGCCGTTGTAGAGGAAGGGCGCCCAGGCCTTCTCGACGGCGTCGAAGACGATCTGCCGCTTGGCGTCGGTGACCTCCCAACTGGAGCCGCGCAGCAGCGAGAAGAGCATGCCGAGGCCGCCGAGCATCACCGATCCGTACGAGCCGGTGTAGGGCACGGTGGTGTGCTGGATGAACGAGCCGTCGGTGTAGAGCCCGTCGCCGGTCGTCACGTACGGGAAGACGGGGGACAGCGCGTCACGGGCCAGGGCGATCTTCGCCGAGCTGCCGCCGACGACCCCGCGCAGGGCGAGCACCCGGCACAGGTCCACGCGGTTGGCGCCGGTGCTCGTACCGGTGTAACTGCCCACCGCGGAGTCGGGCACGAAGTGGTCGACGGCCTTGCAGTAGTTGGCCACTTGGGTCGCCGAGAGGTGGTCGTACATCAGGACGCAGACGTCGAGGAGATGCTGCGGGGCGCCTATCTGCCAGCTGTACCAGTTGCCGAACCGCGCCTGGTTCTCGTTGTAGACCTGTGTGTAGAGGTGGTCGAGGCCGGTGAGGATGTCGGCCTTGAGGCCCGCGTCGCCGGTCAGGCCCGTGCCCTCCTGGCGGTAGGCCTGCGCCATGGTGTTGAGCCTGCTGTAGCCGGTCACCACGTTCGCCGAGTAGCCGTACGACTCCTGGTCGGTGTCCGGCTCGGGGTCGGCGTACGAGGCGTCGGGCCACAGGGATCCCGTCGCGGGCGCCATGGTGTTGCGCAACTGCCGTGCCGTGGCGCCGAGTTCGGCGAGGCGGCTCTTGAAGGGCTCGGCTGTGGGGGAGAAGCCCTCGCCGAGGATGAGGGTGCGCCACTTGGCGCGCAGCGCCTCGTACGCGTCGGCGGCCGCCTCGTCGGCGGCCGCCGCCTCCGCGGAGGGCAGCAGACCCGAGGAGGTCAGGGCGAGCGCGGAGGCGCTGGTGGTGAGCAGGAAGGAGCGGCGGGACCAAGGAGAGTGCATGGGGTCTCCGATGGTGGTGGGAGGGGGGAGCCAGAAGGGGCCACGCGAGGAGCAAGCGCTTTCTAGCATGGGTGCGGGCCACCGCTCAATAGGTCTAGACGTCTTCGCGCTGTAGCGTCGGGCCCATGGAAGATCACGCGGTGGTGGATGTCGGCGACGTACGCCTGGCCTATCGGAGCTGGGGCGACCCGTACGGCGCTCCCGTCGTGCTGCTGCACGCGCTCGGCGGCTCATCGGCGGACTGGGACGAGGCCGGGCAGATGCTCGGCGAGGAATGGCGTGTGTACGCCCTTGACCTGCGCGGGCACGGCGAGAGCGACTGGCCCGACGAGTACTCGTTCGAGCTGATGTGTGAAGACGTGCTCGGCTTCCTCGACGAGCTCGACCTCGACCGCGTCGGCGTCGTCGGCCACTCCATGGGCGGCGTCGTCGCCTACCTCCTGGCCGAGGAGCATCCCGACCGCGTCGAGCGCCTCGTCCTGGAGGAGACGCCGCCGCCCTACCCGCGCGAACCGGTCGAGGCCGAGCGCCCCGACGGGCCCATCGACTACGACTGGCCCGTGGTCCCCGCCATCCGCGGCCAGGTCGACACCCCCGACCCGGAGTGGGCCGAGCGGCTCGGCGAGATCGTCGCGCCGACGCTGATCGTGGCGGGCGGACCGGACAGCAGCATGTCGCAGGCGCGGATCCCCGACATGGCCGCGGCGATCCCGGACTCCCAGCTGATCACGATCCCGGTCGGGCACGCGGTGCACGAGGCGCAGCCGCGTCAGTTCGCGCAGCAGGTCAGCGAGTTCTTCAGCAGCTGACTTCGGCAGCTGACGGCGCGGGGCCATCGGCCGGGCGGGTGCGGCGCGCGGTCCGGCCGCGCCCGCACCCGCCGAATTCGGGGGTTACGCGGGCCGGGGCCGGGACTGGTAGAGGCGGGTGTAGTAGCGCCCGTCGGCCTCCAGGCCCGCCGGGTCGTCACCGGCCTTGCGCACCAGCTCGACGGCGCTGCGCTGTTCCTCCGGATCGCTGAACAGCCGCTGCGGATAGGTCCGTTCGGGATCGGTCTCGGTGGCGAGGCCATGGGCGTCGAGACTGGCCAGGATCTCCTGGAAGGGCACCGTGCGCAGCACGAACGCGCTCACCCAGACCGGCAGGGCCGTCGCGTCCAGGAGGGCGCCGAAGGTGCGGTGGGTGATGTAGCCGATGCCTCCGGTGACGGTGATCAGACCGACCCGGGCGACGGCGCGGCGCAGCTCGGCGCTGGGCGGGTGCCGTTCGAGGTTCTCGGCATACGCCTCGTCGAGCAATCCCACCTCGAGGGCGTAGCGCGTGGCGTTGTCGGCCGTGTCGAGGCCGATCACGGGGACCGCGTCCGCCCGCCTGCTCGAGGCGTAGAACTCCTTGTCGCACTCGATGAGTTCACCCCGGCTGAGGCCGTTGGTCGTGGGGCCGGTGTAGTGCGCGTACAGGTCGGCGAGCGAGAGGTCGTGGTTGAGGAGCGCCGCGTTGATCCCGTACGAGCAGCAGAGGTCGAGGACCGTGACGGGGAGCTGGGTGCCGCGTACCGCGGACCGCTGGGCGAGCGTGCGCCGGAAGACGTCCTGGGCCTGGTGCGGTATCTCGTACTCAAGGGGGGAGAGCGTACGGAAGTAGGCGCGGGGGTCAGGCTCGTTGTAGATGTCGTCGAACCGGGTCTTGCCTGCCGCGGTGGTGGTCCGGGCACGGGTCATGAGGCATCCTTCCTGGTGCTGGGCGGAGGATCTACGGCCGCGATACGTCTACCCGACCCCTGGCTCGACCCGATAGACCTCCTGGCGGTTACCGGCCACATCGGCGGCCGTGCTTCCCTGCCGCCGAACCGGCCCGTGCCCTGGGGGCACTGGTCAAGGGCGGATCACGCGATGCGGTCCAAGGAAGCCTCCCAAGCTGGTTCAGGCCCGAACGGCTGGGACCTTGCCTATGCGGCGGTGGGCCGTTTGGGCATCGGCCCCGCCGCGGGGGCCGGTGGTGCGGGCGGCAGCGTCTGTGTCTGCTGTACCGGTGGCTGTGCCTGCTGGGCCCGTTCGAGGAAGCGTAGGAGTTCGACGGGGAAGGGCAGGACGAGGGTGGAGTTCTTCTCGGCGGCGACGGCGACGACGGTCTGCAGGAGGCGGAGCTGGAGAGCCGCGGGCTCCTCCGCCATCTGGTGCGCGGCCTCGGCGAGCTTCTTGGAGGCCTGCAGTTCGGCATCCGCGTTGATCACTCGCGCCCGGCGCTCACGGTCCGCCTCGGCCTGCCGGGCCATCGACCGCTTCATCGTCTCGGGCAGCGATACGTCCTTGATCTCGACCCGGTCGATCTGCACGCCCCACCCGATGGCGGGTGAGTCGATCATCAGCGCCAGGCCCTGGTTGAGCTTTTCGCGGTTGGAGAGGAGATCGTCCAGGTCGCTCTTGCCGATGATCGAGCGCAGGGACGTCTGGGCCATCTGCGAGACCGCGAAGCGGTAGTCCTCGACCTGGACGACGGCCTCGGCAGCGTCGACGACCTTGAAGTAGATGACGGCGTCCACCCGGACCGTGACGTTGTCCCGCGTGATGCCGTCCTGCGCCGGGACCGGCATCGTCACGATCTGCATGTTCACCTTGTGCAGCCGGTCCACCATCGGCACGATCATCGTGAACCCGGGGGCGCGCACCGCACGCTGCAGCCGCCCGAGCCGGAGCACCACACCCCGCTCGTACTGCTTGACCACCCTGGCCGCCGCCCCCACGTACACCAATCCCGCGCACGCGGTCGCGGCCCCTGCTGCGAGCAGCTCTTCGACCATGACGACCCCCTTTGTCTTCCGAGTCGTCGTCATTACCAAGATATGCCCTGGTTTGTCCATGGTCGAGCCCGCTGCCGCGCCCGCTGGCTAGGGTGGAGCCGGTGTTCACCTCTCAGGGACCCACACTCCGCGAACTGGCCGTGCAAGCCCTTTCCTCCATCGAGCGCGGCTACGACCTGCTGGCTCCGAAGTTCGACCACACCCCCTTCCGTACGCCCGACCGGATGCTGCACGCGGTCGCGGACACGCTGCGTGACCTCGGCCCGTTCGACGCGGGCCTGGACGTCTGCTGCGGGACCGGCGCGGGTGTCGAGACGCTGCGGCCGCTGTGCAGGGAGCGGGTCACCGGCGTCGACTTCAGCGCCGGGATGCTGGCGGCGGCCAGGGCCACCGTGCCTGGGCGGGGCGGCGGGCCACGCGTGGAGTGGGTGCGCGCCGACGCCCGTGCCCTGCCCTTCGCCGATGCCTTCGACCTGGCGGTCAGCTTCGGCGCGTTCGGCCACTTCCTGCCCGCCGAGCGGCCACGCCTTTTCGCCGAGGTCTTCGGGGCGCTGCGGCCCGGCGGGATGTTCGCCTTCCCGATCGGCGCGCCGCCGCCCCGTACCGCGCCGCTCTACTGGGCGATGCTCGGCTTCGACGCGGTGATGCGGGTGCGCAACGCGCTGTGGCGGCCGCCGTTCGTCATGTACTACCGGACCTTCCCGCTGCGCGAGGTCCGCGAGGACCTGGTCCGCGCCGGGTTCACGGTGCGGCTGTATCCGCTGGAGGAGTTCGGCCGCCGGGCCGACGGCAGCCCCAACTGGCGGCTTGTCGTGGCCCGCAAGGGGTGAGCACAGGGACAGCGCGCGCCATCCGAGCGGCTCAATCCCTGGTGCCTCGGGGCCGTCTTCGGCTGGTTGTGCGTGCGGGGCAGGAGAGGTGTAGAGATGAGGTGTGTCGCAGCGCCTCCTGCCGGTCCGTGGGTCGGCGCGAGCGAGTCGTGCGATGGTGGCCATCCCGATCGCGCTGATCGTGGCGGTCTCCGTGGTCGACGTCCTCGCACCGCCCGACATTCACCTGGGTCCTCTGCTGGTCGCGGCCCCGGCGATCACCGCCTCCTTCGGCGGCCCCTGGATGACGGGTCTGGTCGCCGCGCTCGCGGTGGTGGCCCAGGCGGTCATCGGGGTCATCCGGGACCGGGACGAGCTGTTCTCGGCGAACCATCAGGCGCAGATCATGGCCCTCATCCTGGTCGGCTCGAGCCTCGTGGTCTTCTGCGTGCTGCGCGAGCGCCGCGCCCGCGAGATGACACAGGTGCGGTACGTGGCCGAGACGGCCCAGCGTGTCGTCCTGCGGCCGCTGCCCAGGGAGATCGGACCGCTGCGCGTCGCCTCCCTCTATCTCGCCGCCGAAGCCGAGGCGCAGATCGGCGGCGATCTGTACGCGGCCGTCCGCACCGGCTCCGGCACCCGGCTGATCGTCGGCGACGTACGGGGCAAAGGCATGACCGCCGTCGATGAGGCCGCGCTGCTGCTCGGCGCGTTCCGGGCCGCCGCCCACCGTCAGGCGAGTCTGCGGGAACTGGTGACCTTTCTCGACGGAAGCGTGTGTGCCGGGGACGTGCCCGAACCCGGTGAGACGGACGAGTCCGACGAAACCTTCATCACCGCGACCGTCCTGGAGATCCCCGACCACGGCAGTGGGGTCGGCATGATCGACTGCGGGCATCCACCGCCGGTCGTGCTGCGTGACGGCCGCGCCATGACGATGGACGCCGAGCGGCCGGCGCCTCCGCTGGGCCTGGGCGAGCTGGTGCGCGGGGGCTATCACGTCGACACGTTCACGTTCGAGGAGGGAGACCTCCTGCTGCTGTACACGGACGGCGTCAGCGAGGCCCGCGACGCCTCCGGCACCTTCTATCCGCTCACCGAGCGCATCGCGGGCTGGACCGAGACCGACCCCGAGGCGTTCCTGCGCCGCCTCCGGCGTGACCTGCTGCACCACGTCGGCGGACGCCTGGGCGACGACGCCGCCATGGTCGCCATCGAGCGCCCGCACCCGGCGCGGGCCTGAGGAACGGCAGGCGCCGGGTGAGCCGAGAGAATCCCTGATCAAGACGATGGGACATGTTTCCGAGACATTGAACCATTACGCGGCTCATTCGATCTCCCTAATGTTGAGGACATCAACCCCGAACGACAAGGGAGAGTTCCCGTGCGTGCAGTTGTCCAGCATTCCTATGGCGGCCCCGAGGTCCTGGAGACCGTCGACATCGACCGGCCCGAGCCCCTCGGCGGGGAGGTGCTCATCCGCGTACGGGCCAGCGGCGTGAACCCCGTGGACATCGCCGTCAGGTCGGGGGTCTATCCGCTCCTCGGCGGGACGTTCGGCGTGGGCTGGGACATCTCGGGAGTGGTGGAGGAGGCCGGTCCGGGCGCCCGGTTCAAGGTGGGCGACGAGGTGTTCGGGATGCCGTTCTTCCCGCGCGCCGCGACCGGCTATGCCGAGTACGTCGCCGCCCCCTCGCGGCAGGTCGCCCGCAAGCCCGCGTCGCTCGACCACGCGCAGGCGGCGGCCGTCCCGCTGGCCGCGCTGACGGCATGGCAGGGCCTGGTGGACGCCGCCCGCGTGAAGGCCGGCGACCGGGTCCTTGTCCACCGCGCCGCCGGGGGAGTCGGGCACTTCGCGGTGCAGATCGCGAAGGCGCGGGGCGCGCACGTCATCGCGCTGGCGAGCGAGCCGCGGCACGCGTTCCTCCGGGACCTCGGCGCCGACGAGGTGATCGACTACCGGGTCACCGACTTCACGGACGCGGTACGTGATCTCGACATCGTCTTCGACTCCAACGCGGACGGCGCGCGTTCGCTGAGCGTGCTGCGTCCCGGCGGCACGCTGGTCAGCATCATGGAGCACGGAAACAAGGAGCTCGCGGCCGAGGTCGAGGCGGCGGGGCGGCACTTCGCGGGTGTCATGGTCGAGCCCGACTACGCGTCCCTCGAGGCGATCTCCGCCCTGATCGACGAGGGACGGATCCGGCCCCATGTGCAGGAGACGTTCCCGCTCGAAGAGGCGGGCAAGGCGCATGAAGTGGTCGGCTCCGGCCGGGTGCAGGGCAAGGTCGTGCTCACCGTAGGGTGAAGGCGTGGACATCCTGACCGAGGCGTTGAGTTCGATGCGGACCGGGCTGCCGTCGTCCGTCCGCACCGACGGCCGCGCCCCCTGGGGGCTTCGGCTGCCGTCCGTCGCCGGGGCGGGCTTCCATGTGGTGCTGTACGGGACGTGCTGGCTGGTCCCGCTGGGCGACGGCCCGCCCCGTGAGGAGCCGATCGCCCTGAGCCCGGGTGATGTGGTCTTCCTGCGCGACGGGCGCGGCCACATCCTCTCCGACCACCCGTCCACACCGGCCGAGGAGGAGCGACCCGAGCAGTTCTGCGCCGGATCGCCGGTCGGCACGCTGAAACTGGGCGGCGACGGCGCGCTGACC
The DNA here is from genome assembly GCF_004684775.1 of Streptomyces sp. MZ04. Classification (GTDB taxonomy): domain Bacteria; phylum Actinomycetota; class Actinomycetes; order Streptomycetales; family Streptomycetaceae; genus Streptomyces. The sequence goes on from NZ_SRIC01000012.1 coordinate 11,201, forward strand.
AGCCTCCTGTGCGGCAACTACCACCTGGACCAGGGGCGGCCGCACCCCCTGGTGCGCCAGCTGCCCGAGGTGATCCATCTCCGGACGGGGCACGGCCGCCACCCCGAGCTGAGCGCCGCCGTCCAACTGCTCGGGATGGAGCTGGAGAACCCGCGGATCGGCTCGTCCGGCATCGTCCCCGCGCTGATCGACTCGCTGCTGCTCTACATCCTGCGCGCCTGGCTGGAGGACCAGCCCCCGGCGGCCGCGCGGGGCTGGGCCGCGGCGCTCGGCGACTCGGCGGTCGCCCCGGCGCTCGCGGCCATCCACGAGGATCCCGCCGCCCAGTGGACCGTGGAGTCGCTCGCCGATCGGGCCGGGCTCTCGCGTGCGGCCTTCGCGCGGCGGTTCGCGGCGCTGGTCGGCGAGCCGCCCATGGCCTATCTGACCCGTTGGCGCATGACGACCGCGGCCCGGCTGCTGCGCGAGTCCGACATCCCACTGATCGCCGTCGCCACGCAAGCCGGCTACGGCTCCGATTTCGCGTTCGCCAAGGCGTTCAAGCGCGAGTACGGACTGGCCCCCGGCGGCTACCGCCGGCAGGCCCGAAGCGCCTGACGGCACGTGCGGGGCCGCGGATCCCGGTTGACCACCCCGGAGGCAAAGCCCTAGGTTCGGTGAACGCGTGTTCACCAGCGTTTTCCTAACCACGGGGGTCTCAGGAATGGGTCGTGCACCAGACGTTTCGCCGTACCTCGCACAGCACGCGGAGAAGCCTGACCCGCTTCCCGCTCTGCCGCACGACGCCGCCCTGTACGTCGAGTTGCCCCTCGACTGCGCCGAGCGGGAACGGATCCGCGCCGCCGTGCCGGGACCGGTGTGGTTCGCCGAGCCCGACTCGGCGTCTCTCGACGACGCGCGAGCCCTCGCCGCCTCCCACATCGCCCTCGGCAATCCCCGCCCGGAGTGCGTGGCCGGGGCTCCCGAGCTGCGCTGGCTGCAACTCGCATCGGTCGGCATCGACAGCTACCTCGGCCTCGACTGGCCGGTCCTCGAACAGCGCCTGACCGTCACCAACCTCGGCGGTCTCTTCGCCGAGCCCGTCGCCGAGACCTGCCTCGCCGGGATACTCGCGCTGTACCGCGGCATCGACGTCCTTGCCGGGCTGCGGGCCGACGAGACCTGGGCACGCCACGACGTACGCCCCGGACTGCGCCTGCTCGGCGACGCCGACGTCCTCATCCTGGGCCGGGGCGCCATCGCCCGGCGCCTCGCCGGACTCCTCGCCCCCTTCGGCTGCACGGTGTCGCACTTCGCCCGCGGCGACGGCGACCTGCGCACCCGCGAGGAACTCGACGCCCGGCTGCCCCAGTTCGACATCGTCGTGGGCCTCCTTCCCGGTACGGAGGAGACCGCCGACCTCTTCGACGAGCGCCGCATCGGCCTGCTGCGCCCCGGCGCGGTCTTCGTGAACGCCGGCCGCGGCACGCTCGCCGACGAGGACGCCCTGGTCACCGCCCTCGCCTCCGGCCGCCTCGGCGGCGCCGTCCTCGACGTCACCCGCGAGGAGCCGCTACCCGCCGGGCACGCCTTGTGGAGCTGCCCCAACGTGATCCTCACCCAGCACACCGGGGGCGGCTCGCGCGGCGAGACCCAGCAGGTGCTCGACCTGTTCCTGGACAACTGGCGGCGGCTGACCACCGGAGCACCGCTGCTCAACACCGTGCGGTGGGACCGGGGGTTCTGAGGCCGCGGGTTCTGGGGCCGCGGGTTCTGGGGCCGGGGGTGGGACCGGCGCTCAGAGCGTTCAGAGCGTTCAGAGCGTTCAGAGGAAGTGGAAGCCCGGCCGCGGGTGCATGAGGAAGTCGTGGTGCGAGATGTTCCACGCGTACGCACCCGCGAGCCCGAACACCACCCGGTCGCCCGCCCGCAGTCCGGGCGCCGCGACCCGCCGTGCGAGCACGTCCTTGGGCGTGCACAGCTGGCCCGCGAACGTCACCCGGTCCTGCCGCGCCTCGGACCGGGGCCAGGGGTGCGGCCACGGCGCGCGCGTCGGCAGCACCGCGCAGGGCTGGTCGTGTCCCTTGGCCGCGGGGGTGCGCAGGTGATGGGTGCCGCCGCGCACCACCGCGAATTCCTCGCCGTGGCTCCGCTTCACGTCCAGGACCTCGGTGGCGTACCAGCCGCAGTACGCGGTGAGCGCGCGCCCCGGCTCGATGCGCAGCGTCAACTCGGGGTGCGCGGCGCAGAGTTCGGCGAGGCCCTGACCGTACCGAGCCCAGTCGAAGCGGGCCTCGGGGTCGGCGTAGTCCACGCCCATCCCGCCGCCGACGTTGACCTCGGTGAGCCGGATGCCGTGCCGCCGTGCGAGCGCCTGCGACCAGGCGACGACGGACGCGGCCACCGCGAGCTGCTGCGGCGCGTCGAGCCCGCTGGCCAAGTGGGCGTGGACGCCGACGAGTTCGAGGCACTCGAGATCGCCGGACGCGAAGGCGGCGACCGCGTCGTCCGCCTCCGCCGGGTCCAGACCGAAGGGCGTGGGGCGTCCGCCCATCGCCAGTGAACTGCCCGCGAGCGCCTCGGCGTCCAGGGGGAGGTTGAACCGCAGCAGGACGTCGACGCGGGTCTCCGGGGCCACGCGGGCGGCCAGCGCGGCGAGCATCCGCAGTTCGTACGCGCTCTCCACATGGAAGCGCCGCACGCCGAGATCCAGTGCCGCCGCGATCTCGTCCGGGGTCTTCCCGGGGCCGCCGAAGGCCAGCGGGCGCCCGGCCACCGCCTTGGCGACATGGGCGAGTTCGCCGCCCGACGAGACCTCGTAGCCGTCGACGTACGGCGAGAGCGCGGCCAGGATCTCCGGCTCCGGGTTGGCCTTGGCGGCGTAGTAGAGCTCCACCTGCGGGGGCAGCGTCTCGCGTACGGCGGCGGCATGGGTGCTCAGCGCCGACAGGTCGTACAGATAGGCGGGCAGTTCCCCGCCGGCGAGGGAGAGGGCACGGTCACGTACGACCGAGGGGGGAGTGGTCATCCGGCGGCGCTCCAGGGGACGTCGGGGCGGGCACCGAGGTCCCGCACATGCTCGGTGAGCGGAAACGGAGAGGTGAGGCGGACATAGCCCGCGTCCCGGTCGGCCTTGCGCTCCCAGCGGGTGAGCAGATTGGCCTTGGCGGGCAGTGGCACCCCGGCGAGCAGCGCGCTCAGGCGCGGCGGGCAGCCGTGCGCGGTGGCGAACTCCCGCAGGGTGGACCGCACTTGGGACCAGAGTGCGGGTTCGGTGTGCGGGTGGAGGTCGGCGAGCGCGGCGAGCAGCTCGGCGACATGGTTGACCAGGAGGCAGTAGATGACGCGGTCCCAGCCGCGCTGTGCGTCGTACGTCATCGGGCCCGCGACCTCGGGCGGCAGCGCGGCCAGGGTGTCCGCGTGGCGCTCGGGCAGGAGCTTGGTGCCCTCCAGGTCGCGGAAGAGCACCTGGGCGGGCATGCCGTCCTCGTCGACGCAGACGAGGACGTTCTGCAGATGCGGCTCGAGCACCAGGCCGTGGTCGAAGTATGCGGCGAGCACGGGCGGCAGCAGGAGCCGCAGGTAGGCACCCCACCACTGGAGGGCGCGCTCGGGCCCCGCGCCGTCCAGGAGGCGGGAGATGTGGCCGGGCCCCGTCGGGTACTCGTCCGCCACGGCCCCGGCGAGCAGCGGCGTCGTCCCCGGCCGGAGCCGCCCGGCGAGCCCTTCACGGACGATCACCCCGAAGCCTTCCAGGAGGGCGAGGTCGGGCCGGCCGTCCGGGCCCGGCAGCGCGAGGCTGCGGTAGGCCGGTTCGCGGAGCACGGCGCTGCCGGGGAAGCGGACGGCCAGGTCGTCCAGGGCGCCTTCGAGTACGCGGGTGAGCGCGACGGCGCCCGACAGTTCGTAACTGGCGTTCTTGCGCAGGCAGTTGGTGATGCGGATGTTGAGGCTGAACTTGAGGAAGGTGCCGCCGTCGTACAGCGTGCGCACCGAAGCGGTGGCCGCGAAGGGGGAGCGTCCGGTCCCCAGGTCGACGACGTCCGCGCGGTCGAGGGCGGCGCGCAGACCGGGGTGGTCGCGCAGCAGATCGTACTGCCAGGGGTGCACGGGAAGGAGCCGGTAGCCGTCCGGCACGTCGCCCAGGCGGTCGAGGGGAGCGGCGGCGTCCGGCCGCGCGGTCTCCTCGGCGACGAGGTGCTCCCGTACGGCGAGGTGGCGCAGCGGGAAGGCGGCCGCGGTCTCGGGAGCGTACGCGGACCAGTCGGACAGGTCGCCGCCGCGGGCCTTGGGCGTGGGGTGGAAGCGGTGGCCGAACAGCAGGGAACGCTCGGAGGCGAGGTAGCCCGCAAGCCACTTCGGGGACTGGTCGCCGACGGGGGCGGGCGCCGGGCGTTCGGCGGCGATCGCGGCGCTGACCCCTTCGTGGCTGGAGGCGATCTGCTCAAGGAACTCTTCGTTGCTGACGCCCGTACGCAGGAACAGCTCGGCGTGCGTGTACTCGGCCAGGCGCGGCCAGTCCACCCCCACCCAGCGGCCGTCGCGCTGCTCGGTCACCGGTCCTGTGAAGCGGTGGGCGCCGAGCAGGGAGGCGCGGCGCAGCGCCACGCGCAGCAGGACCCCGCGGCGCGGCAGCCGCAGCAGGAGGTTGCCGTCGACCACGGCGGTCTGGTGCTCGGGGCCCGAGACCTCGCGCAGCAGACAGTTGAGCAGGGTGTGCGTCACGGCCTGGTCGGCGCTGGGCAGACCGGTGGGCGCGGCGGCCCCGGCGAGCGCGGCGCCGGACGGGGAAGGCGGGGCGGGCGGCCCCCAGGACTGGGCGGGGAACGTGCCGGTCGGCAAGGACATCAACGGCTCCAGCGGATGCGGACTAGCGGCGGAACGTGGCGGGAAGGGCGGCGGCGATCAGGGCCACCAGGGCGATCACGGTGCCGGTCAGGACGGGCGCGGACGGGCCGAACAGGCTGCTGCCGGCGGCCGCGGCGAGGCCGGCGGCGACCGCGCCTCCTTTGGAGACGAGCTCGAGCGAGCCGAACATCCCGCCCGGCGGGCGGCCTTTGGCGCAGTCGGCGGCCAGCACGGACAGGCTGACGAGGCCCAGCGTGAGCCCGGCGCCGAGCAGCAGCCGCACGCCGACGAAGGCGGGCAGTGAATCGGCGGCGCCGTGCCCGGCGAGGCCGAGCGCGACCAGGGCGAACCCGGCGGCGATCCCCGGTCCGGGGCGGCGCTCGAAGAGCCGGTGCACCCGCATCGCGAAGAGCAGGTAGCACAGGTGCGGCAGGGCGAAGAGCGCGCCGGACGCGACCGGGGAGACGCCGGGTATTCGGTCCTCGATCAGCGCGATCAGATAGGGGAAGGAGATGACGGTGGAGAAGACGAAGGCGAACTCGAAGGCGTAGAGCGCGGTGAGGGGGGTGAGCGGTCCTTCGGCGTCCTGCCTCCCGGTCACGGCCGCTTCGGCGGGCTCCGCACCCGGTTCCGGGAGCAGGGCGAGCATCGCGGCGGCGGCCAGCGGCAGGACGGCAAGGAGCGCGTACTGGCGGTGCGGCGAGATCCACGGTGCCAGCGAGCCGACGGCGATCGGCGCGAGCACGAGGGCGGCGCGCGCCGCACCCTGCATCAGCGTCAGCGCCCTGGACAGGCTCGGGCCCGTGAGCGCGGCGGCCAGAAAGCCGTTGGACGCGGCGAACGTGCCCCCGAGGATGCCCTGGAGGACCAGCGCCGCGGTGAACGCGCCGAGCGAGTCGGCCCAGCCCGCGAGCAGGAACGAGACGGCGAGGCCCAGTTGGGCCCGCAGCAGCAGCCGTTTTCGGCCGTAGCGGTCGGCGGCACGGCCCCACAGCGGGGCGCCGAGCGCGCCGAACACGGTCGGTACGACGTACAGGAGCCCGGCCCAGCGGGCGGTCGCGTCACCGAGCCCCGGCAGGATCTCGGTGAGGAACGGCGGCAGTCCGAGCGCGGCGAACGACGCCACGAAGTAGCAGGCGGCGACGGCGTGCACCTGCCGCCGCCCGAACTCGGCCCCCACTGCCGGGCCGTCCGTGAGTGCGCGCGGTGACGAAGCGGTGGCCATCACGAAGTTCCCCTTCGTAGAAGGTAGTTGGGGCCTGTCGTGTAGTGCTTGTTGATGTCGGCGGCACCGGAGCGCTCCTTGGAGAGCAGGGTGCCCGCGGTGACCATCGCCTTGACGGGCAGCTCCGCCGCGTCCAGGACGTGCGTGCGCAGCGGCGCTCCCGGCTCTCCGGGGCCCGTGCCGAGCCGCGCGACCGCCTCCGCGAGCCGGTCGCGCACGAGCCGCAGCAACCGGTCCAGCGGGGCGTGGCCGTGCCGGGCGAGCCCGAAGGCGTAGGCGCCCGCGCAGAGATGGACGGTGATGGTGGTGAACAGGTCGAGCACGGGCCCGTCGCCGTCGACGAAGATCCTCGCGTCGTCGAACTCCCTTGGATCGGGGGCCTGTTCGCCCATGACGTCACGGAGCCGGGCGTGGTGGATGCGCGGCCCGTCGTTGTCCTTGAGCAGCAGCCGCAGGCGAGTCCGCCCCGGTGCCTCCTCGTCCAGGACCAGCGAGATGTTCTGCTGGTGCGACTCCAGGGCGATGCCGTAGGCGAAGAGGGTGGTCTGCCAGTCGAAGAGCAGGGTGAGTGCGGCGTCGAGGAGGGCGAGTGGATCGCCGCCGTGGAACCGCTCGGCGAGCCGGTCGATCAGCAGCGGTCCCGCACCGCCGGGCACCGGGCACAGCAGGGCGGCCATCGGCACGACGACGGCTTCGTCGAGGCCGGCCGGATACCGGCGCAGGAGCACGGCGAGCAGTTCGTGCCCGGCGTGCGCGTAACGCGTCTCGTCGGCGTGCAGGACGACGCCCTGGAAGCGCGGTTCACGGGCGATGACGCTCTCGATGAGCCGCTGGCCCGCGGCGCCGTCGACGAGCGTGCCGGGTTTGATGGTGCGCCGGTTGCGCAGCCCCAAGGTGGCGGTGGCGAGCGGCAGTTTGAGGTGGTGCGAGGCGTCCGCGGTGCGGGCGACGGTCCGCATCGACAGGGTCGGTACGACGTCGGGGCCTGGCCCGTCAAGGAGCTCGGCCCGCCCGTCGAGCCCCGCCGCGCGCAGCGCGTCCCGCAGGGGGCCGCCGACGGTCAACGGGTGCACGGGGAAGAGGTAGTGGCTCCCCTCGTACTGCGGCAGGCCCGCGGCCAGGGGCGACAGCCAGGTGTCGGTGCCGCCGCCCACGGTGACGTCCTCCCGCGGCACGGCGAGACGGCGCAGCGCGAAGCGTGGATGGAACTCGGGTGCGTACGACCGGAGTTGGGCGACGGACAGTCCGGATCGGCCGCGCGAGGTCGGATAGACCGGGTGATCGGCCCGCGCGGCGAGGGTGTCGTATCCGAGCCCGGCGGCGAGACCGGTCCAGGTGGCCGGGTCCTTGCCGAACCGGTCGGTGAGGAGGCCGTCGACCTCCTCGCGTGTCTCGGCGTGCAGCCGCACGGCGTCGAGCGCCAGCCCGCACTCCTCGGCGAAGGCGTCGAACCCGGCGCGGTCCGCCGGATCCGCGAGATCGCGGAGTGCGGCCATGACGGTGTGCGCGTCGCCGAGTTCGGAGCCGTCGGACTCCCGCAGGAGCAGGGGGAGCCGGGCGGCGTACACGCCTTGGAAACCGTCCTCGTGCACCGCCATCAGTAAGGCGTCACCGGTCGCCGCGCCCCGCGCCGGAAGGGCGAGCCGCAGCCGCAGCCGCAGCCACAGGCCGTCCGGCCGCCGAACGGGCTCGCTGCGGGTGCGCCACCCCACGACGTCCTCCCGCAGGAGGGTGCTCAGGACGCGGAGCAGGAGGTCCGTCCCGGTCCCGGCGGCAGGAGCCAGGTCCGTGGGCGCCAGGTCCGTGGGGCGCGTCACGGGGTGATCTCCCAGTGCTGAGCGGCGAGGAAGTCCGCCACGGCGCGGTCCACCGCCGACTGGTCGGTGCCGGTGGCGCGCACGACACCGAGGAAGTCACGGTTGGTGCCGTACAGCTCGTGCCGCTCGCCGACCCGGCGCAGCGGACGGTACGTCAACTGAACCCCGTCGAGTGTCACTTCACTCGCGGACGGGGCCGCCGTCAGGGTTCCCGCGCGCTGGGCGCACGGATAGTCGAGCCGGGCTCTGCCGTCGGCGCGCGCGCCCAGATCGGCGGGCAGCGGCTCGCCCAGATGCGTACGGAGGATGTGCTCGAAGAGCGGGATGCCGAGGAGCTGCGCGAGGAGCAGATCGCACTGGTCGCCGATGGCGCGGTAGTTGACCTCTATGAGCCGCGCCCGGCCGTCCGCCACCACGAACTCCGTGTGGCAGGCGCCGAACCCGACGCCCAGCGCGTCGAGTTGGGCGAGAACCTGCGCGACCACCGGCTCCGGATGCGCGGGTTCGAAGGCGAGCCGCTCCTCGATGAAGTACGGCGGCGGGGACACGTCCGTGCGGAAGCCGCCCAGGACGTGCCGCAGCCGGCCGTCGCCGAGGGTCTCCAGGGTGCACAGCTCCCCGGTGAGATACTCCTCGACGACCAGCGCGGCGCCGGGGCGCCTCGCCTGTATCTCCGCGCACCGCTTCACGAGCTGGTCGGGCCCGTCGACCAGGACCACGTCCTCGCTCGCCACGCCCTCACGGGGTTTGAGCACGCACGGGTACGGCACGTCGAGGGCGGTGAGCTCCGCCGGATCCTGCCCCGCGGCGAGCTCCGCCGACCACACCGCGTCGGCGCCCGCGGCGGCGAGATGGCGGCGCATCTGCGCCTTGTCCTTGGTGCGCAGCGCCGCCCGCCAGTCCTTGCCGGGCAGCCCGAAGTACTCGGCGGCCAGGGCGGTCTGGGTCTGCAGGTGGTCGCTGTTGGTGAAGATGGCGTCGGGGGTGTGGTGCGTCGAGATCCGGCTGATGACGGCGCGGAAATCGCGTACGTCGCACTCCAGGATCTCCAGGTCCGGGTGTCCGGGCAGAGGAGACTCGGACTGATGTGCCTCGGTCCGATGTGCCTCGGTCCGATGTGCCTCGGTCCGATGGGACTCGGGCTGATCGGTGAGGAGGGTGACGTCGAGGCCGAGTCGGCGGGCGGCGGGCAGAAAGCCTTCGGTGACCGAGTCGGTGGGGTTGCGGGCAAGGACGTACAGCCGCATGGGCGAGTCCACTTCCGGGTGTGAACGCGAGTGCGTGGGTGCGTGGGAGGGAACGGGGACGGCCTTGTGAGGGGCCGTCCCCGTGACAAGTGCTACTTCTTGGGGAGTTCGACGCCGGTGGCCTTCGCCACGTCCTCGAGGACGTGCTCAGCGGCCTGGACGCCGATGCCCGACATCCACGTCTCGTCCGGCACGGTGAAGACCTTGTCCTGCTTGACGGCCTTCAGGTCCTTCCAGACGGGGTTGGACGTGACGTCCTTCTTCTGGGTCTTGTCCGGCGCGTCGGCGACGGTCACGAAGATCAGGTCGGCCTCGGCCTTGTCGATCTGCTCGGGGCTGACGTCCAGCATCGGCTTCTCGGGGTCGGCCGAGTTCTGCGATGCGGGGCGGGTCAGGCCGATGTCGTTCAGGACGATGCCGCTGTAGGAGGACTTCTGGTAGAGCCGGGTCGGGCCCGCGATGAAGCGGACGACCGAGGCCGACGGCATCTTCCCGTCGTACTTCTTCTTGATGGACTCGCCCAGGGCCTTGGCGCGCGCCTCGTAGCTCTTCATCGCGGCGTCGGCCTGCTTCTCCTTGCCGAGCGCCTTGGCGTGGACCTTCAGGTTCTCCTTCCAGGGGGCACCCGTCGTCTCGGTGAAGACGGTCGGGGCGATCGCCTTGAGCTTGTCGTAGACCTTCTCGTGGCGGACCTTGGAGGACAGGATCAGGTCGGGCTTGAGGGAGGCGATCAGCTCCAGGTTCGGCTCCTCCATCGGGCCGACGTCCTTCACCCCGCCGATCTTGTCCTTGAGGTACGAGGGGAAGCCGCCCGCGGTCTTGAAGTGCGGGGAGACCGCGCCGACCGGCTTGATGCCGAGCAGCGTGACGTCGTCGAGCTCGCCGGTGTCGAGCACGACGACCTTCTCCGGGCTCGCGGGGATCTCGGTGCTGCCCATCGCGTGCTTGATGGTGCGCGGGAAACCGGCGTCGGCGGCGGAGTCCGACGTGCTCTTGCCGTCCTTGTCGGAGTCGCCGCCGCACGCGGCGAGCGTGCCGGTGCCGAGCGCCACGGTGAGCAGGACGGCACTGAGCCTGCGGGTGAGACTTCGGTTGGTCATGAGGGTTGGGTTCCCTTGCTGTGAGCGGAGGTTGGGGCGGGACAGGCGGGACAGGCGGGACAGGCGGGACTGACAGGACAGAGACGGGACAGGCGGGACTGACAGGACAGAGACGGGACTGACGGGACTGACGGGATGAACGGGACGAACGGGACGATCAGGCGGGGACGGCCGGATCGTCGTCCGAGGTGTGCCGGGCGGCTCTGCCCTTCGGCACGACCAGCGGGGTGCCGGTCTCCGGGTCGGGGATGACCCGGCAGTCGACGTCGAACACGTCCTTGACGAGGTCGGCGTCGAGTACGTCGGCGGGCGCCCCGGCGGCGGCAAGGCGGCCGTCCTTGAGGACGACCAGATGGTCCGCGTACCGGGCGGCCTGCCCGAGGTCGTGCAGCACCATCACCACGGTGCGGCCCGCCTCGGCGTGCAGATCGGCCACCAGGTCGAGTACGTCGAGCTGGTGCCGCAGATCGAGGAAGGTGGTCGGCTCGTCCAGGAGCAGCAACTCGGTGTCCTGGGCCAGTGCGAGGGCGATCCAGGCGCGCTGGCGCTGACCGCCGGAGAGCCGGTCCACGGACTGGTCGCGCAGCTCGGAGGTGCCGGTGCGCTCCAACGCCTCGTCCACCGCGGCCTGGTCGGCCTTGGACCAGGGGCTGAGGAAGGTCTGGTGGGGGTAGCGGCCCAGGCGTACGAGCGCTTCGACGGTGATGGCGTCGGGCGTGACCGGCTGCTGCGGCAGCAGACCCATCCGGCGGGCCAGCGCCCGCGCCGACATGCGGTGGATGTCGGCGCCGTCCAGGGCGACACTGCCGCCGGCCGGGGCGAGCAGCCGCGTCAGGCCTCTGAGCAGGGTGGACTTGCCGCAGGCGTTGGGGCCGACGATCGCGGTGACGGCGCCGCCGGGCAGGGTGACGTCGAGGCCGCCGACGACGACCTTCTCGCCGTAGCGCAGGTCGAGGCCGTGCGTGGAGAGCTGGTTGGCGGGGGACGTCCGCGTGGACGTCTGGGTGGGGCTCATGCGGCACTCCGGTTGACGGGCCTGCTCTGTCGGATCATCAGCACAAGGAGCCAGGGGGCGCCGAGCGTCGCGGTGACCACGCCGACCGGAAGCCCGGAGACCGGCAGCAGATGTTGGACGATCAGGTCCGACGCGAGCAGCAGGATCGCTCCCGTCAGACCGGTGAGTGCGAGCGTCCCGGGCGTCGGCGGGCCCGCGACGAACCGCACCAGGTGCGGGACCGCGAGCGCGACGAACGCCACGGGGCCGGTGAGCGCGGCGGCCAGCGAGGCCAGGACGATGGCGGTGACCAGGAGTTGGAGCCGCGAGGCGGACGTGTTCAGGCCGAGGCCGCCCGCCGACTCGTCGCCCAGGTCCAGGACGGCGAGCCGTCGCTGCAGGCCGAAGGCGGCCATGAGCGCGAGCGCCATCGTGCCCCCGGCGGCCCACACCTCGGTCCAGTTCCGCCCGTAGAGCGATCCGGTGGTCCACTGCAGGGCGGAGCTCGCGAGTTCGGCGGGGAAGCGCACGACCATGAGGTTCACGGCGGCGGCCAGGCCCGCCTGGACGGCGAGGCCGACGAGCACGAGCCGGGTGACGGTGAGCCCCGAGCGCCAGCCGAACACCCCGAGCAGCAGCGCGGCGAGCATCCCGCCGCCGAGCGCGGCCACCGGGATGAGCGTCTGCGAGGCCCCGGTGGCGAGGAGCACGACGGCGCCGAAGGAGGCGCCGCCGGTCACGCCCATCACGTCCGGTGAGGCGAGGGGATTGCGGAACACCCGCTGCAGCAGCGACCCGGCGATCCCGAGCCCGACGCCGGCGATGACCGCGGCGGTCATCCGGGGCGCCCGGAATTCCTGTACGACGAGGACGTCACCGGGGTCGCCGAGACCGACGAGGCCGCGCAGCGCGACGGAGGCGGACAGCGGCATCTGCCCGGTGGTGAGGGCGAGTGTGACGAGGACGAAGAGGACGGCGATGCCGGGGACGGCGAGCAGCGTGATGCGGCGCCGCTGCCTGGCCCGCGCCCCGGTCGGCGCGGCCTTGACGTCACGTACGGCGAGGACGGTCATCGGGCCACCTTCCGGGCGAGGACCGCGAGCAGCGGTGCGCCGAGGAAGGCGCTGACGATGCCGACCTCGAGTTCGGAGGGGCGTACGACGACCCGGCCGAGCACATCGGCGGCGAGCAGGAGCAGCGGCCCGGCGATGAGGCAGCCCGGCACGAGCAGCCGGTGGTCGGAGCCGACCGCGAGCCGCACCAGGTGCGGGGCGGCGAGCCCGATGAAGGCGACGGGGCCGGCGACCGCGACCGCCGAACCGGCGAGCAGCACGACCGCGATGCCGCCGACCACCCGGATCCTGGCGACGGGCACGCCGAGCGCCTGTGCCGAATCGTCGCCCAGGGCGAGGGCGTTGAGGGCGGGCGAGATCGCGAGGGCGATGACCAGACCGATGACGAGGGTGGGAAGCACCGGCCAGAGCACGTCGAGGGTGCGCCCGGACAGCGATCCCGCGAGCCAGAAGCGCGCCTCGTCCAGGGTGCGTTCGCTGGCCAGCATCACGGCCTGGGTCCAGGAGAGGAGCACCATCTGCAGGACCACACCGCCGAGGGCGAGCCGCACCGGGTCGAGATCGCCGGCCCGGCGGGCAAGGAGCTGCGCCAGCATTCCGGCCCCGGCGGCTCCGGCGAAGGCGAACCACAAGTACTCGATGGGCTGGGTGAGATGAAGGGCGTAGATCGCGACGACGACCGCGAAGCCCGCGCCCGCGTTGATGCCGAGCGTGGTCGGTGAGGCGAGCGGGTTGCGGGTGATGCCCTGGGCGACCGCTCCGGCCACGCCGAGGGCGGCGCCCACCGCGAGCGCGACGACGGTGCGCGGCAGCCGCAGCCCCGTGACCACGATCGCGTCCCTTCCGTGGGCGTCGCCGAAGAGGGCGTCGGCCACTGTGGACAGCGGCACCGGGCGTGACCCGAGGGCCAGGCTCAGCGCGGCACACAGCACCAACGCGCCGAATCCGGCGAGGAGCAGAGGGATCCGCCGTGCGGAGAGGTTGCCTGGTGGGGCACCCCGATCGATCTTGGACACGGGGGTGGAGTTTAGGTTAGGTATACCTAAGGTTGTCAACTCACTGTGAATGACTTGTTACCTGTGGCGGTGACATGGGGGGCGCACCGCGCAAAAGGAGGCGCAGCGCGGAAAAATAAGGTAAGCCTTGCCTTGTTGCTCGCGGATCAGTTCCGGCGTGCGACCGATGTTCCTGCCCTCCGAGGAGTACGAGTGCCGCTGACCGTGGCCCCGGTGATGGCGCCGACCGCCACCGCGCCGAGCCCCGCCGTCCTGAGCCCCGCCGTCCTGAGCCCCGCCGTCCTGAGCCCCGCCACCCTGATCGCCGCGACCTACCGGCGGCTCGCCGCGCGGTGCGAGACGCTCGCGGTCACGGTCGCGAAACGTGACTCCACGGCACGTCAAGGGTGGCTCACCGGCGCGGAGTTGGCGGAACATCCGGAGGCGCTCGCGGCCTTTGTGGCGGCCGAGGCCGACCGGATCCGCGCGGGCCACGCCCACACGCCACGGCCGGACGTCGCGGCGTCCCGCGCGCTGCACGACTACCTCTGGTCCGTCTCGCTGCTGATGAGCGGCGCCTGGTACCTGGAGCGGCGCGTGCCGCGCGTCCGGCCCGAGGACGTGCGGGTCGACCTGGCGACCGGGGCCTTCGAGGTCGTCCCCGGCTCCTTCGCCTGCTTCCCCGACGACCCGGCCGCCGGACTCCCCGGCGTCCGGGTGCTGCCGGACGAGGAGTCGCTGCGCACCGAACTGCGCGCGGCGGTGGTCGCCCACATGCGGCCGCTGCTCGACGCGATCGGCCCTCAACTGCGGCGCGGACCACGGGCGTTGTGGGGCATGGCCGGTGACGACCTGATCTCCGGGATCTGGTACGTGGGGCGGATGCTCGGCCAGGAGGAGGAGTCGCTGCGGGCCGTAGACGCGCTGCTCCCCGGGCCCGTCGCGCCCTTCCCTGGCGGCGCCGCCTTCCGGCATCTGACGACCCGTGACGGGATGCGCCACCCCACCCGGACACGTCTGGGCTGCTGCCTCTACTACACGATCCCGGCGGCCGAAGCGTGCGGAACCTGCCCCCGCGTCTGCGACTCCGAGCGGCTGCGCAGGGTGGAGGCCGAACGGGCCGGGGCGTGACGCGCGGTAGATCGTGTCCGAGCCGACGTCTCCGCGCCGATGCCCCCGCGCCGATGCCCCCGCGCCGATGTCGCCGCGCCGACGTCCCCGCCCCCCTAGCATCACGTCGACGCCCACGACAGGAGCCGCCCATGTCCCGGTCCACGACTGAGCCCTCCAGGCCGTTCGCGGTGCCCGTCATCGACATCGCTCCGTACGTGGTGGACGGCGGCCAGGAGGCCGAACGGGCCCGTGTGGCACGGGAGATCGACGACGCCTGCGCCCGCGTCGGCTTCGTCCAGATCCTCGGCCACGGCATCCCCGACGCGACCCTGGACGGCCTGACCGGCGCCGTGGACGGCTTCTTCGGGCTGCCCCTATCGGAGAAGAAGGCCTACCGGGTCGCCGGGGCGAACCGCGGCTACAGCCCACCGAAGAGTGAATCGCTCAGCCTGAGCCTCGGCGTCGAGTCCGCCGCGCGCATGAACGACTTCTTCGAGGCCTTCAACATCGGCACGGAAGCCCGCTCGTTCCCCGAACTCGACCTGTCCGAGGACGACTACGGGCTCAACATCTGGCCCGCCGAGGTCCCCGGCTTCGAACCGGCGGTGCGGGGCTACTTCGAGCAGGCGGGCCGGGTGGCCCGCACCCTCACCCGGATCTTCGCCGACGCCCTGGGGGAGCGGCCCGACTTCTTCGAGGCGCTCACCGACCACTCCATCGACGTACTGCGCATGAACAACTACGCGCTGCCGGAAGGCACCGTCGCCCTCGACGGTGACCTGATCGGCATGAGTGAGCACACCGACTTCGGCCTGGTCACCGTGTTGTGGGCGGACCAGATCGCCGGGCTGCAGGTGCTCGGGACCGACCAGGTCTGGCACGACGTCACCCCCGTCGACGGCGCGCTCCTGGTCAACCTCGGCGATCTGACCGCCCGGCTCACCAACGACCGCTGGATGTCCACGCTGCACCGCGTCAAGCCGCCGATCGTCGACGGCGGCATCGTCCGGCGGCGCTCCGTCGCGTACTTCCACGACGGCAATGTCGACGCGGTCATCTCCACCCTGCCCAGCCATCTGGACGCCGCCGACTCACTGGCCTACGAACCGATCCTCGTGCGCGACCACATCAAGGCGAAGCTCGCGGGCTCCCGGCAGGGCAAGGCGAACGCGGCGGCCGTGCGGGAGGCGGCGCGGGTGCTCGCCGCAGCCGAACGGGAGGAGCGGGCCTGAACGGCCGGTCGCGTCAGGCCTGTTCGCGGGCCGCGCGGATCGCCTCCACGGCCTGGACGATGTTCGCCTCGGCGGCCGCCTTGTCGATGCCAAGGCCCGTGAGCGCGCCCGCTCCGTCCTCCGCCTCGAGCAGCGCGAGCAACAGGTGCTCCGTACCGATGTAGTTGTGGCCGAGGCGCAGCGCCTCACGGAAGGTGAGTTCGAGGACCTTCCGTGCGGGCGCGTCGTACGGGATGAGGTCGGGCACCTCGCCGACCGCCGGCGGCAGGGCCTCGGTGAGACTTTCGCGTACGGCGTCGAGCGCCACGCCCTGGGCGACGATCGCCTGCGCGGCGAGCGCGTCCGGTTCGGTCAGCAGGCCGAGCGCGAGATGCGCGGTGCCGATCTCGGCGTTGCCTCCGGCCCGCGCCTCCTCCTGCGAGGCCATGACCACCTTCCTGGCCCGCTCGGTGAAGCGGCTGAATCCCTGCCCGGGATCGAGATCCGACGCCTCGCCGGGATCCTTGGGCACGAACCTCTTCTGGGCGGCCTGCCGGGTGACTCCCATGCTCTTGCCGATGTCCGTCCAGGAGGCGCCCGAGCGCCGGGCCTGGTCCACGAAGTGGCCGATGAGATGGTCGGCGACGTCGCCGAGGTGATCCGCGGCGATGACGGCGTCGGTGAGCTGGTCGAGGGCGTCGGTGTGGACCTTCTTGATGGCGTCGATCAGGTCGTCGAGACGGATGGGGTGCGAGGGCTGCGTCATGTGTCAACCGTAGGTTGACAGCCCTTCGACCGTCAACCCTGGGTTGACACTTCGGGTCACTCCGATCAACCGGTCACTCCGACCAAGGGGAGTTCCGGATCACGTCGACGAAGTCGCCGCGGGCGTGGCCGGGGACGAAGTGCGCGAGGACATCGGCCTTCACATTGCCGAAGGTGGTCTCCGGCTTGGGCGCGACACCCTCGGTGAACGCCTCCAGGATGCGCCGCTTGAAGTCGGGGCGGGGGTGCAGCGCGGTGATCGCGGCACGGTCGTCGGCGGTCAGGTCGTCGTAGCCGATGCCCAGGACGTCGTACTCGACTCCGGCGGTGACCAGCGCGACCTCCGGCTCCATGAACTCGGGGATGCCCGGCGTCGTGTGGAGGGCGATGGCCGTCCACACCCGGCGCACGCTGTCCTCGGGGACACCGTGCCCGCGCAGGAAGCGCCGCGCCTCGTCCGCGCCGTCCACCTCGAAGCGGCGGCCGCTGCCGTGGAACCGCTCGCCCAGGCCCAGGTCGTGGAACATCGCCCCGATGTAGAGCAGTTCGGGATCGAAGCTCAGCTCGCGTCGCCCGCCCTGCAGGCTGCCGAACCAGAAGACGCGGCGGGAGTGGTGGTAGAGCAGTTCGCTCGTCGTGTCCCGCACCAGTTCGGTGGCCGCGGCGGCGAGCGCGGTGTCGGGGACGCGGACCCCGGCGACGGTGAAGGTATCGGTGGCGGTCATGGTGGTGCTCCTGTCTTCGGCGGTGGGCGGGACACCGGAACACCTCGGCGTCCGGTGGGATCCAGCCTGCTCGCGACGCACACCCCACGGCCATGTCCCTGCGGACAGGTACCCCACACATCTGGACACGCTCTCCGGCTACGGTGAACCCGTGCCGCAGCAGCCGGGCCGACCCCGCCCTCACCACGTGTACGTCCTCGCCTTCGACGGCGTACGCCTGCTCGACGTCGCCGCACCGCTGGAGGTCTTCGCCACCGCCGCCCGCTACACCGGCGGCGGTTACGTGGTGCGGGTCTGCACCCCCGACGGCCAGGACGTCACGACCTCGACCGGACTGCGCATCGCGGCCGACCTGGCCGCGGCCGATGTGCGCCGCGCGGACACCCTGATCGTGCCGGGCCACGCCGAACACGTCACGTTCGCGGGACGGGCCGAACTCATCGAGCTGGTCGGCCAACTGGCCGACAGGGCAGGGCGGTTGGCCTCCGTGTGCACGGGGGCGTTCGTGCTCGCCGCCGCGGGGCTGCTGCGCGGGCGCCGGGCGACGACGCATTGGGAGCACGCGGCGCGGCTCGCCCGGCTGTACCCGGACACCGACGTGACGGCGGATGCCATCTACGTCCAGGACGGCCCGGTCTTCACGTCGGCCGGGGTCACCGCGGGCATCGACGTGTGTCTGGCCCTGGCCGAGCAGGACCACGGCCCCGACCTCGCCCGCCGGGTCGCCCGTGACCTCGTCGTCTTCCTGCAACGGCCGGGCGGGCAGTCCCAGTTCTCCGCCGCCTCGCGCACCCCGGCGACCAGCCACCCGGTGCTCCGCCCGCTCCTGGACGCGATCGCCGCCGACCCGGCGGCCGACCACCGCCTCGCCGCCCTGGCCGCGAAGGCCGCGGTCAGCCCCCGCCACCTGACCCGCCTCTTCAACCGGCAGCTCGGCACCACCCCGGCCGCGTACGTGGAGTCCCTCCGCTTCGAGGCCGCCCGCATGCTGCTCGAACGGGGCTCCAGTGTCACGGACGCGGCCGAGCGCAGCGGCCTCGGCAGCGACGAGACACTGCGCAGGGCCTTCGCACGGCACTTGGGGACGACACCGTCGGCGTACGCGGCGCGCTTCCGTACGACAGCGGTCAGGGCGTGACGAGGCCAGGTTCCTCGGGGGTGCCGGCTTCCTCGGGGGTGTCGGCGACCAGGCTGCCCGGGCTGACCCCGTGGGTCCGTTTGAACGCCGTGCTGAAGGCGAAGGCGTTGGTGTAGCCGACCCGGCGGGCGGCCGCGGACACGGTCGTCCCGGGCCGTCGCAGCAGGTCCGCGGCGAGATCCATCCGCCGGCGCGTCAGGTAGGCCAGGGGCGGTGTGCCCACGGCCTCGGTGAAGCGGCGTGCGAACGCCGCGCGGGACACCCCCGCCTCGGCGGCCAGGTCGGCAACGGCCCATGCCCGTACGGGATCGCGGTGCATGGCGCGGAGCGCGGGCCCGGCGACCGGGTCGCCCAGGGCCCGGTACCAGGCGGGGGCCCGCGCCTCCGGCCGTTCGAACCACTCCCGCATCGCGCTCACGAGCAGCAGGTCCAGGAGCCGGTCAAGGACGAGCTGCTGCCCCGGGCGGCTGACGGCCAGCTCCTCGGTGAGCAGGGTCAGGGCGGTGGAAGGGCCGTCCGGCCGGGCGGGCACCACGCACACGTCGGGCAGGGCGTCGAGCAGAAGCCGCCCGACGTCGCCGCCCCCGTCATAGGCGCCGGTCACCAACGAGACCGGCGCATCGTGTGCCTCGCCGAAAAGACGCGGCCCCAGCCGGGGGCTTTCGGCCTCCGGGACGGGACGGCCGTCGGTCACGCCGGTGCAGTGCCGCGCCGCGTGGATCGTCACCTGGGGCGGGGTGTCGGGTGCGTCGGCGACCCGGTGCGGGTGGGGGCCGCGGACGATCGCGATGTCCCCGGCCGACAGTTGCCGGGGTTCGGCGCGGTCCGGGACGACCCACGCGTCACCGCGCAGCAGCACGTACAGCGACAACGGGGCGGCGTCGGCGTTGGCCCAGCACCACGGGGGAGCGGTCATCGACTGGCGCAGGACGGCGCCGTTCGCCCGGACGCCGCGCAGCAGGTCGGTCATCGGATCCACGCGCGGAGCGTAGACGATCACGAAGGGAAGCGAGAGGGGCGCCCATGGTCCGGGCGGCTTCCGTGGACTTGGCTGGACGCCATGGACCACATCTCTTCTTCTCCTGACACGGCAACCGACACAGCGCGGACCTTCCTCGTCCTCGGCGCGACCGGCAAGACCGGCAGCCTGGTCGCCGGGGGACTGCGCGGCCGCGGCCACCGGGTGCGAGGCGCCTCCCGGTCGGGTGATGTGCGTTTCGACTGGGACGCACCGCGCGGCTGGGGGCCGGTGCTCGACGGCGTCGACGGCGTGTACGTCGTGACGCCGATGGACCCTGCATTCCGCGCGGAGAACATTGCCTCCTTCGTCGCCCGCGCCGAAGCGGCCGGAGTGCGCCGGCTGGTGCTGCTGTCCGGGCTCAGCGCCGGGTACGGCAGCGCGCCGATGCTCTCGCGCGAGGAACCGGTCAGGGCCGCCGCCGTCGACTGGACGATCCTGCGACCGGGGGCCTTCCAGCAGAACCTTGCCGCCGCGCCCTACCCGCAGGCCGTGCGCACGGGCGAGCTGCGGCTGCCGCTGGGTCCGCGGCCGGGCCCCCGCTGCGCGTACATCGATGTCGCCGACATCGCGGAGGTGGCCGCGACAGTCCTGACCGGCGACGGCCACGCGGGACAGACGTACGACCTGTCCGGGCCGCAGGCCCTCACCTTCCCCGACGTCCTTGCGACGATCGGCGCCGAGACGGGACGGAGCGTCGGCTACCGCGACATCCCCGCCGGGGAATGGACGGCGCAGATGCACGCGGCGGGCGTCGGCGATGACCAGCTCGGCTGGTCGCTGGAGACCTTCGAGGCGCTCAGGCGCGGGGAGTACGCGCATCTCCATGACGGGGTGCGGCGCGTGCTCGGGCGGGAGCCGAGCCCCTTCGCCCGGTTCGCCAAGGCCGCCGCGGCGGCCGGCGCGTGGTCCTGAGCGGCTCGAAGGTCTCAACGCTGCGCGCGGTGCGTACCCGGTGTGTGCCCGAAGGCCCGGCGGAACACGTCGATGAAGGCGCTGCTGGACGCCCATCCGCAGCGCTGCGCGACGACGGTGACCGGCGCGCCCTCGGCCAGCAGCCGCAGCGCGTGGTGCAGGCGCAACTGGGTGCGCCACTGCGGGAAGCTCATGCCGAGTTCGGACCGGAAGAGCCGGGTCAGGGTGCGCTCGCCGACCCCGGCCACGGAGCCGAGCTGGGCCAGGGTCCGGCGGTCGGCAGGGTCGTCGCGCAGGAGGGCGCACACGTCGGCCAGGCGGGGATCCTTGGCGGCGGGTACGTGGACGGGCCGCTGGGGGGAGTGGCGGAGCTGGTCGAGCAGGACGGCCCGCAGCCGGAGCCGTTCGGCGGTCGGCGCCGCGGTGGCCTCGGTTTCGGGCCGCCGGGTGTACTCGATGATCAGCTCGCGGAGCAGCGGGGCGACCTCGATGACGGCGGGGCGGTCAAGCCGCAGCGGATTGTCCGGGACCGGAAGGCCGACCAGGTGGAGGTCGGTGGCGCCGTAGGCGCGATGTTCGTGGACCGTGCCGGCCGGGATCCAGATGGCGCGGGTGGCGGGGGCGATCCAGCTGCCCGTGTCGGTGGTGACGGACAGGACGCCGCGGCCCGCGTACACGATCTGGTGCTCGTCGTGCCGGTGCGCGTCGACCTCCGCGCCCGCGGCCAGCGGGAGCAGGCGGGTTCTCGCGCGAGGGGAGTGGCGGATGTTCGACACAAGCCGTCAATTTATCGGAAGCGGGAAGATCGCGGCCGAGCCGATGATCGAGATGTGACGCCGCCACGTGGCTACGGCGCCCTCCCCCCCTCCTCCTTCCGTCCCCACTCGAACGCGCTTCACCACACCAGGAGTTCACCACCATGCGCACGGAACACCTCCCCATCGACCCCGTCGCGCGGCTGCGCGAGCGCCGCAGCGCGAAGTGGCGGACCTTCCCGGACGACGTACTGCCCCTCCCCGTCGCGGAGATGGACTTCCCGCTGGCCGAACCCGTGGCCGAGGTCCTCCGTGCGGCGATCGACCGCTCGGACACCGGATACGCGGCGCCGACCCGCGACCTCGCGGAGGCGGTCGCGCGCTACGCCCGGCGCGCCTGGCAATGGGACATCGACCCCGACGGCGTGCGCACCGTCGCCGACGTAGGGATGGGCATCGTCGAGGTTCTGCGCCGCGTCACAGGACCGGGGGACGGCGTGGTGATCAGCCCGCCCGTGTACGAACCGTTCTCCTGGTGGATACGGGAGGTCGGCGCCCACGTCGTCGAGGCGCCGCCGGTGGACGGGCCGCACGGATGGTGCCTCGACCTGGACGCCCTGGAGCGCGCCTTCTCGGCGGGAGCCACGGCGTACCTCCTGTGCAACCCGCACAATCCCATGGGCCTGGTGCACCGGCGCGACGACCTGGCGGCGCTCGCCGAACTGGCCGACCGGTACGGCGTGTACGTCCTGTCCGACGAGATCCACGCGCCGCTCGTGCTCCCCGGAGCCCGGTTCGTCCCCTTCCTGTCCGTGTCGGACGCGGCGCGACGCCGGGGGTTCGCCTTCCTGTCGGCCAGCAAGGGCTGGAACCTGGCCGGGCTGAAGGCGGCCACCGTCATCACCGCCGACCCCGCACCGCAG
This sequence comes from Streptomyces sp. MZ04, assembly GCF_004684775.1. GTDB lineage: Bacteria > Actinomycetota > Actinomycetes > Streptomycetales > Streptomycetaceae > Streptomyces. The sequence continues at coordinate 33,042 of NZ_SRIC01000012.1, forward strand.
CGCTACGTCGACCGGCTCTCGCCGCATTCGCTCTACCGCACCGGCCACCTGGGCGTCCTGGCCACGGTGGCCGCGTTCGACGAGGGCGGCCCCTGGCTCGCCGACGCCCTGGACATCCTCGACCACAACCGCGGGCTCCTGGACGACCTCCTCGCGGAGCTGCTCCCCGCCGTCCGCCACCGGCGGCCCGAGGCCGGTTTCCTGGCCTGGCTGGACTTCCGCGCCCTCGGCTGGGGCGACGACCCCGCCGCCCACATCCTCGACACCGCCCGCGTCGCCCTCAACGCGGGCCACCGCTACGGCACTTCGGGCATCGGCCACGCCCGGCTCAACTTCGCCTGCTCCCCGGAGACCCTCACCGAGGCCGTCACCCGGATTGCAGAGGCCGCTGAGCACCCGGCCGGCGCACCATGTAGACGTCGATCGGATCCTGCTCCTCGACGCTGAACCCGTGGCGTTCGTACAGCCGCCTTGCGGCGCTGCCTTGCAGGACGTTCAGGCGGACGAGGTCGCCGGCGGCGTCGGTCCGCTCGAGCAGCGACCGCAGGACGGCGGAGCCGAGGCCCCGGCCCTGGAGGGCGGGGTCGAGATAGAAGTGCTCGAGCCACTGCCCGTCATCGTCGGGACGCAGCGTGACGCAGCCCGCGAAGGCGCCGTCGGCGACGATGACCGAGGTGTGCCGGGGCGAGAAGGAGTCCCGCAGCCGCTGGCGCACCCGGCAGGCGTCGAACCGGCCGAGCCGCTCCAGATCCGGGCGCATCACCGTCGCCCGCAGCTCGGCGATCACCTCGACGTCCGTGGGCTCGGCGGCCCGCAGGGCCCAGGCCGGGGCGGGCAGCGACACCGGCGGCTCGTCTGTACGCGCGTTCATGGCCGCAGTATCCCTGGTCGGCGACTGACGGCACGGAGTGGTCTCATCGGCCGCCTGGCAGCGGGCGCAGACGCCGCTCAGTTCGAGGGTGTGCTCGAGCCCGGCGAAGCCGGTGCTCTCGCCGAGGCGCTCGGCCCACCGCTCCACGACCTCGGCGTCGACCGGCTGACTGCGGCCGCAGCAGCGGCAGATCAGGTAGTGGCCGTGCTCGTCCGTGGGCCGCTGCAGATACAGCCGCTCGCCGCCTTCGTCGCGTACGACGTCGACGAGTCCCGCGCGGCCCAGCTCGCGCAGGGTGCGGTAGACCGTGGTCAGCCCGACCGCGCTGCCGGAGGCGGTCATCAGGGCGTGCAGCTCCTGCGCGGAGACGAAGTCCTGGCAGCGGCCCAGCGTCTCGAGGACGGCGGTGCGCTGCCGCGTCCTGCGCAGGCCCCGCTCGGCGGCACGGGTGTCCCGCGCGGCCGGCGGTGCCGCCGTCCGGGCATGGCTCATGGGGGCTCCTTGGCGGAACGGTGCCGGGTGGAGCCCCCATGCTAAATGAACACGGTTTTCAAGTCGATGCCGGTCGACGACCGCCGACCAGGGATGTCGCCGTCCGGCGGACGACCTAGCTCGCCTGCTTCTCGTACCCCACGAGCCGCACGCACACGGTCAGGCCCTCGATGGCCTGCTCCAGCTCCGCGAGGCCCGGGTAGCTGGGCGCGATGCGGATGGTGGCGTCGCGCGGGTCCTCCCCGTACGGGTGGGTGGCGCCGGCCGGGGTCAGCACGATGCCGGCGTCGGCGGCACGGCGCACGACCTCCTTCGCGCAGCCGTCCGGCACCTCGAGGGTGACGAAGTAGCCGCCCTTGGGGTCGGTCCACCGGGCCAGGCCGGTGGAGCCGAGCTCGGCGTCCAGGATCCGGGCAACCGTCTCGAACTTCGGCTGGAGCAGGGCGCGCTGCCGCTCCATGTGGGCGCGCACACCGTCGGCGTTCCGCAGGAACAGGACGTGCCGCAGCTGGTTGATCTTGTCCGGGCCGATCGACCGCTTGGCGTTGTTGGCGAGCAGCCACTGCACGTTCGCCGGGGACGAGCCGAAGAAGGCGACACCCGCGCCCGCGGCGGTGACCTTCGAGGTGGAGCCGAACACGAACGCGCGGTCGGCGTGGCCCGCGTCCGCGCAGGCGGCGAGCAGATCGGCGATCTCGGCGGGCTCGTCGGTGAGGTGGTGGGCGGCGTACGCGTTGTCCCAGAAGATCCGGAAGTCCGGTGCGGCGGTCTCCATGCGGGCCAGGCGCGCCACGGTCTCGTCGCTGTACGTGACACCGTCGGGGTTGCTGTACTTCGGGACGCACCAGATGCCCTTGACCGCCGGGTTCTCGGCGACGAGGCGCTCCACGACATCCATGTCCGGGCCATCGGCCGTCATCGGCACCGGGATCATGTCGATCCCGAAGCGCTGGCAGAGCGCGAAGTGGCGGTCGTAGCCGGGCACCGGACACAGGAACGCGATCCGCTCCTGCTCCACCCAGCGGGACTCCGCCCCCGGCACCACGCCGAGCAGGGCGTGCACCAGGCAGTCGTGCATCAGCTCCAGGCTGGAGTTGCCGAGCGCGAGCAGCTGCCCGGCGGGCACCTGCAGCACACCGGCGAAGATCTCCCGCAGCTCGGGCAGGCCCTGCAGACCGCCGTAATTGCGTACGTCCGTGCCGTCGGCGGCGGTGTGCCGCCCGCCCGGCAGGCTCAGCAGGTCGTCGGAGAGGTCGAGCTGCTCGGGCGCCGGCTTGCCGCGCGTGAGGTCGAGCTTGAGCCCGCGGGCGACAAGGGCCTCGTAGTCCCGCAGGGCCCGCTCGCGGAGCCCGCTCAGGGCGTCGGCGCTCAGCTCGGTGGTCATGGGTGTGTCCTCTCACTGCTGGTGGCGCGGCCCGTACTGGCACCGGGGCTTCCGTACTGCCTGCCGAGGATACAAACCGGCATGGCCGGGCACGCCCGCCGGGGCGTCTCGGCCTACCCTCGGGGAATGGTGCAGAGCGCGGCTCAAGACGTCACCGGCTATCTGGCCGAGGTGCCCGACGGGCACAGGGCCGCCCTGACGAGGCTGCGGCAGCTCTGCCTGGCGGAGCTGCCGGGCTTCGACGAGGTCATGGCGTACGGGATGCCCGCGTACGAGCGTGGCGGCACCGCCGAGATCGCCTTCGCGAGCCAGAAGCAGTACGTCTCCTTCTACCTTCTGCGCGGCGAGGTGCGCGAGGCCTTCGAGGAGCGTCTCGCCGGACACGACATGGGCAAGGGCTGCCTGCGGTTCCGCAAGCCGGAGAGCATCGACTTCGAGCTGGTGCGGGACCTGCTCAGGGCGACGGCGGCGCTGCCGGGGTGACCCGGGCGCCCTGAAGCGCCTTCTCCTCGGCGTCCGCGAGCCAGAAGAGCAGCGGCGAGACGACCAGTTCGACGACGGTCAGCATCACCTGGAACGCGTGCGGCCACCCCTCCACGGCCAGCGAAAGCAGCCGCCCGATCGCGCCCAGCAGGAACACCCCGGTCAGTACCCGCACCGCCGCCGCGGGGATCGGCGACTGCCGGGCCGCCCAGAGCCAGGCGAGGCCGTACCCGGCGAAGATCGCGCCGAAGAACCGCCCGAGACTGTCGATCGTCGGCCCGGCCGAGCTCTCGCCCGGGATCGAGGCGTTTCCGAGCAGTACGTGGAAGAGGCCGATCGCCACGCACGCGTACCCCATCACGAGTACGAGCCCGCGGAGCGCCTTGGCTCTGGTCATGACTTACCGCCCCTGCCACTAGTAGACACATATCTATCAGGCAGGCTAGGGGACACTACTAGACATGTGTCAAGTATGCTGCGGTCGTGCCTCCCCGTCAGCGACTCAGTCCCGCCGATCGCCGCGCCCAGCTCCTCGCCGTCGCCGCGCGGCTCTTCGCGGCGCACCCGTACGACGACGTGCTGATGGAGAGCGTCGCCGAGCACGCCGGAGTCTCCCGCGCGCTGCTCTACCAGCACTTCCCCAACAAGCGTGACCTCTTCGCCGCGCTCTACAAGGAGGTGTCCGAGCAACTGCTGGCCAAGTCCCGGTTCGACCCCGCGGACACCCTCGTCGAGCAGCTCGTCGAGGGCCTGGACGCGCATATCGAGTACTTCGCGGAGAACCGCAACACCGTCCTCGCGGCGAACCGGGTCCTGGCGGGCGACCGCCTGGTCCAGACGATCATGGCCGACGAACTCGACGCCCTGCGCGAGCGGTTGCTCGGCGTGCTCCCGCTCGCCGACGATGCCACCAGGCGGGCCGTGTCGGGCGTCCTGAAGAGCTGGCTGGTCTTCGTCCAGGTGCTGTGCGTGGACTGGCTCACCGAGGAGACCTGTACGCGTACCGAACTGCGCGACGTGTGCGTCGGCGCCGTTCTGGGCGCCCTGCGGCCGCTGCTCGACGAGGACCCGGCCCCGGAGTGGCCGCGCTGACGGCGGACGGGGCGGCTACGCACCGGGCGGCTACGATCCGCGCATGTCGCGCAGCGAGAAGAAGGCCCGGCGCCTGGTCGTCGACGGGAACGTCTACCTGTGGACGCTGGGGCACACGCACCACGCGCTGGGCGACGGACGGTACGAGGACTGCTGCGAAGTGCTCGCCGTCAGGCGGTTTCGGGCCAGTGGGCGGCTGCGTGTGCTCTTCCGGGAGGGCCCCGGCCGGTTCGTCCCCGACGGGCATCTGCACTCCGGGGCGGTCGGCACCGAAGGCGGCGGATTCCTCAACCTGCACGAGCCCGGCACCGCCAGGGCCCTGCTCGACGCGGCGCTGGCCCAGGGCTGGGCACCCGACGATCCCGCCGTCCGGGAGCTGGACGGCTGGACCCTGTTCGAGGCCGTGGCCACCCGCCGTCGCGCGTAAGATCGCGCACCCGACGTCGGCGCGCATGGGGGCCGGCGCAGAGTTCTGGAGCGTGACATGGACGACGCGACGGCGAAGCGGCTCGGCGCGGGGAAGTATCTGCTGGTCAGCAGCTACCGCAAGAACGGCACCCTGGCGCCGACCCCGGTCTGGGTGGTCCAGGACGGCACGGCGCTGGGTGTCTGGACGGTCGCGGACTCCTGGAAGGCCAAGCGGATCCGCAACCGCGCCGACGTCCTGGTCGGCCCCTGCGATGCGCGGGGCAACCCCACCGGCGAGCAGATCCCCGCCACCGCCGAGATCTGCGACGCCGAACGGACGGCCCGCTACCGCACCCTCATCACCCGCAAGTACGGCCTGATGGGCAGGCTGACCCTGCTCGGCAGCAGGCTCCGGCGCGGTCTCGGCGGGACGGTGGGGATCCGCGTCACGCTGACGGAGGGCACCGAGGGCACGGATCCCGCCCAGGTCACCGACGCGTCGCCGAGCTGAACTCCGCACCCGCCGCAGCGCCTGCCTTCGCGTCGATCTCCGCCCGGAAGGCGATGGTCGTCTCGCGGGCGTGCCGCAGGCCGATCCGGGTGAAGTCCCGCTCGAGGCCGTCGAGTTCGGCCAGCGTCTCGGTCCGGTCGCGGCCCAGCCGGGCGCGCGACTTCACCAGGCCGAGTCGGGAGAGAGCCATGCCGCGCGGCTCCCGCATGGTGCGGAACTCCTCGAGCGCGATGGCGTACATCTCGCGCGCCGCGCCGTAACTCCCGTCCCGGTAGAGCACGTTGCCGCGCATCTTGTGGTTGTAGGCGAGTGCGCTCGCCAGATCCATGGCGCGGCAGATCACCTCCGCCTCGGACAGAAGGGCCAGTGCCCGCTCCGCCTCGCCCCGCAGCGACAGGACGTCGGCGACCCCGCGCAGCGACCAGGCGCGCCCCCGAGCGTCCTGCGCGTCGGTCGCGATCCGGACGCACTCGGTGAACAGCTCGAGGGCCTCGGCGTGGTCGCCGGCGTTGCGCCGCATCTGCGCTATGCCGGACATCGCCCACACCATGTGCCGCGCCTCGCCGTGCGCCCGCCCCTGTTCGAGCAACTGCTCGTGCAGCGCCGCGACGGCCGCGTAATCCCCCTGGATACGTCCCGTCTCGGCGAGCCCGGCCAGCGCGTAGCCATGGGCGAGCCGTTCCCCGCTGTCGGCCGCGAGCGTGACCCCCCAGGCAAGCAGCCGCCGGGCGAGCCGCAGTTGCCCGCACTGGCGGGCGAGCGTGCCGCCGCTCCACAGCGCCCAGGCCATGGCGCCCGCGTCCCCCGCCCCCCGCGCGCTGCGGTAACTCTCCCGCCAGGCGGCGCGCGCCTCGTCCACCCGGCCGAGCCGCCGCCCCGCCTCGGCGAGGGCGAGTGCGGCACGCGCCCTCGCCAGGGCGGTGTCCGCCTGGGAGAGGGCGCGGCCCGCGGCCGCGTGCACCTCCTCGTAGGAGGAGTTCACGCCGAGCGCCGAGCCCAGTTCCCCCTGGTACTCGGGCGCGAATGCCTTGCCGTGCATAGATCCAAGACCTCTCGATCAACTCCGTACGCCGGTCTCCGTACGTTGATCAAGAAGCTACGAGCGGTGCGCGGTGCGGCGAATCCCTCCGCGTATGGGTCATGCCGTACGACTCCAGGGCTACGGGCGGGGCCCATGGTCATCATCGGGACGTACGGGGGAGTGGGGGTCCGCGGCCGTCAGTCGGTGTCCTGCGCGGGCGCGGGCGTGGAGTCGAAGGCGGGCATGTCGTCGAAGACGGCGACGGCATCGGAAGCGGCGGCAGCGGCAGCGGAGGTCGCGGCACCGGCGGCGGCCGAGCCCCCCGTCGCGGCCTGCAGAGCCGAGATGCACGCGGCGATCGACTGCTGCAGCTCCTCGAGGCGCAGCAGCATGTCGTCCTCGTAGATGTCGTCGACCTCGGCGTCGTCGAAGGTCAGCTCCTCGAAGACCTTCGTGGCCTTCTGCAGGCTGTTGTAGAACTTCGCGCGGCGCTCCTGGACCCGCAGCTGCGGATCGCTCTGGACGGTCTGGGCGACCAGGTCCTTCACGGTGTCGTACGCCTCGCGGGCCCACTCGCCGGAGTCCTCGCCGTCGTCGAGCTCGTCGATGAGGGACAGATGCCGCTCGGCCTCCTCCTTCAGCTCGGCGGGCGCGTCGATGAGTTGGCCCGCCGGGGTCTTGACCTGCCCCTTGTCGACGATCTGGCGTACGTAGTCGACCCGGTCGCCCGCCTTGGCCTCGGCCGCGACCGCCTTCTTGAGGTCGTCGGCGCGGACGATGTCACGGACGAGCTCCGTGCGCAGCGCCGGGTCATCGTCGAGCCGGTCCATCAGCGCCTTCCGCGCCGCTTCCGCGGTGCCGGGGTCGGCGAGGATCGCGGCCCTGAGCGCCGTCGGGTTCTCGGCGACCTCCAGAGCCTTGGTCGGGCGGATGCCCTCGGCCTCGGCGGCCTCCGTGATCGCGTTGCCGCGCGGGGTGAGGGCACTGGACCGGGCCGAGTAGTACGTCAACCAGGCGTCGGCGTCCGGGAGTTCGATGTCGACGCCGGGCGTGAGGGTCTCGAAGTGGGGTACGAGACCGTCGTCGGCGGCCTTGTCCCAAGCCTTGTAGTAGCGCATGACGCGCTCGGCGGAGCAGCCCGCCAGCTCGCTGAACTCCTTCGCCGACACCTTCGGCGTCTCGTCGGCGCCCTGCTCCTGAGGGCTCTGCCCGCCGGGCCGCACACTGCGCGCGACCTTCAGGGCGAAGGCCCAGCCGCCGGTCCGGGCGTAGGCCCCGAACTCGCGGGCGTCCCGGGCCACCGGGTCGGGAACCTCGGCGGGCGGGACGGCGGCTTCAGACGGCGCGATGGCGAGAGTCACGAAAAGTTCTCCTGGATGGTGATGACAACTATCTGAGAGCTGACTCGCCACCTTATCGCCTCTATTGGGCTGGTATAAGGGCGAGTTGTTTATGCCGGAACCACTGGCCCATGGTGCGGAGTCAAGGCTTCCGGCACGGCCGGCTTCTCCGGGGGGCCTACACGAGGTGATCACATCTCCTCCCCGAGGATGACCCTGTGCATACGGCACTACAGCGCCCGTGGGCCGATAGTCCGACTCAGAGTCGGACTTCCCCGGCCGATCCGGCCCGGATATTAGAGGGGAACCTGCTGACCGCCCTGACGTGCACCGATGTGACGCCGGGCACAGTCACCCTGCCTGCCAATCCCGACGGGGGTCTCTTTCGCCGTGGCTACATTCCTCTACAAGCTGGGCCGCCTCGCCTTCCGGCGACGCCGCTATGTGGCATTGATGTGGGTGGTGCTGCTGGTCGGCGTCGGATTCTCCGCGTCCGCCGCACCCGCACCACCCGAAGACTCCTTCTCCATGCCGGGGACGGAGTCCCAGAAGGCCTTCGACCTCCTCGACGAGAAGTTCCCCGCGGCCAGCGCCGAGGGCGCCACGGCCCGCGTCGTCATCCGCGCCCCCGAGGGCGAGAAGCTGACCGAGTCCGGCCCCAAGGCCGACGTCGAGAAGCTGGTCAAGACACTGGGCGCCGGTCCGCAGGTCTCCGAGGTCGCCGACCCGTACAAGGCGAACGCCGTCAGCAAGGACGGCACCACCGCGTACGCGTCCGTCACGTACAAGGTCAACGCCCAGGAGCTCACGGACAAGGCGCGCGACGCGCTGACCAAGGCCACCGACGACACCCGTAAGACGGGCTACACCGTCGAGACCGGTGGCGACGCGGTCATGGCCGAGCAGGAGATGGGCGGCTCCGCCGAACTCATCGGCATCGCGGTCTCCGCGGTCGTCCTGATCATCACCTTCGGCTCGATGATCGCCGCGGGCATGCCGCTCCTCACCGCCATCATCGGCGTGGGCATCGGGGTCTCCGGCATCGCCGCGCTCGGCAGCCTCCTCGACCTCTCGGCCACGACGTCGACGCTCGCGATGATGATCGGCCTCGCCGTCGGCATCGACTACGCCCTCTTCATCGTCTCCCGTTACCGAGCGGAGATAGCCGACGGCCGCGAGCCGGAGGACGCGGCGGGCCGCGCCACCGGCACCGCCGGTTCCGCCGTGGTGTTCGCCGGACTCACCGTCATCGTCGCGCTGTCCGGCCTGGCGATCGTCAACATCCCGATCCTCACCAAGATGGGCCTGGCCGCGGCGGGCACCGTCGCGATCGCCGTCCTCATCGCCCTCACCATGATCCCCGCGCTGCTCGGCTTCGCGGGCAAGAAGGTGCTGCGCCGCAAGGACCGCAAGAAGCCCGCGTCCGAACTGCGGGACCCGAACGCCAAGCCGAAGCTGGGCACCCGCTGGGCGCGCTTCGTGCTGCGCCGGCCGCTGCCGGTGCTGCTGCTCGCCGTGGTCGGCCTCGGAACCGCCGCCGTACCGATGGGGAGCCTGGAGCTCGGCCTTCCGGACGAGGGCACGTCGGCGCCGGACACCACGCAGCGCAAGGCGTACGACATGCTGTCCGAGTCCTTCGGCGCGGGCTTCAACGGCCCGCTGATGGTCACCGTCGACAAGGACAAGGGTGCGGGCGCCGCCGCCGCTGCCGACACGGTCGGCAAGGAGATCGCCAAGATCGACGGCGTCGCGGCCGTGACGCCGGCGCAGGCCAACAAGAACGACGACACCGCGATCTTCAACGTCGTACCGAAGACCGGTCCGAGCGACCACAAGACCGAGGAAGCGGTCAAGACGATCCGCTCGACCGTCGACGGACTCGGGGACAAGACCGGATCCGAGGTCCTGGTCACCGGCGCGACCGCCATGACCATCGACTTCTCGCAGACCCTGGACGACGCGCTCCTGCCCTACCTGGGCCTCGTCGTCGGCCTGGCCTTCCTGCTCCTGATGCTGGTCTTCCGCTCGGTCCTCGTACCGCTCAAGGCGGCACTCGGCTTCCTCCTCTCGGTGGCCGCAGCGCTCGGCGCCGTCGTCGCGGTCTTCCAGTGGGGCTGGCTCGCCGACATCGTCGGCGTGGACCAGCCGGGCCCGATCATGAGCATGATGCCGATCTTCATGATCGGCGTGGTCTTCGGTCTCGCGATGGACTACGAGGTCTTCCTCGTGACGCGGATGCGTGAGGCGTACGTCCACGGGGAGCGGCCCGGCGAGGCCGTCGTCACCGGCTTCACCCACGGCGGACGCGTCGTCGCCGCCGCGGCGGTCATCATGATCAGCGTCTTCTCCGGCTTCATCCTGGAGAACGACGACATGATCAAGATGATGGGCTTCGGCCTGGCCATCGCCGTCCTCTTCGACGCCTTCGTCGTCCGCATGGCGATCGTCCCCGCCGTCCTCGCCCTCCTGGGCAAGTCGGCGTGGTGGCTGCCGAAGTGGCTCGACCGCCTGCTCCCCAACGTCGACGTGGAGGGCGAGAAGCTGCACAAGCAGCTGGGCGACGTCCCGTCGGCCCCGCACGCCGACCACGACAGGGAGCTGGAGTCCGTACGCGGCTGAGCCCCTGACGCTCCCTGAGGAGCAACGCAACCCCACGTCAGCCCGGTGCCCGATCCTGGTCACCGGGCTGACGCCTGTCCGGGGGTGAGCTCACCGGTTGCCGAACTCATGGGTCCGGACAGGGCCACCTGTGGTGACGGACCGGATGGCCGCGAGGGCGATGACGAGTGCTGCCCTGGCGTCCTCTCCGGTGGCGTGGGGGGTGCGGCCCGTGCGGACGCAGTCGGCGAAGTCGGCCAGCTCGGCGACGTAGGCGTCGTGGAAGAGTTCCTGGTCGTACGTCACACATTCGGCGGCCGCGCCTGCGGGGCCGTACGCGGTCATGTGGGTGCGGTGTATGTCGCCCACGGTCGTCATACCGGCCGAGCCGAAGACCTCGCCCCGCACGTCGTAGCCGTACACCGCCTGGAAGTTGGCCTCGGCGGTGGCTATCGCGCCGTTGTCGAAACGGATGGTCACCACGGCGGTGTCGAGCAGGCCGCCGCCCTTGAAGTCGGGGCGCACCAGGGCGTCGGCCATCGCGGACACCTCGACGGCCTCGGCGCCCGGGTTGAGCCAGCGCAGGGCGTCGAAGTCATGGATGAGTGTCTCCAGGAAGATCGTCCACGGCGGGATCGTGGCCGGGTCGGCCAGCTTCGGGTCGCGGGTGAGTGAGCGCATCAGCTGGGGCGTTCCGATGCCGCCGGACGTGATCAGATCGCGTCCCGCGCGGAACCCGCGGTCGTATCGACGGTTGAAGCCGACCTGCAGCGGGACGCCGGCCCCGTGCGCCGCGCGGATGGCACGGTCGGCGCCGTCCAGGGTGACCGCCATGGGCTTCTCGCAGTAGACGGCCTTGCCGGCGGAAGCCGCCGCCGCGACGAGATCGCTGTGGGTTCGGGCGGGGGTGGCGACCACCACGGCCTCGATCTCCGGGACGGTCAGCAGCTGTTCGATGTCCGCCACCGGATTCGGGCAGCCGAGCCGATCCGCGAGGCGCTGTGCGACACCGGGTACGGGGTCGGCGACGGCGGCGAGTCGTGCTCCAGGGATGCGCCTGGCGAGACTTTCCGCGTGGAAGGCGCCCATCCGCCCGGCGCCGATGAGTCCGATGGCGACGGGCTGCCCGGAAGTGCTGCTGGTCATGACGGTCTCCGTGGTGTTGACGGTCGCTCGGGGTGGTCAGCGCAGGAAGGCGGAGCGGAATCGTTCCAGGGCGACGGTGTCGTCGCCGGAGGCCCATGCCTCCATCGCGACGGTGCCCTCGTAGCCCAGGTCCGCGAGCGCCCGTGCGATCAGCGGGTAGTTGATCTCCCCGGTTCCGGGCTCGCAGCGGCTGGGGACGTCCGCGACCTGGATCTCGCCGACGAGGCCGGAGCCGACCGCGCGGTGCAGCAGCTCGATGAGGTTTCCCTCGCCGATCTGCGCGTGGTAGAGGTCCAGGTTCATCCGCAGACCGGGCCGGTCGACGGCCTCGACCAGGGCCAGCGTGTCCTCGGCTCTGGCGAAGGGCACGCCGGGGTGGTCGACGGCCGTGTTGAGGTTCTCCAGCACGAAGGTGACCCCGTGACGCTCGCCGAGGTCGGCCAACTGTGTCAGCGTGCGGTGCGCGGCAACCCACATGGGGCCGGTGGTCCTGTGGACCGGCCGCACCGGCAGGCCTCTGCCGTCAAGGCCGGTGCCGTGCAGGTTCAGCCGGGGACAGCCGAGCCGCTGAGCCACCTCGACCGACTCTTCGGCGGTGCGCAGCAGCTCGGCCGCACCGTCCTCGTCGGTGAGGGTGCCGCGGACGTACCCCGTCATCGACGAGAACACGGCCCCGGTGCGGGCGAGTACCGCGATGTCGTGCCGCGTCCAGTCCCATATCTCGACCTGGAAGCCGAGGTCGTGGATACGGCGGACCCGCTCCTCGGCCGGCAGCTCGGTGAACACCATCTCGGCGCACACAGCCAGTTGGAACATTGCCTCACCGGACCCCTCGGACTAGAACGTTCTAGATGCGCCCACTCAGTACGGCATCACCGGGCGCCCGAAGTCAACAATTTCGGACCGTCGAATCTAGAACGTTCTAGTCTCGGTGGTGCGCGTGTGCTCTATCCTTGCCGACCAGGACCGGCTCGATCAGGGAGACCACGTGGCGCAGCACCCCGGAGCCCGGGAAGGGAAGCGGCCGACGCTTGCCGACGTGGCCGCGTACGCAGGCGTCTCCACAGCGCTGGTCTCCATCGTCATGCGCGACGCGAAGGGAGCCAGCGCCCAGACCCGGGAGCGCGTCCTGCAGGCGGCGAAGGACATCGGCTACCGGCCCGACACCCGTGCCCGCATGCTGCGCCGCAGCCGCTCACGGCTCCTCGGCGTGCAGTTCGGCCTGCACAATCCGTTCCACTCCGACCTCGTGGAGGGTATCTACGCGGCTGCCGAGAAGGCCGGTTACGACGTCGCCCTGAGCGCGGTGGCCCCGAGCCGCAGCGAGCAGCGGGCCGTGGAGATGCTGCTGGCCGACCGCTGCGAGGCCGTGATCCTGCTCGGCCCGCAGGCTCCGGCCGCCCAACTGGCCGAACTCGTCGGCCGACTGCCCGTCGTCGCGGTCGCGAGGCGGCTGCGTGAGCCGTCCGCGGATGTCGTACGGACCGCCGATGCCGAGGGCGTCCGTCTGGCCGTGGACCATCTCGTGGAGCTCGGCCACCAGGACATCGTGCACATCGACGGCGGCAAGGCCCCCGGTGCCTCCGACCGCCGCCGTGGCTACCGCACCGCCATGCGTCGCCACGGACTGGCCGAGCACATCAACGTCCTGCCCGGCGGCCTGACCGAGGAGGAAGGCGCCGCCGCCGCCCGCGACGTCCTCACGACCCGCCCTCGGCCCACCGCCGTCATCGCCTTCAACGACCACTGTGCCACCGGCGTACTCGACGTCTTTCTCCGCTCCCGCGTCCGGGTACCCGCCGACATCTCCGTCGTCGGCTTCGACGACAGCCGGCTGGCGCGCCTGTCCCACGTCAGCCTCACCACCGTCGGCCAGGACGCCGCGCGCATCGCCGAACTGGCGGTGGCGCGCGCGGTCGCGCGGCTGGACGGCGAGCACGTGCCGGACCGGGAGATCGTCGTCCCCCCACGGTTCGTCATCCGCCGCACCACAGCGGCCCGTCCCGGCTGAGTCCCCGTCAGCGGCCTTGTGCGGGCTGGGAGAGCGGACCGGTAACGATCGTCGGAGCTTTGATCATCCGGGAGTCGCAGTGCGATTCCTGCCCGGGACGGACGCTCGGGCGGGTAGTGGCGCAGAGACTGGAGTGGTTGATTCCCCTTCCCGCCGGATGCACGGCGAGACAGAAGGTTCCGTACCCATGGCTATGCGCACCCGCAAGGTAGTTGTCATTCTGATGGGCACCGTGTGTGTGCTGGTCGTGGCCGTTTCGGTGATGGTGGTCGGGGCCCATTTGCTCACCGGCGGCTACCACATGCGGGCGGACAGGTTCGATACTGGTGCGGAGGCGAAGAGCGCGCGCGAATCGATGCCTCGCTGGCTGCCCGACGGAGCCAAGGACATCTCATGGAACTGGGCGACGACCGGTCGGGAGCGGAAGCTCAAGGCGACTCTGCCCTCCGGCGCGCTGCCTCAGGGGTGCACGGCCGGACGGCCGGACAGGACCCCGGAGGTTCCGGAGGTCAAGGCCGGCTGGTTTCCCAAGGACGCGGCAAAGAAGGCGGCCGCCCGGTGCGGTAGCGGCACATTCACGTACTACGCCTACCTGGACCGCCGCACCCTCATCGCCTGGCTGAACACGCCCGACGAGGGCTAGCGGCCCTCCCTGCCCGCCCGCACCGAGGCGGGGGACGCGGTCCTCGGCTGGGCCAGGTCCGGGGCGGGCCGACGGCCCTTCAGCGGGTTCCGTTGCGGGCGTAGTCCGCGATCTGCGCCACGTTCTTCTTGGTGACGATGTACGGTCCGGTCGGCACGGTCTCGTCCGCGCCGAGGACGTTCCCATTGGTCCGGTACAGCCACAGCGTGTCGATCGCCTCGTAGCCCTGCAGGTACGGCTGCTGGTCGACGGTGAACAGGACGCTGCCGTCCTTCAGCGAGGGGATCAGATCCTTGCCGAGGCCGAACGTGGCCACCTTGGCGGGACCGTCGGCAGCCCGCACTGACTTCGCCACGGCGATGCCGTGCGGCGAGTTGAGGGTGACCACGGCATCTATGGCGCGGTCCGTTCTGAGCTTGGCGGTGACGATCGACACGAACTGGGCCATGTCCTCGCCGTTCGCGTAGAGCTTCTCGGTCCGCCCCTCGAACGTCTTCTCCAAGCCGGCGCAGCGCGCCTCCAGTTGGACCTGCCCCTGAGCCTGGAGCACGCACAGGGCGTGCTTCGCACCGGCCTTGTTCAGCTCCCTGCCCGCCTTCTCGCCGGCCGTCTCCTCGGGTTCCCCGAAATACATCATGGCGCTGGTCTTCTGCCAGGCGTCGTCCCCGGCGTTGAAGGCGACCACCGGGATTCCGGCGGCCTCGGCCTTCTTGAGAGCTCCCGCCAGCGCGGTGGGGTTCGGCAGCGTCACCGCGATGCCGTCCACCTTGCTGTCGATGGCGTTCTGTATCAGTGCGGCCTGCTTGGGCACCTCGACGGCGTTCGAGTAGACGAGCCGGACGTTGTCCTTGGCGGCGGCCGCCGTCGCACCCTTGCGTATGACGTCGAAGAACGTGTCGCCGGCCGGGGCGTGGGTGATCATCGCGATCTTCATGCGTGGCGTGTCGGCACGGCCGGCCACCGAGGTCCGCTCCTGCTCCTGCTTGCCGCCCGAGCTGCTGCATCCGGTCGCCGCCGCCAGCAGGAGCGCGGCTGCCGACACCGTCAGCGGACGCTTGCGGGAATGCCTCATGTGCTCTCACTCTCGTTTCCACCGGGCTCTGTTGAGGGGCCTGCCGTGGTGGCGGCAACAACCGGACAGCTGCGAGGGGGGATTCGCCGGGCACACCGGAACGGCCCCGGACAGACTGCTGGGAGGGGTCCACGCCTACCGGCCCACGTCATGCCGCGCATCGCGGCCGGGCCTCACGAGCACTTCGTATTGGAGCGCTCTAGTCGCGTTACTATTGAGCGCTCCAATACGCGATGTCAATACCCGCCGCAATCGAGCCGAGGAGACAGCTCCCGTGACGCAGGACGCCGAGGCACGTACGGGCAGGCGCCCCACGCTGGAGGACGTCGCGGCGCATGCGGGGGTGTCACGGGCGCTGGTGTCCCTCGTCGTGCGAGGAGCGCCGGGCGCCAGCGCGAAGACGCGGGACCGGGTGCTGAAGGCCGCGGCCGAGCTGGGCTACCGGCGGGACGCCAGGGCGCGGCTGCTCGCGAGCAACCGCTCCGAGCTGGTCGGCGTGGTGTTCGGCATGGCCGGCACCTTCCACTTCGAGCTCCTGGACGGCCTCTACGCGGCAGCGGAGGGTGCCGGGTACGAACTCATCCTCAGCGCACTGACCCCCGGCCGTGACGAGCGGCGTGCCGTCGAGACGCTCCTGGACTTCCGGTGCGAGGCGTTGATCCTGCTCGGCCCGGAAACGCCCGCCCCCGAAGTGCCCGGCGAACTGCCCGTGGTCGTCGTCGGCTGGCGGGTCAAGGAGCCGTCGGTCGACGTCGTCCGGACCTCGGACGACGAGGGGATGCGGCAGGCGGTGGATCACCTGGTGGCCCTCGGGCACCGGCAGATCGCCCACATCGACGGCGGCCGTGGCCCCGTGTCGGTGCTCCGCCGCCGCGGATACCGCGCCGCCATGCGCCGACACGGCCTGGGCGGGCATCTGCGGGTCGTTCCCGGCGGGCAGGCCCAGGACGCGGGAGCCGCGGCCGCCCGGACCTTCCTGGAGACCGGCCAGCTGCCCACCGCTGTCATCGCGTACAACGACGATGTCGCGACCGGCCTGCTCGAGTCGTTCATCCGCGCCGGCGTCGCCGTTCCTGACGACGTGTCCATCGTCGGGTGGGACGACAGCCGGCTCGCGCGCCTCCCGCACGTCGACCTGACGACGGTGGGCCAGGACGCGCACCGTATGGCGGGCCTCGCCCTGGCGCGCGCCCTGGCGAGGCTCGAAGGCAGGGAGGTCTCCGAGCGGGAGATCGTGCTGGCTCCGCACCTGGTCGTGCGAGGGACGACGGCCGCAGTGGCCGGGCAGAAGTGGCAGCCGAGCGCA
This sequence comes from Streptomyces sp. MZ04, assembly GCF_004684775.1. Taxonomy (GTDB): domain Bacteria; phylum Actinomycetota; class Actinomycetes; order Streptomycetales; family Streptomycetaceae; genus Streptomyces. The sequence goes on from NZ_SRIC01000012.1 coordinate 49,420, forward strand.
CCGGAGCGAGGCCGGTAACCAGGCGGGGGACCCGTCGTCCGAGACGCCTGTCGGCCCGGCCGCCGACGCTCAGGGCCGCTCTCGCCCGGCGGCGCGAGAGCCTGCCCCCTGCCGTCACCTCTCCGCCGTCGCCCTCCGCCGTCGCGTCGCCCGTCGCGCTGCGGCGAGAGCCTGCCCCCTGCCGTCACCCCTCCGCCGTCGCCCTCCGCCGTCGCGTCGCCCGTCGCGCTGCGGCGGGGGCCTTGACATCGCCTTTTGGAGCGCTCCATAATCCACTCCAATTTAGAGCGCTTTAAAAGAGGCGATGGCCGCTGACCGGCGGCCGGACGCCGTCGTCGGACGGCGCGTCGGGCAGCGTGAGCACCGCCCTCGGACTTCGGCACCAGCCACGGTCGCCCATGCGGCTCACGGCGGGTGAGGAGGACGCCGCCGACGCCGCCCTCCTTGGCGCTACGCGGAGAACGCGGCTGGGAGAAGAGAGGTTCACGATCATGGGTAAGGAACGTCTCCAGCGATACATCCTCGACGGTCCGGAAGGCGATCGCGCGGTCGCCGCCGGGCTCGCCGACGGCGACTGGTTCCGCAGTGATGTGCCGCGCGCACGTCTGAAGGAGTTGATGCGCCGCTCCGACTACCCGGCGATCCGTGACACGGCCGTCTGGCTCGGTGCCCTCGTCGTGTCCGGCCTGCTCGGGTCCGCGCTCTGGGGCGGCTGGCTCGCCGTCCCGTTCTTCCTGGTCTACGGAGTGCTCTATGGCTCGGCGTCGGACGCCCGCTGGCACGAGTGCGGTCACGGCACGGCGTTCAGGACCCGATGGATGGACGACACCGTGTACCGGCTCGCCTCGTTCATGTGCATGAAGGATCCGACCATTTGGCGCTGGAGCCACACCCGCCACCACACCGACACCCTGGTGGTCGGCCGGGACCCCGAGATCGTGGCGATGCGGCCCGCCCGCCTCGCCCGGATTCTGGCGAACCTCTTCGGGCTCGTCGATGTGCCCCTGGCCTTCCGCGACATGGCCCTGCACGCGTGCGGACGACTCACCGCGCAGGAGAAGACGTTCGTTCCGTCCGACGAGCAGGCGAAGGTCTTCCACACCGCGCGGCTCTCATTGGTGCTGTACACGGCCACGGTCGTGATGTGCTTCGCGACCGGCTCCCTGTTGCCGGTGATGCTCATCGGCGGCCCCCGGCTCTACGGCGCCTGCATGCTCTACGTATACAGCCTCACGCAGCACGCGGGGCTGGGGGAGAACGTGCTCGACCACCGGCTCAACACCCGTACCGTCCGGATGAACCGGATCAACCGGTTCCTGTACTGGAACATGAACTACCACGTCGAACACCACATGTTCCCGATGATCCCGTACCACCGGCTGCCCGAGCTGCACGAGGAGATCAAGCACGACCTCGCAGCTCCGTACCCGTCGATCTGGGCGGCATACAAGGAGATCGTCCCCGCCATCCTGCGTCAGCTCAAGGACCAGACGTACTACGTCCGTCGGGAGCTGCCCGCCGGGGCCGCGCCGTTCCCCGCGCAGGACGACGGACGCGCGCTCCCGCTCCCCATGAGAGGAACTGCCTGACATGCCCGAGTGGATCGCTGTGTGCGGTGTCGATGACATCGACCTGGAAGACGTCGTGCCGTTCCGTCACGAAGGGAACGACTACGCCGTATACCGCTCGCCCGACAACACCTTCTTCGCCACCGCGGGGCACTGCACCCATGAACGGCAACTCCTGTGCGACGGGCTTGTCATGGACGGCGTCATCGAATGCCCCAAGCACAACGGCCGGTTCGACTACACCACCGGCCGTGCCCAGGGTGCCCCTGCGATGACCGATCTGCCGACCTACCAGGTCAAGATCGAGGCCGGTACCGTCCACATAGAGATCGGATGAGTACCGTGCCGGGCCTCGTCGTCGTCGGCGGCGGCGAGTGCGGGGCCCGCGCGGCGTTCGCGCTGCGCGAGGCGGGGTGGAAGGGGCCGGTCACCCTGGTCGGCGCGGAGGACATGCTGCCGTACGAGCGGCCGCCGCTTTCGAAGTCCGCCCTGACCGCGGCCCACCTGCCCGCACCCGTGACCATCCGGGACTCCGATGCACTGAAAGACGCGGACATCACCTTCGTCGGGGGCGCCCCGGCGGTGGACATCGACCGCGATGTCCACAAGGTCGAACTGGCCGACGGACAGCGCATCAGGTACGAGCGGCTGCTGCTGGCCACTGGGGCGAGAGCGCGCCGGCTGCCTCTCGGCGGTGCGGCCGTGGCCGATGTCCATTACCTGCGCAGCCACGTCGACGCGCTGGCGCTGCGAAAGCGGCTGCGGCCCGGCGCGCGCATCGGTGTCATCGGCGCGGGCTTCCTCGGTCTGGAGGTGGCGGCCAGTGCGGCGAGCCGCGGTTGCGCGGTCACGGTCGTCGAGGCCGCGCCGCAGCCGATGAGCCGCGCCGTGCCCGCTCCGCTCGCCGCCACCGTCGCCGCTCGACACGCACATGCCGGTGTCGACATCCGGTGCGGCGTCGCCGTCGTCGCCCTGCGGGCTCGGGGCGACGACGTGGAGATCCGGCTCACCACGGGCGACCCGCTCGTGTGCGACACGGTGATGGCCGGCGTCGGCGCCGTCCCGGACACCGCGCTCGCCGAGAAGGCCGGGCTCGCCGTCGAGAACGGAGTGCGCGTCGACGCACGCCTGACGACATCGGATCCCGACATCTTCGCCGCAGGCGACTGCTGCTCCTTCCCGCACCCGCTCTACGACAACCGGCGTGTCCGCCTGGAGAGTTGGCGCAACGCCCAGGACCAGGGCGTGGCGGTGGCGCGCGCCATGCTGGGTGCGGACGAGCCGTTCACAGCCGTGCCGTGGTTCTGGTCGGACCAGTACGACCTGACCCTGCAGATCGCCGGTCTGCCCGACGCGGCCGTGACCGAGACCGTGCGCCGGCGGCCGGACGGCGTCGAGGTCCGGTACGGCATCGGAGCGGACGGCCGGCTGCTCGCCGCCAGTGCGGTGGGTCCCGGCAACGCGGTGTCCAAGGACATCCGCCTGGCCGAGACGCTCATCTCGCGACGGGCGACCCCGGCCCCGGAGGCCCTGGCCGACCCCGTGGTCAGCCTCAAGGCGCTGTTGAGGGGGTGACGGGGTGACCGGTGGCGCGGGGACCTAAAGCGCTTGAATTCCTGTTAATCTGCGTGCGATCTCTACGGGCGTCGAGCGGGGGTTCTTGTCTGAGCGGCGGCGAATGGGCGGGGGAGGGAACATGGATGAGCCGGGGCGCGGCCTCGGCGGCAACGGCCCCCGTCCGCGACTGGAGGACGTCGCCGCCCTGGTGGGGCTGTCGTCGGCGACGGTCTCCCTCGTCCTCAGGAGCGCGCCCGGTCCCAGCGCGCAGACCCGTGAGCGGGTCTTGGGGGCCGCGCTGCGACTCGGCTACCGCCCCGACCGGACGGCGAGTCTGCTCGCGCGTCGGCGCTCCCGGCTGCTCGGCGTCATGGTCGACATCCGCAACACCTTCCACACCGAACTGGTCGAGCATCTCTACGCCGCGGCAGAGGAGTTCGGCTATGACCTCTCCCTCAGTACCCTGACCCGCGCCCGTGGCGAGCCCGAGGCCATCGAGACGCTCCTCGACTCGCGGGCCGAGGCGCTGATCCTCCTCGGGGCCGAGGCCTCCGCCGCACGCCTGGCCTCACTCGACCGGCACCTGCCGGTAGTCGTCGTCGGGCGGGGGATCGCCAACGCCGAACTGGACGTCGTGCGGACCTCGGACGAGGAGGGCTTGGACCGGGCGGTGGAGCATCTGGTGCGCCTGGGGCACCGTGACATCGCCTTCATCGACGGTGGCGGAGGGGTCGTCGCGGTGGACCGGCGCCGGGGCTACCGCACGGCGATGGGGCGGCACCGGCTCGCCGATCGGATCAGGATCCTCCCCGGCTCCCACACGGAGGAAGCCGGGGCGCGGTCGGCGGAACGGCTGCTCGACGAGGGCGAGCTGCCGAGCGCGGTCGTGGCATCCAACGACCGCTGTGCCGTGGGGCTCTTCAGTGCCCTGACCCGTGCGGGCATCGACGTGCCTGGCGCCGTCTCCGTGATCGGCTACGACGACAGCGTGCTGTCCCGGCTCGCCGTCTTCGGCCTCACCACCGTCAGCCAGAACCCGGAGGAACAGGCGCACCGCGCGGTGGCGGCGGCCGTCGAGCGGCTCGACGGCGACCGCTCGACCCGCCGCGAGATCGTCCTGGTCCCGCGCCTGATCGTCCGCGGCAGCACGGCCGCCCCCGGAGGACAAGGGCCGGGGGCGCGGCGCGCATAGCGGCGGGAGGCCGGCCGGGAAGCCTGGGCCGCGCGCGACGCCAACGCCCCGGCAGGGGGCGGCCGGACATGTCCGGCGCGCGCTGCCGACGGTCGCCATGCCTCGCCGACCCACCGTGTCACGTCAGGATGAATTATTGTCCTGACAAACTCTTGACATGGCATCTCTGCCTGGAGTTGGCTCACTCTCCACGGCGCGCCGCTCGCTCCCCTCTGTGGAGGCGGCCGCACCGGCCGAGCCGTGACTCGGCATCTGAGGGCTTCTCCCCACCCCGCTCACCCATGAGGTGCAGGACAGATGAACCGTATGAGATCTCGTAAGACGACTGTCATAGCCGCCGCCTGCACGGCAGGTGTTCTCCTCGCAGCCGGTTGCAGCAGCAGCGCCGGTGGCAAGAAGGCCGAGGAAGAAGGGAACCCGGTCTCGGCGGGCAAGGCCAACACGCCCCGGATGAAGATCGCGATGATCACCCACGCCCCTCCGGGCGACACGTTCTGGGACCTCATCCGCAAGGGCGCCAAGGCGGCAGCGGCGAAGGACAACGTCGAACTCGTCTACTCCAGCGACCCCAACGCCGCCACCCAGGCCAATCTGATCCAGAACGCCGTGGACCAGAAGGTCGACGGCATCGCCATCACCCTGGCCAAGCCGGACGCGATGAAGGACGCGATTGCCAAGGCACGTAAGGCGGGCATCCCGGTCGTCGGCTTCAACGCCGGTCTTGACGCCTGGAAGCAGCAGGACCTGCTCTCCTACTTCGGACAGGACGAGAAGGTGGCCGGCCAGGCGTTCGGCGAGCGGCTGAACAAGCTCGGGGCCAAGCACAACATCTGCGTCATCCAGGACCAGGGCCACGTCGCCCTCGAAGCCCGCTGTGCCGGTGTCAAGAAGACGTTCAAGGGCACCACGGAGAACCTGTACGTGAACGGCACCGACATGCCGTCGGTGAAGGCGACCATCGCCGCGAAGCTCAAGCAGAACTCCAAGATCGACTACGTGGTCACGCTCGGTGCGCCGATCGCCCTCACCGCGGTGCAGTCGGTCGCCGACGCCGGCGGCAAGGCGAAGGTCGCCACGTTCGACCTCAACAAGGACCTGGTCCGCGCCGTGCAGGACGGCGCCGTCGAGTTCGCCGTCGACCAGCAGCCATACCTCCAGGGGTACCTGGCCGTCGACGGCCTCTGGCTCAACAAGTCCAACGGCAACTTCAGCGGCGGCGGCGCGGCCCCCGTGCTGACCGGTCCCGCCTTCGTCGACAAGGACAACGTCGACGCCATCGCGAAGTTCGCCTCGAAGGGCACCCGGTGATGACCCAACCCCAGACAGCCACGTCGGCTGTACCCGTGCCTCCCGTGCCTCCCTTGCCTCCCGCGCCTCCCACTGTGCAGAGGGACGGCCGAACTGCCGAGCGTTCACTGACGCGCAGGCTGATGGCCCGTCCGGAGATCGGCGCGCTCATCGCCGCCGTCGGTGTCTACGTCTTCTTCTTCGCGGTCGCCCCGTCGTTCCGCGAGGCGGGCTCCGTCGCCACCGTGCTCTACCAGGCATCGGTCATGGGCATCATGGCGCTGCCCGTGGCGCTCCTGATGATCGGCGGCGAGTTCGACCTGTCCGCGGGCGTCGCCGTCACCACGTCGGCGCTCACCGCCAGCATGCTCAGTTTCCAGCTGTCGGCGAATGTGTGGACCGGGGTTTTCGTCGCGCTCCTCGTGTCGCTCGCCATCGGCGCGTTCAACGGCTTTCTGCTGATGAAGACGGGACTGCCCAGCTTTCTGATCACGCTCGGTACGTTCCTGATACTGCAGGGCGCCAACCTGGCCATCACCAAGATGTTCACCGGCAACGTCGCCACCGATTCGATCAGCGACATGGACGGCTTCGGCCAGGCCAAGTCCCTCTTCGCCTCGGAGGTCGGCATCGCCGGGATCGACGTCAAGATCACCGTGCTCTGGTGGCTGGTCTTCGCCGCGGCCGCCACCTGGCTGCTGCTGCGCACCAAGTTCGGCAACTGGATCTTCGCCGTCGGCGGCAACAAGGACAGCGCCCGCGCCGTCGGGGTCCCGGTGAACCTCACCAAGATCGCACTGTTCATGGGGGTGGGCGCAGGCGCCTGGTTCGTCGGCATGCACCTGCTGTTCGCCTTCAACACCGTGCAGTCCGGCGAGGGTGTCGGCAACGAGTTCCTCTACATCATCGCGGCGGTCATCGGCGGTTGCCTGCTCACGGGCGGCTACGGCTCGGCGGTCGGGGCGGTCCTGGGCGCCGTCATCTTCGGCATGGTGTCCCAGGGCATCGTCTACGCCAACTGGAACCCCGACTGGTTCAAGGCCTTCCTGGGCGTGATGCTCCTGCTCGCCGCACTCGTCAATCTGTGGGTCCGCCGCCAGGCGACCAGGAGGTGATCGCATGACAACGGAGAAGTCCGCACCCCACGAGTCCACGCCCGAGGAAGCCGGACCCATCGTCGAGCTCAAGAGCATCGGCAAGTCCTACGGCAACGTCCGTGCGCTGCACGGCGTCGACCTGGCGGTCGAGCCGCGGCAGGTGACGTGCGTCCTCGGCGACAACGGCGCCGGCAAGTCCACTCTCATCAAAACCATCTCCGGGCTGCACCAGCACACCGAAGGCGACTACCTCATCGACGGCAAGCCGGTGCATCTCAGCACCCCGCGCCAAGCCCTCGACCGCGGCATCGCCACCGTGTACCAGGACTTGGCCACCGTGCCGTTGATGCCGGTATGGCGGAACTTCTTCCTCGGCTCGGAACTCACCCGAGGCCCCTGGCCGTTGCGCCGCCTGGACATCGAGCGAATGAAGGAGACCGCGGACCACGAGCTGCGCAACATGGGCATCGTGCTCGACAACCTCGACCAGCCCATCGGCACTCTCTCAGGTGGCCAGCGCCAGTCCGTGGCCATCGCCCGGGCCGTCCACTTCGGCGCCCGTGTGCTCATCCTCGACGAGCCCACGGCCGCACTCGGCGTCAAACAGTCCGGTGTCGTGCTGAAGTACGTCGCAGCCGCCCGCGAGCGCGGCCTCGGTGTCATCTTCATCACCCACAATCCGCACCACGCCTACATGGTCGGCGACCACTTCGCCGTACTGCGGCTCGGCACCCTCGACCTGAGCGCCTCCCGCGATCAGGTCACCCTCGACGAACTCACCCATCACATGGCCGGCGGTGCCGAACTCGCCGCGCTGAAGCACGAACTCGCCCAGGTACAGGGCATCGACGTCGAAGAACTCCCGGAGGAATCCACGTCCCTGCGGGCCGCTTCGGCAGCCAGTCCCTGACGGGGAACTCCACGAGCATCCATGTCTCCGGACAGCAACGGCCAGGTCCACATCGGACCTGGCCGTTGCTGTTCGGACCGTGGCCCGATCCGGTGAGGCCCGACGAGCAGGAGCCGGAACATCCCTCCCGAGGCGGATTGCTCTGACGAAGGTCACGGCTTGGCTGGGTGCCCGCCAACCGTCCGTACACCAAGCGAGGTCCAGTGCAGATCACTTCGCAAGCCCCCCACGCGCCGCGCTCGCACGCGCGCTCCAAGCGGCTGTTCAGGGGGCGCAACATCGTTGTGACCCTCGGTTCGGCCACCGCCGCCGTGGGTCTCAGTGTCGGTTTCGCCTCGGCCGCGATCACCCCGGGTGGCGCGGAGGAACACGCGCGATCAGCGGCTTTCGACGCCCCCGGGAGGGAGGGCCCCAGCCCCGAGGCGAAGGTGATCGCGCTCGTCAACAAGGAGCGTGACAAGGCTGGTTGCTCACCCTTGACCAAGAACGCCGAACTCACTGAAGCCGCCCATGACTACAACGAGGTCATGGCCGAAACCGGCGTCCTGTCCCACACCGGCCCCGACGGGTCCACTCCGCAGAGCCGCGCCGAAGCCGCCGGCTACACCGCGTACGTCGGCGAGAACATAGCGGAGGGGTATCCGGACGCGGAATCGGTCATGGAGGGCTGGATGGACAGCCCTGGTCACAGGGCGAACATCCTCAACTGCGACTACAAGGAGATTGGCGTCGACGCCAATTTCGCGGACAACGGTCCCTGGTGGATCCAGGACTTCGGCACCGGCTCCTGAGGACCCGCCTCCGCAGCCGTCGCCGAGCAGTCGTGGCCCCGCACTCGACTTGCGGGTGCGGGGCCACGTGGGGGGGGGAGTCAGAGAGCGGCCGCGGCGCCGTGCAGGTTCTTGGCGGCGAGGGCGAGCCCCTCGGTCTGGGAGAAGGCGGCGTCTTCGTGCTCGATGTTGACGGCCATGTCCGGGTCGATCTCGGCCAGTGCGCGAAGGAACTCGGTCCAGAAGGGCACGTCGTTGCCCAGGCCGACGGCGACGAACTTCCAGGCTGGGTTCTCCGGCCAGGCGTTGCACCAGAAGCCGATGCCGGTGGGCACCTTGCCCTCGGCGTCCGCGGGCACGCGCGTGAACGAGGTGTCCAGGACACCGCGGATGTCCGCGCCGGGGCACAGCGTGGCGTCCTTCGCGGCGGCGTGGAACACCAGCGGGCCGAGCCACTTGATGGAGGCGACGATGTCCATGCCCTGCCACATCAGGTGGGAGGGGTCCATCTCGGCGCCGAGGTTGGTCGCGCCGGCCTCGTCGACGAGCCGCTTGAGGGTGACCGGTGAGAACACCACGTTGTGCGGGTGCATCTCGATGGCGACCCTGACGTCGTTCTCGCGGGCGAGTGCGTCGATCTCCTTCCAGAACTCGACGGCCACGCCCCACTGGTAGTCGAGTACGTCCAGGTAGACGCCGTCCCAGGGATTGACGACCCAGGAGGGGTACTTGGCTTCGGGGTCGGATCCCGGAGTGCCGGACATGGTCACGACGTGCTTCACGCCGAGCAGCCCCGCGAGCCGAACGGTGCGGCGCAGGTCGTCGGCGTGCTTCGGCCCGACGCCCGGGAGCGGGTTGAGCGGATTGCCGTTGCAGTTGAGCCCGGTCAGTTCCATCCCGCGTTCGGCGAAGGCCGCCAGGTACTCCTCGCGCGCGGTGGCCGAGGACAGCAGCAGGTCGACCGGGCAGTGCGGGGCGGGGATGAACCCACCGGTGTTGACCTCGACGGAGGTCAGGCCGTTGTCCTTGAGGATGTCGAGGGCCTCGGTCAGGGGCAGGTCGTGCAGACAGGCGGTGTAGGCGCCGAGCTTGAGGGCCATGGTTGTTCTGCTCCTTCGTTCGATACGGGGGTCAGCGGGCGGACGGGACCGCAACGCCGGTGCCGCCATTGCGGGAGGACTCGACGACGGCCTGGATGATCTCCATCGTGCGCAGACCGTCGGCGAACGTGGCGCAGGCCGGGCGTGGGTCGGCGACGCCCGCGACCTGGTCGAGGAAGGCCCGGGCCTGGTACGTGAACATCTCGGCGTTGCCGCCTCCCACACCCGGCGCCTCCATCGGGTAGCCGCCGGCGAAGTACGGCAGCTGCGGGCCGGCGATGATCTGGCGGGCTCCTCGGGTGCGGGCCTCGGGCTGGGCGTCGTCGAGGACGTACTCAGCAGGCCGGTGCTGGTCGAACGCGGCCCGGCCGCCAAGTCCCAGCACGTCGAAGGCGAGCCCGTTGGGCAGGCCGAAGGCGGTCCGTGACAACGAGAAGGTGCCCACGAGACCGGACTCGAAGCGAGCGGTGAACGACGCGGTGTCCTCGTTCTCGACCTCGCCGAACTCGTCCGAGACGGGCGCGGCGTTGTGCCCGACGACCGCGCCAAGCGGCAAGGGCCGCTTGGTGATCTGTGTCGAAAGGGAGGCGCCGGAGACCGCGGCGATGGGTCCCGCGACGTACTCGGCGGCGTCGATCACGTGCGCGCCGACGTCCCCGAGTGCGCCGGAGCCGGGGCCGCCCTTGAATCGCCAGCTCAGTGGCCCGTTCGGGTCGGTCGCGTAGTCGCACCAGTACCGGCCGCTGAACAGCGTGAGGTCACCCAGCTCGCCGTTGCGGACATGATCGCGGATCCCGGCGATGGCGGGAGAACGGCGGAAGGTGTACCCGACGGCGGTCACCACATCGGTGGCGCGCTCCAACTCGGCCATCGCACGGGCGTCTTCGAGCGAGCCGGCCAGCGGCTTCTCGCACAGCACGTGCTTGCCCGCGGCGACGAGCGCCTCGGCGATCGGGCGGTGCAGATGGTTGCCGACGACGATGCTGACGGCGTCGATCGTCGGGTCCTCGGCGACGGCCTCCCAGCTCGCAAGCGCCTTCTCGTACCCGTAGCGGCGGGCGGCGTCCTCGCCGAGTTCGACATGGGCATCGGCTATCGCGGCCAGCCGGACCGGCGGCAGGCCGGCGCCGAAGACCGTGTTGACGTTGCGGTAGCCGGCGGCGTGGCTGCGGCCGGCCATGCCGGCTCCGATCACCGCGACGGAGAGAGGCTTGCTGGACGTAGACATGGCTGTGCCCTTCAAGGGGATCGAGGAGGTGAAGAAGGTGGCGGATGCGGGATCAGGCGGCGAACTGCCGACGGAAGTGGGACTCGATGGCTTCCATCGAGCGGCCGCGTGTCTCGGGAACGGTGCGGACGTAGAAGACGAACGTGGCGGCGTTGATCGCGGCGAAGATCAGGAACGTGGTTCCGCCGATCGCGTCGATCAGTGGCGGGAACGCCAGAGTGACCAAGAAGTTGGCCATCCAGGTGCCGAAGACGGCCGTGCCCATCGCGAAGCCGCGCAGGCGCAGCGGGAAGATCTCCGAGAGCATCAGCCAGAACACGGTCGCGATGCAGCCCTGCATGAACAGCAGGAAGCTCAGCATGGACGCGAGCACGAGGTAGCTGCGGGCGGCCGACTCGGGCAGGACCAGGAAACAGAAGGCGATCAGCAACAGCGAGACGGTGACGCCGACCTGACCGGTCAGCAGCATCGGGCGACGGCCGAACCGGCCCAGCAGCCACATGCCGGTGGAGACCGCGAGGACGGCCACGACGCCGTTGGCGATGGTGGCGGTGAGCGCGGCCTGGGTGCCGAGGCCCGTGTCCAGCAGGATCGTCGGCGCGAAGTACATGATCGAGTTGACGCCGGTGAGCTGGGTGAGGGCGGCGAGGCCGAACCCGAACGTCACGACGCGCCGTAGCCACGGCGTGCCCAGACTCCGCCATCCCGCCCGCGGCTCGTGGGCGTCGGCGGTCACCCGGCTCTTGATCTCCGCGAACTCCGCGTCGACGACCCGCTCGTCACGGATCCGGGCCAAGGTGCGGGCCGCGTCATCGAATCGACCGCGAGAGGCCAGCCAGCGGGGTGACTCGGGCACGAACAGCATCCCGAGCCACAGCAGAACGGCCGGGACCGTGGCGAGCCCGAGCATCCAACGCCACACGCCACCCTCGCCCGCGGTCCGGGCGATGACCGCGTTGGAGGTGTAGGCGACGAGTTGACCCGTCACGATCATGAGCTCGTTCTGGGTCACGAGGCGGCCGCGGTGCTCGGCGGGAGCCAGCTCGGCGATGAACACCGGCACTGTCGCGGACGCGCCGCCCACGGCGAGCCCGAGCAGTCCGCGGAACAGCACCAGCACGGTGAGATCAGGTGCGAGCGCGGTACCCAGCGCGCCGATGAAGAACAGCAGGGCGAGCCCGAGGATCGCCCGCTTGCGCCCGTAGCGGTCGCTGAGACGGCCGCCGAAAAGAGCCCCGCATGCGGCTCCGAGCACCAGGGACGACGCGACGATCCCCTCGGTCAGCGGGCTGAGCCCGAGACCACCCCGCTCGGGTGAGAGGGACATGAAAGGAAGCGCTCCGGAGATGACGCCGGTGTCGTATCCGAACAGGAGCCCGCCGAAGGTGGCGATGACGGTGATGGTCCGCAGCCGCCGGTAGACGTGGGGAGACGTGTCGTCTCTGACGGTGCTGCTCGGCGCGGGGGCATGGGGGGTGTCGTCCCTGACGTCCATGGCCGCCTCCCAGGGTTAGTCGGAGGTGGGGAAGTCGAAGCCCGCGGCGGCGTGCTGCTGTGTGCGGCGCGGCCAGCGGGTGGTGACGACCTTGGGGCGGGTGTAGAAGCGGACACCTTCGGCGCCGTGCACGGGGGAGTCGCCGATGAGGGAGTCCTTCCAGCCGCCGAAGGAGTAGTACGACATCGGCACGGGCACCGGCACGTTGACGCCGATCATCCCGACGGTGACGTGGCGCTGGAAGCGGCGGGCGGCCTCGCCGCTGTCGGTGAACAGGGCGGTGCCGTTGCCGTACGGATTGGCGTTGATGAGGGCGATCGCCTCGTCGAGGGTGTCGACGCGGACGACGGCGAGGACCGGCCCGAAGAGCTCTTCCCGGTAGGCGTCCATGTCGGTGGTGACATGGTCGAGCAGGGATGGCCCGGTGAAGAAGCCGTCCTCGTGGCCTTCGACCTTGAGGCCGCGCCCGTCGACGACGACCGTCGCGCCCTGCAGGGACGCGGTACCGACGGCGTTCTCGACGCGTTCCTGGGCGGCCTTGGTGATCAGCGGGCCCATGTCGGTGCCGGGTGCGTCGCCGGGGCCGACGGTCACCTCGCGGGCCTTGCGCTCCAGGATCTCGACGAGCCCGTCGGCCGCGTCGCCGACCGCGACGGCCACGGAGACGGCCATGCAGCGTTCGCCCGCCGATCCATAGGCGCCGGCGGTGATGTGGTTCGCGGCGAACTCCAGGTCGGCGTCGGGCAGGACGACGGCGTGGTTCTTGGCGCCGCCGAGCGCCTGGACGCGCTTGCCGTGCGAAGTGGCCAGCTCGTGGACGTACTTGGCGATCGGTGTGGAGCCGACGAAGGAGACGGCGGAGATGCCGGGGTGGGTGAGGATCGCGTCGACCGCGTCCTTGCCGCCGTGCACGACATTGAACACACCGTCGGGCAGCCCGGCCTCGCGGTACAGCTCGGCGACGAAGTTCGCGGCGGACGGGTCGCGTTCGCTGGGCTTGAGGATGAAGGTGTTGCCGGTCGCGATGGCGATGGGGTGCATCCACAGGGGCACCATGGCGGGGAAGTTGAAGGGGGTGATGCCGGCGACGACGCCCAGCGGCCGGCGGAAGTTGTGCACGTCGACGCCGCGCGACACCTGGTCGGAGAAGCTGCCCTTCAGTACGTCCCCGAGGCCGCACGCGAACTCGACGACCTCGCGTCCGCGCACGATCTCGCCGCGCGCGTCGTCGACGGTCTTGCCGTGCTCGGCGGAGATGATCCGGCCCAGCTCCTCCTCGTGCCGGCCGAGCAGATCCCGGAAAGCGAACATCACCTGGGTCCGCTGAGACAGGGACGACTCGGACCAGGCCTCGAAGGCCGGCCAGGCGGCGATGACGGCGGCGTCCACATCGGCGAGCCCGCCGAGTACGACGCGGGCCGTCTCCCGCCCGGTGGCCGGATTGAACACCGGAACGGTGTCCGCGCCGGCGGCGGGAGAGCCGCCGAGCCAGTGCTGGATGGTCTTCACGTGGGGGGTCCTTACAGGTAGTGGCGCTGCGACTGCTTGTGGGTGACGTAGGTCTCGTACGCGGAGCGCGTGGACTCCAGGGCGGAGGTCTGGCTCACCGGCACGTCCCACCAGCCGTGGGCGGGCGGATTGGGTCCGTAGAGGTCGGTCTCGACGTGGACGACGGTGGTGCGGTCGGTGCCCTTCGCCTTCTCCATGGCGGTGCGGAAGTCGTCCACGGTGGCGGCGTGCAGGACGTCGGCGCCGAGCGATGCGGCATTGGCGGCGAGGTCGACGGGCAGGACATCGCCGTCGAGTCGGCCCGAAGTCCCGTCGCGATAGCGGTACTTGGTGCCGAAGCGCTGGGAGCCGAGGGCTTCGGAGAGTGCGCCGATGGAGGCGAAGCCATGGTTCTGGACCAGGACGATGATGACCTTCAGGCCTTCGGAGACCATGGTCACGATTTCCTGGGCCATCATCAGATACGAGCCGTCACCGACGAGTACGACGACCTCGCGCGAGGGATCGGCCATCTTCACGCCGAGACCGGCGGCGACCTCGTAGCCCATGCAGGAGTAGGCGTACTCGACGTGGTAGGCCTTGGGGTCGCAGGCCCGCCACAGCTGCTGGAGGTCACCGGGCATGGACCCGGCCGCGTTGATGACCACGTCACGGTCGTCCAGGACGTCACGGAGCGCGCCGAGGATCGTCGTCTGCGCCGGCAGCTCGCCGGTGTTGCGGTCGGGAGCGAAGCACTCCTCCTCGATCTCCCCTGTCCGGGCGATGAGTTGACGCATGTGCTCCCGGTACTCCTCCTCGACCTCCCAGTCGGTCAGCGCGCCGGCGAGGGCCTGGATGCCGAGGCGGGCGTCGGCGATCAGGGGTTCGGCGGAGTGTTTGACAGCGTCCAGGCGGGCCACGTTGAGATTGATGAACGTGACGTCCGGGTTGCCGAAGACGGTGTGGCTCGCGGTGGTGAAGTCGCTGTACCGGGTGCCGATGCCAAGGACGACATCCGCCTCCCGGGCCAGCTCGTTGGCGGCGTACGCGCCGGTGGAGCCGATGCCGCCGACCGCGCCGGGGTGGTCCCAGGGCACCGCGCCCTTGCCCGCGTGCGTGTCCGCCACCGGGATGCCGGTGGCCTCGGCGAAGGCCCGCAGCGCGGTCTCGGCACCGGAGTAGACGGCGCCGCCCCCGGCGACGATCAGCGGCCTGCGCGCCGTACGCAGGAGACGTGCCGCCCGCTCGAGCGCGGCGGGCTCCGGCACGGGACGGCCCACGTGCCACACCCGCCGCCGGAAGAAGTCGACCGGCCAGTCGTACGCCTCCGCCTGCACGTCCTGCGGCAGGCACAGCGTCACGGCTCCGGTCTCGACCGGGTCGGTGAGCACCCGCATCGCGGCGAGCGCGGCCGGGATGAGCTGTTCGGGGCGCGAGATCCGGTCGAAGTACTTGGACACGGGCCGGAAGGCGTCGTTGACCGAGGTGTCCCCGGCCCGGGGATCCTCCAGCTGCTGGAGGACCGGGTCGGCGGCGCGGGTGGCGAACATGTCGCTGGGCAGCAGCAGGACGGGCAACCGGTTGGTGGTGGCCAGGGCCGCGCCGGTGACCATGTTCGTGGAGCCGGGGCCGGTGGATGCGGTGCACGCGAAGGCGGAGAGCCGGTCCCGCATCTTGGCGAAGGCCACCGCCGCGTGCACCATGCCCTGCTCGTTGCGGGCCAAGTAGTAGGGAAGATCCGCTTCTTGAGTGGCCGCCGCCTGGAGGAGCGCCTGGCCGACGCCGGCGACGTTGCCGTGCCCGAAGATGCCCCAGACCCCCGGGATCAGCCGCTGCTCCTGCCCGTCCCGCTCGCTGTACTGGGCCGCCAGGAAGCGCACCAGGGCCTGGGCGGTGGTGAGTCGGAGGGTCTGCTCGCTCATGATCGGGTCTCCCAGGTGGTGCGCACCCAACCGTGCGCGGGGTCGTCGCAGATCAGCCAGGCGCGGTCCTGGCCGGGGCCGGCCATGACGTTGAGGTAGTAGAGGTCGTGGCCGGGCGCGGCGACGGAGGGGCCGTGCCAGCCGTGCGGGACGAGGACGGCGTCGCCGGAGCGGACCTCGGCGAGGACGTCGATGGGGCGCTCCTCGGTGCCGTACACCCGCTGGTAGGCGAAGCCGGGCCCCTGCGGTCCCTCGGCGATCTCGAAGTAGTAGATCTCTTCGAGCTCGCTCTCGACGGGATTGCCGTCCGCGTCGACCCGCGCCTCGTCGTGCTTGTGCGGCGGATACGAGGACCAGTTGCCGCCCGGTGTGAGCACCTCGCAGACCAGCAGCTGGTCGGCGTCGAAGGTGCCGGGCAGGCAGTAATTGTTCACCGTGCGCGCGCAGTTGCCCGCGCCGCGCGCCTCCACGGGCACGTCCTCCTTGCGCCCGTACCGAGGTGGCAGGACGGCCTCGGTACGGGCGGAGGGCAGCGCGAACCTCCCGCCGGAAGCGCTGCTGAGGAAGGCCTCCGACGCGCGCGGCAGGTACGCGAAGTCGGTGACCGAGTCGAACACGCCGGAGCGTCCTTCGAGTGAGAAGGCCTTGTCGTCGACGGAGACGGTGCAGGAGCCGGAGAGCGGCAGTACCAGGAATTCGGCGTCGCCCGTGGCGAGGGTGTGGCTCCCGCCGGGCGCGAGCTCGACGATCCGCAGTCCCGAGTGGCCCCATCCGGCGGACTCGGGGGTGATGGCGAGGTCGTACACGTCGTCGGCCGAAGTCCCCTTGGGGAGTTGGCACTTGGGGAGGTGGTACGTGCTCACAGCAGACTCACCGCCCGGTCCACCGCGCCGACGACGTCGCCGTCCGAGGGATAGAGCAGGGAGCGGCCCACGACCAGGCCCTGCGCGGTGGGGAGTTTCAGGGCCTTGCCCCAGGCCTCGAAGGCGGTGTCGGGGTCCTTGACCTCGCCGCCGAGCAGCAGAGTGGGCAGGGTGGACGAGGCGAGTACGCGCTCCATGTCGTCGACGACGGGCAGCTTCAGCCAGGTATAGGCGCTGCGGCGGCCGAGCCCGGAGGCGATGGTGATGGACTTGATGACGGCCTCGGGGGAGAGGTCATTGCGGATGCGCCCCTCGTGCCACTCGGAGAGGAACGGCTCGACCATGGCGATCAGCCCGCGGCCGCTGAGTTCGTTGACGGCCCTGGCGGTGTTCTCCAGGACGGACGGGGTGTCGCGGTCGTCGAGCGCGATGCGGGTGAGCATTTTGCCGCCGTCGAAGCCCATCGTGGCGAGGGTGGCGGCGTCGTACCCGGTGAAGCGGTCGTCGATCTCGAAGGTGGACCCGGCGAGACCGGCGCGGTTCATGGAGCCGTAGACGCTCTTGCCGTCCAGGACGCCGAGCAGCAGCAGGTCCTCGAGGATGTCGGCGGTGGCGAGGACACCGGTCACGCCGGGCCGCTCCAGGGCGAGGCAGAGCCGGTCGAGCAGCTCGAAGCGGTCGGCCATCGCGGAGGGGTCGGCGCCCACCGCGTTGGCGCCGCGTGCCGAATGGTCGGCGGCGATGATCACCGCCTTGCCGTGCTCGCCGACCGGGGAGGTGGCCTTCACACGTCGCGTGGCCGCCGCGGCGAAAGCGCGGGGGTCATGGACCCGGGCCTCCACGATCCGGCTCACGTTGTCGGACAGCACGTCGTCACACCTCTCGCTGAGCGGCATCGGGGGCATCGGGGGCGGGGGCGCTCAGCGGCTCGTCCGCCGCGCGG